>JAUYSB010000153.1 GCA_030696525.1 Hydrogenophaga sp. | reverse complement strand
TGGTAGGCCACATCGGGCACGAAGTAGGTGTAGGAGCCGTCGCCCTTGCGCATCACGCGGTCCTTGTCGTCGCCGTAGTCGGTCGACTTCAGCCACAGCGCGCCGTCCTGCTCGTAGGTCTTGCCGGCGTCGCGCAGCTTTTGCACCGTGGCATCGACCTTGCCGCTGGTGTAGAGGCTGGATTCGAGGTAGTACTGGTCGAACTTGACCGAGAAGGCCTGCAGGTCCAGGTCCTGCTCATGCCGCAGGTAGGCCACCGCAAACAGGCGGATGTCGTCCAGCGCCTGCGGGTCGCCGCTGGCGGTGAAGGCGCGGTCGTCCGAATGCACGGTTTTTTTGGCCAGGTAGTCGCGGGCGATGTCCTGGATGTCGTCGCCGTTGTAGGCCTGCTCTGGCCACTCCGCGTCGCCCGGCTTGAAGCCTTGGATGCGCAGCTGGGTGGACGTGGCCAGGGTGTTGATCTGCACGCCCGCGTCGTTGTAATAGAACTCGCGGTGCACGTTCCAGCCCTGGGTCTCGAACAGGTTGCAGATCGCGTCGCCCAAGGCGGCCTGGCGGCCATGGCCCACGTGCAGCGGGCCGGTGGGGTTGGCCGAAACAAATTCCACCAGCACGCGCTCGTTGCGCGCCGGCTGCTCGCCAAAGGCCGCGCCGGCACCCAGCACTTCGCGCACCACCTGCTGCTTGGCCGCCGGCTTGAGCCGGATGTTGATGAAGCCGGGGCCGGCGATGTCGATGGCCTCGACCCACTGGCCAAAGGCCGGCGTGGCCAGCAGCGCGTCGCGCAGCTGTTCACCCAATTGGCGCGGGTTGGCCTTGAGCGGCTTGGCCAGTTGCATGGCGGCAGTGCAGGCGAAATCGCCGTGCGCCGCCACCTTGGGCGATTCGAAAGCGGCGCGCGCACCGGCGCCGGGGGAGAGTTTGTCCAGCTCGGCGGCGAGCGCGGCGAGCAATTCGGTCTTGGCTTGAAGCATCGCGGGATTTTACGAGCCGGCTGTTTCCTGGGCGCCACAGCGGTGTTACAGGTGCTTCAAGTTTCTTGCCAAGCCCGCGCTTTTTGGGTGTGATGCGCGGCGGCGCCCGTCCGGGCGCCGACCAACCCAACAGGTGAGGAACCCCATGAAACTGACTTTTGTTGCCTTGTCCCTGGCTGCCCTGGCCTGTGTGGCCCAAGCCCAGACTGCTGCGCCCAGCGCCGCCGCCGCCCCAACGCCTGCGGCGCCCGCCGCTGCACCGGCGGCAGAAGCCAAACCCGCGAAACCCGCCAAGGCGCCCACCGCGCAAAACAACCGCATGTCGGAATGCAGTGCCGAATTCAAGACCACCGGCAAAGAGGGCAAGGAACGCCAGGCCTTCATGAAAACCTGCCTGAGCGCCAAGGGCGGTGACGGGCGCAAGGCGCAGAACGAGAAGATGTCGAAGTGCAGCGCCGACTTCAAGGCCACCGGCAAGCCGGGTGGTGAGCGCAAGGCCTTCATGTCGACCTGCCTGAAGGGTTGACCCCCGGGCTCAGCCCTGAACCAGGCTGGCACGCGCGGCGGCCTTCACCGCCGCCGTCAGCCGCTGCGCCGACGGCGACTCGCGCGCCCAGTGTTGCCAGTACAGTGTCACGTCCACCGCCGCGCCGGGCAGCACCTCTTCCAGCGCCGGGCGTTGCTTCAGGTGCTGCTCAGGCACCATGCCCCAGCCCAGGCCCAGCGTCAGCGCGGTCTCAAACGCTTCCACCGACGGGGCGAAATGGCGCGGGTATTCGGGCTGTTTCAACTCGAAGTGTTGGGCCAGGAACGTGTCCTGCAACGCGTCCTTGCGGTTGAAGATGATGGCCGGCTGGGCCAGCAGCCGGTGCACCGACACCGCGCCGCTGGCCGTGCGGCAACGCGCCGCCACCTCGGGCGCGGCCACACAGCGGTAGCGCATCACACCCAGCGGCTCGGCCACACAGCCGCGCATGGCTTCGGCCAGGGTGGTGACGCAGCCCATCACGTCGCCATTTTTCAGCGCGTCGTGGGTGTGGTCCTGGTCGTCGATCAGGATGTCGAGCAGCAGCTTGTGGCGTTTGAGCAGCGGTGCCACGCCCGGCAGAAACCAGCCGGCCACCGAGCCGGCGTTGATGGCCACGCCCAAGGTTTGCCACGCGCGGCCCGCGCCGCCATGTGGGCCCTGCAGCCCGGCCAACAAGTCGGCCTCCATCGAACGCACCTGCTTCACATGCGCCAGCAAGGCCTGTCCGGCGGCCGTGGCACGCACCGTTTTGCCTCGCACCAGCAGGCGCTGGCCCAGGTGCTCTTCCAGCCCGCGTATGCGCAGCGACACGGCCGCCAGCGTCAGGTGCAGGGCCTGGGCGGCAGGGCCAAAGCCGCCGTGCTCGATGACGGCGTTGAGGGCTTCGAGTTGGCGGGCATCGAGCATGCTTGAGAAAAACTTGACCGAACGGCGTTGGGGGTGTTTCAGTTTAAGCCAGGCGCCCCCGCGGGCGCGGCCACCAGGGGCAGGCCGCTGTGGTCCTTGAGTCCGATGCCGGTCTGCCCGATGCGGCGCCCTTCGCTCACGAGCCAGGCCAGGCGGCGGGCCGCCGTGGCCGGGTCCTGCCCGGCCGGGCGCACGTTGGAGATGCAGTTGCGCTGGGCGTCGGTGGTGCCCACGCGTGGGGTGTGGGTGAGGTAGATGCCCAGGCTGTCGGGTGAACTCAGGCCGGGGCGTTCGCCCACCACCATGGCCACCATGGTCGCGCCCAGGCGTTCGCCCACCTCGTCGGCCACGGCCACGCGGGCTTGCTGCACCAGCACCAGCGGGCCCAGACGCAGGCTGGGCTCCAGCGCATCGCGGATGGCGGTGGCCAAGGCGACGCCGTGTTGCTGCAGGCCCAGGGCCGAGAGGCCGTCGCCCAGCACCAGCACGAGGTCGGGCGCGGTCGCGTCGGGGCCTGCGCGCCATCTGTCCAGGGTGGCCACGCTGGCGTCGTCCAGTCGGCGGCCGAGGTCGGGGCGCAGCAGGTAGTCGTGGCGGTTGCGCGCACGGCTGTGCAGCAGCAGCGGCGCTGGCCAGCCCTGGGTGGTCAGGGCTTCGCCCAGGGCGCGCAGGTCCAGCGGCAGGTGGATGGCGTCGCGCGCTTGCGCGTGGGCCAACGCAAAGGCCAGCACCTCGCGGGTGGGCAGGCTGACGCCGCTGCGCCCCAGGGCGATGCGGGCCGGTGTGTGGCGGCGCAACGTGGCCCAGGGGTCGTTGTCGGGCGTCGGTGTCATGCGTGGGTTCCCCCTTGCCACAACAGGGCGGGCACAGCCACCGAAGCGGGCAACAGGCGCCCGCCAGCATCGGTCAGGCCCATGTGCTGCAGCCAGGCCTCGAACTCGGGCGCGCGCCTGAGGCCCAGCATCTCGCGCAGCACCAGGGCGTCGTGGAAGGAGGTGCTCTGGTAGTTGAGCATGATGTCGTCGGCGCCGGGCACGCCGATCATGAAGTTCAGGCCGGCGGTGGCCAGCAGCACCATCAGGTTGTCCATGTCGTCCTGATCGGCCTCGGCGTGGTTGGTGTAGCAGATGTCGCAGCCCATGGGCAGGCCCAGCAGCTTGCCGCAGAAGTGGTCTTCCAGGCCGGCGCGGGTGATCTGTTTGCCGTCGAACAGGTACTCGGGGCCGATGAAGCCCACCACCGTGTTCACCAGCAGCGGCTGGTAGCGCCGCGCCACCGCGTAGGCGCGGGCCTCGCAGGTCTGCTGGTCCACACCATGGTGGGCGTTGGCCGACAGCGCGCTGCCCTGGCCGGTTTCGAAGTACATGGCGTTGTGGCCCACCGTGCCACGCCCCAGCCCCTGCACCATGGCGTGGGCTTCGTCGAGCAGGGCCAGGTCGATGCCGAAGGCGCGGTTGGCGGCCTGGGTGCCGGCGATGGACTGGAACACCAGGTCCACCGGCGCGCCCTGCTCGATGGCCAGCATGGTGTTGGTCACGTGGGTCAACACACAGGTCTGGGTGGGGATGGCGCCGCGCTCCAACACCTCGGCCAACACCTGGTTGAGGCGCACCAGATCGGGCAGACTGTCCGAGGCCGGGTTGATGCCCACCACCGCATCGCCCGCGCCCAACACGAGGCCGTCGATCACACCGGCCACGATGGCTGCCGGGTCGTCGGTGGGGTGGTTGGGCTGCAGGCGCACGCCCAGGTGGCCACGCAAGCCCTGGGTGTTGCGAAAGCGCGTGACCACCTCGCAGCGTTTGGCCACCAGCATCAGGTCCTGGTTGCGCATGAGCTTGCTGACGGCGGCCACCATCTCGGGCGTGAGTCCAGGCGCCAGCCGGCGCAGCGCCTCGGGCGTGGCCTGGTCCGAGAGCAGCCAGTCGCGGAACTCGCCCACGGTGAACGAGGCCACCGGGGCAAAGGCCAGGGCGTCGTGGCTGTCGATGATCAACCGCGTCACCTCGTCGTCTTCGTAGGGCACCAGCGGTTCGCTCAGAAAGCGGCGCAGCGGCACATCCGCCAGCAGCCAGCGGGCGGCCACCCGCTCCTGTTCTGTGGCGGCGGCCAGCCCGGCCAGGCAGTCGCCCGAGCGCAGGGGCGTGGCCTTGGCCATGAGTTCACGCAGGCTGTCGAAGCGGTGGCTGCGTTGTCCCAGGGTGATGGAAAAGCTCATGTGTGCTTTCTGCGGGTCCGCGTGGTGATGCTATTCCACCATGCCCAGCCTTCACCCGTGCTCCCAGAACTGGTTCGGCAATTGATCAATTATTTTTTAAGTAAACAGAGTATGAATTGATTGCCTTTAACAAAAGCAGGCATTTCGGCACACTGCGACCCAGTTGAACTCTCTTGCCTGTTGTAGGTGTTGCCATGACCATCGCGTTGCCCATCCTGTCTGTTTCGCCCGCCTTCACCGCCGGCCTGGTGCTGAGCCTGTCGCTCATCATGGCCATCGGCCCCCAAAACGCCCACGTGCTGCGCATGGGCTTGCAGCGCCAGCACGTGTGGCTGACCATCGCGCTGTGTGTGGTCACCGACGTGGCGCTGATCGCTCTGGGCGTGCTGGGCCTGGCCCAGCTGGGGGGACTGAGCGACAAGCTGCAGGGCGCGCTCATTGGCGCCGGTGTGTTGTTTCTGGCGGTGTATGGCTGGCAGGCCTTCATGCGTTTCCGCCATCCCCGCGCCTCGGGTGGCGCGGCGGCAGCTGCGGTGCCGGTGGCCATGACGCGCCGCCAAGCCGTGTTGCAGGCCCTGGCCTTTTCCTGGCTCAACCCGCACGCCTGGCTGGACACCGCCGTGCTGATCGGCACCGCCTCGCTGGCCTACGGCCAGGGCAGCACGGTGTTCGGGCTGGGCGCGGCCACCGGCTCGCTGCTGTGGTTTGTGGGTCTGGGCGTGGCCATGTTCTGGCTGGGCCGCCGGCTCAACTCGGTGGCGGTGTGGCGCACACTGGACGGCCTGGTGGCGCTGATGATGTGGGGCACCGCCGGCTGGCTGCTGGCCAGCCTGTTCTGAAGGGAATGGCCATGACACGACCCGTCACAATTTTTGGCCCCGACTTTCCGTTTGCCTACGACGACTGGCTGGCCCACCCGGCCGGGCTGGGCACCTTGCCGGCCGAGCGCCTGGGCACCGAGGTGGCCATTGTGGGCGCCGGCATGGCCGGCCTCACGGCGGCCTACGAGCTGATGAAGCTGGGCTTGAAGCCCGTGGTGTTTGAGGCCTCGCGCCTGGGCGGGCGGCTGCGCTCGCAGGCCTTCGAGGGCGGGCAGGGTGTGGTGGCCGAGCTGGGCGGCATGCGTTTCCCCGCATCGTCGCGCGCCTTCTGGCATTACGTGGATTTGCTGGGCCTGGGCAGCCAGCCTTTTCCCAACCCGCTCACGTCGGCCGCCGGCTGCACCGTGGTGGACCTGGCGGGGCAAACCCACTGGGCGCGCTCGCTGGACGACTTGCCGCCCCTGTTCCGTGAGGTGGCCGACGCCTGGGCCACCGCCCTGGAAGACGGCGCCGGCTTCAGCGGCCTGCAGCAGGCCTTGCGCGAGCGCGACGTGCCCCGTCTCAAGGCGCTGTGGGACCAATTGGTGCCGCTGTGGGACGACCGCACCTTCTACGACTTTGTGGCGCAGTCGCCCGCCTTTGCGGCCTTGAGCTTTCGCCACCGCGAGGTGTTTGGCCAGGTGGGTTTTGGCACCGGCGGCTGGGACTCGGACTTCCCCAATTCCATGCTCGAAATCCTGCGCGTGGTGCTGACCGGCTGCGACGAAGACCAGCACCTGATCACAGGCGGCGTACAACAGGTGCCCGAGGGCCTGTGGCAACACGCGCCCGCCCAGATGGCGCATTGGCCGGCGGGCACGTCCTTGGCCAGCCTGCACGGCGGTGCGCCGCGTGCCGGTGTGAAAGCCTTGAAGCGCGCCACCAACGGCCACATCGCCGTCACCGACACCTGGAGCGTCACACGCGATTACGCCGCCGTGCTGGTGACCTGTCAGAGCTGGCTGCTGACCACCCAGATCGACTGCGAAGAATCGCTGTTCTCGCAGCCGCTGTGGATGGCGCTGGACCGCACGCGCTACATGCAGTCGTCCAAAACCTTTGTGCTGGTGGACAGGCCGTTCTGGCAGGACATGCGGCAAAGCGGGCCACAGAGCGGCTGGCCACAGATGGGCATGACACTGACCGACCGCCTCACGCGCGGCACCTACTTTTTCGACAACGGGCCCGACCAACCCGCCGCCATCTGCCTGTCGTACGCGTGGATGGGCGACGCGCTCAAGATGCTGCCGCACAGCACCGAAAAACGGGTCGAGCTGGCGCTGTCGGCCTTGCAAAAAATCTACCCCGACGTGGACATCCGCAGCCACATCATCGGCGACCCGATCAGCGTCTCGTGGGAGGCCGATCCGCATTTCCTCGGGGCTTTCAAGGGTGCGCTGCCGGGCCATTACCGCTACAACCACCGCATGTACGGCCATTTCATGCAAGACGCTTTGCCCGCCGCCGAGCGTGGCATTTTCCTCGCGGGCGACGACATCTCGTGGACGCCCGCCTGGGTCGAAGGTGCGGTGCAGACCGCGCTCAACGCCGTCTGGGGCATGGTGCACCACCTGGGCGGCGCCTGCCACGCCAGCAACCCCGGCCCCGGCGAGGCCTACCCCGCCATCGGCCCCTTGGCCTTGCCCGAATGATGGCCAGCGATCTCACCCTGGCGTTGTGGCAAACACCGTATGCGGGCGATGTGCCGACCGCCTTGCGTGCGCTGGACCAAGCCGCCGCGCGGGCGCATGTTCAGGGGGCCGATGTGCTGGTCTGTCCCGAGATGTCGCTCACCGGCTACCTGCTCGGGCCACCAACCATCGCCGCGCTGGCGGAGCCGGCCGATGGCCCTTTGCTCCAGGCGGTGGCCGCCACCGCGCGCCGCCACGGCATCGCCATCGTCTGCGGCTGGCCCTGTGCCACGGCAGGCCGGCCACACAACGCGGTGGCCTTCATCGGCGCCGATGGCGCGTTGCTGAACGTCTACGCCAAAACCCATTTGTTCGGCGACGCCGACCGCGCCCAGTTCACCCCCGGCCCGGCCTTGCCCACGGTGTTCAGCTACCGGGGCTGGCGCCTGGGCCTGCTGATTTGCTACGACGTGGAGTTCCCCGAGACCGTGCGCCACCTGGCGCAACAAGGCGCCGACGCCGTGCTGGTGCCCACCGCCAACATGCGCGCCTTTGATGAGGTGCCCACCCTGCTGGTGCCCGCCCGCGCCTGCGAAAACCGTGTGTACCTGGCCTATGCCAATGCCTGCGGGCGCGAGGGTGATACCGAATACGGTGGCCTGAGCACGGTGGCCGGCCCGCTGGGCACGGTGCTGGCCCAGGCCGGGCGCGACGCCGGCTTGAGCGTGGTGCGCCTGAGCGCGCCGACCTTTACTGAAGGTCCAGCCGCCGGTCCTCGCCCACCCAGCGCGCGTACTCGTCGGCCTCCAGCGGCTTGCTGAACAGGAACCCCTGCAGCTGGTCGCAGCCCAGTTCACGCAAAAAGGCCATCTGCTCCCGGTTTTCCACGCCTTCGGCCACGATCTCTTGGCGCAGCTGTTTGCCCATGGTGACGATGGCCTGGGCGATGGCGCAGTCGTTGGCCTCATGGGGCACACCGATGACAAAGGCACGGTCGATCTTGAGCGTGGTGATGGGAAAACGCTTGAGGTAGGCCAGGCTGGAATAGCCGGTGCCGAAGTCGTCGAGCGCGATCGACAAGCCCATGGCCACCAGCTGGTTGAGCACCGGCAACACCATGTCGGGGTTGCGCATGACCAGGCTTTCGGTGATTTCCAGCTTGAGCTGCGAGGGGTGTACGCCGTGCCGGTTCAGGGCCTTTTCCACGGTTTCGGGCAGGCGCTCGTCCACCTGCCGCGCCGACAGGTTGATGGCCACCGGCGGCATGGCCGTGCCGGCGTCGGCCCAGGCGCGCTGCTGGCGGCAGGCCTCGTTCAGCACCCAATCGCCCAGTTCCAGGATCAGGCGGGTTTCTTCGGCCACGGCCACAAACTGCGCGGGTGACAGCAGCCCCTGTTCGGGGTGGTGCCAGCGCAGCAGCGCTTCGGAGCCGGCAATGCGGCCGGTGCGCAGGCTCACCTTGGGCTGGTAGAACAGGCGCAGCTCGTTGCGCGCCACGGCCTGGCGCAGCTCGCTCTCAATCCGGAAGTGGGCGCTCGCGCGCTGGTTCATCTCGCTGCTGTAGAACAGGCATTCACCGGCCTCGGTCTGGTCGCCCACCTCGCGGGCACGCGAAGCGGCCAGCTCGGCAAAACGCAGCAGCACGGCGGTGTCCAGGCCGTCGTCGGGGAAGATGGAGACGCCGATGTTGGCCGTCAGCCGCAGCTCGTGGCCCTGCACCTTGAAGCTGTGGTCCAGGGTGGAGAGGATCTTCTGCGCCACGATGGCCGCGTGTTCGCGCTTGTTGATGTTGAGCAGGGCCACCACAAACTTGTCGTTGCCGGTGCGCGCCAGCACGTCCTGGTCGCGCAGCATGCTGCGAAAGCCCTGGCTCACCTCCTGCAACAGGGCGTCGCAGGCGTCGTGGCCCAGCGTGTCGTAGAGGATGGCCACGCGCTGCAGGTGCACCACCAGCAGGGCGCCGTGGCTCTTGTTGCGCTGCACGCCGGTGAGTGCCTGGCCCACCAGCTGTTGCAGCAGCGAGCGGTTGGGCAGGCCGGTCACGCTGTCGAAGTTGGCCAGTCGGTGCAGCCGAGCTTCGGTTTCCTTGTGCGCGCTGATGTCGGAGAAGATGGAGAAGGCGTGGGTGATCTGGCCCTGGTCGTCGCGCACCGCGCTGATGGACACCGACTGCGGGAAGACCTCGCCGTTTTTGCGCCGGCCCAGGATTTCGCCGCTCCAGGGGTGCTGGCCTTTCATGGCGCGGCGCACCTGGGCGCGAAAGGCGGCGTCGTGGCGGCCCGAGCGCAGCAGGTCGGGCGTTTTGCCCAGGGCCTCGGCGGCGGTGTAGCCGGTGATGCGGGTGAAAGCGGCGTTGACGACCACGATGCGCTCCTGCGCGTCCGACACCATCACGCCCTGGTTGCTGTCTTCGATGATGCGCAGGTACAGGCGCAGCTTCTCGTCGTTGCTCAGGCCGTCGGGCAGGGGCTTGAACTGCGCCAGCATGCCCTCGGGCTCACCCTGGGCGTCGCGTTGTATCTGCAGCGCCATGGTGGCGCGGAACACGTCGCCCGACTTCTTGCGCCGCTGCACCTCCATCAGCGCGCTGTCCTGCGCCAGGAACAGCTCGGCCGGCGCCTCCCCATCGTCCTTGTACAAAAAGAGCACGTGCTGGCCGCGCACCTCGTCGGCGCTGTAGCCAAACAGCTCGGCCGCACCCAGGTTCCAGTCGGTGATGTAGCCCAGCGTGTCCAGCCGCAAGGTGGGCGTCTGCGCTTCGTGCTGTCGGTGCGCTTCGGCCAGCGCGGCTTCCAGGGTGGCCAGCGCGCTCGTCCCCGCCGGGCCCGGGGTCTGCAGGGCCTGCCGGCACAGGGCCAGCCAGTCGGCCAAGGGGTTTGGCGTTGTCATGGGGCGCTCGCCTGGGTCATCTGCAAGGCCCACAGGGCGGCTTGCAGGCGCAGGCGGTTGAAGCTGACGGTGGGCACACCCAGCGTGGCCAGATCGGTGCTGAGCTGGGCGCCGTCGCCAGGTGCTTCGGCCGCCTCCACCACACCCAGTTGCTGGCCCAGCACACCTTCGCGCTGCAACAGCGCACGGCGCAAGTCGTCGGGCAGGGTGACGGTGGCCAGCACCTGTGGCAGCGGCTGGCCAAACAAGGTGCCCAGCAGCGAGAACATGCCGGCCATGAAGGCCAGGTCCTGCGCCGCGCGGTCCAGGCCGCAGGCCTCGGCCAGCAGCTCCATGCTGCGCGCGCGCAGCGTCACGTGGGCGCCCAGCATGGCGCTGCGGGGGTCGTCGTCGCGGGCGGCAAACAGCATCAGGTGCAGCCAGCGGCGCAGCTGCTGGCGGCCCAGCAGCAGAATGGCCTGGGCAAAGCTGGTGATTTCGCGCCGCCCGCCCAGCGCCACCGAATTGACCACCCGCAGCAGGTGGTAGGACAGGGTGGCGTCCTGGCGCAGCACGGCCTCGATCTCGTGGGTGTCGGCGTCGGCGCTGACCAGCTGCACCAGTTGCAGCGCCCGCGCACGCGACGCGGCCTGGGCCGCCGCCGGTTTGGCCGGCGGCTGCTGGTACCAGGCGCCGCTGACCCATTGGTTCGCCGCCACCTGGGCGGGGAAGTCCACCGGGGCGTGTTGCAGTTGCGCGTCGGGCAGGGCGATCAGCCCGGTGGCTGTGGGCTCGGCCAGGGTGGCGTCGTCCGGTGGGGATGCGGTGGCCAGTGCGCAGGGCAGGGCCGCGCACAGCTCGCGCAGGGCGGGGTCGGTCAACAGCGTGGCCCAGGCTTCGGGGGGCTGCTCACCGATGTGCAGGCGCAGGCCGGCCGGGCGCCGTTGCGGGTTGGCCAGCCACTCCAGCCGGAGGGGCGCGGTGCTCGGTGCGGCGTCTGTGCTCATGGGCGTGTGGTGTGTCAGCCAGCGGGTTGGCGCCAGAAATCGGGTTGGCCGTAATGGTGCTTCAAAAAGTCAATCCACAGGCGAACCCGCAAGGCCAGATGTTTGCGCTGCGGAAACAGCGCGTAAATGCCGTTCGGCGGCGCGGCAAAGTCTTCCAGCAGCGGCAACAGCCGGCCGGCAGCGATGTCGGCCTCCACCTCCCAGGTGCTGCGCCAGGCAATGCCGTGCCCGGCCAGGCACCACTCGTGCAGCACCTGCCCATCGGAACAATCGAGCGGGCCGCCGGGGCGCAGGTGCACCAGCTCGCGGGCGCCGCCGTCACGCGGCACCGAAAAGGCCCAGCCCCGCGTTTGCGAGGCATCGCTGGAGAGCGTGAGGCAGGCAAAACGCGCCAGCTCAGACGGGTGTTGTGGCACGCCGTGTTGGTGCAGGTAGGCGGGCGTGGCCACACACAGGCGGCGGGGGGCGGCCAGGCGCACGCTGACCAGGGCCGAGTCGGGCAGATCGCCCACCCGCACCGCGCAGTCGTAGCCCTCGGCGGCGATGTCCACCACCCGGTCGCTGAGGTTGAGCGACAGCGTCACCTCGGGGTGCAGCTCGTGAAAACGTGGCACCAGCGGCGCCACGTGGCGGCGGCCAAACCCGGCCGGCGCGGTGATGCGCAAATGCCCGCTGGCCTTGACGCCACCGGCGCTCACGCTGGCCTCGGCGCTGGCCAAGTCGGCCAGCAGGCGCTGGCAGTCTTCCAGAAACGCGCTGCCCTCGTGCGTGAGGCTGATGCGCCGCGTGGTGCGCACCAGCAGCTTCACCCCCAGGCGCTCTTCCAGCGCGTCCAGCCGCCGCCCGATGATGGCCGGCGCCACCCCTTCGGCCCGGGCTGCAGCGGTCAGGCTGCCCCGCGTGGCCACTGACACCAGGGTTTCGAGCTGCTTGAGCTTGTCCATGGCGCATTATGTGGATGAATGTAAAAAACCAGACACCGAAGTGCCTGGTTTGATGCGTTTCACCCACAGGGCGCGTGTGGCGTGTTGGCGCCGGTGGTGCTACAGCCACAGGCCGCCGTGTTGTGGTTGGCGGCTTGCGCAAACGCTTGCTGCTCAAAGCGGTTGCCGCGGTAGGGGCAACGGCCTTGAAGCCAGGCGCACAGGCTGGATGCCGGGTAGGCCAGCAGCAAAAAAACACCCCACCTTTCGTATTGGCGCACATGCACCCGCTCGTGTGAACGCAGCACCGCCAAGGCCTCGTGGCTTTGCCCCACGATGACATGCCCCAAGGTGATGGCCCAGAACGGCAGGCGAGCGGCCCACACAGGCACGTCAGCCTGCTGCACGGCCAGCGCGATTTCTAGCGTGTGGCCCCTGCGCCTGGCGCTGCCACCCAGGGCCAGTGCGAGCGCCCCGAGCAGCAAGCCCAGCAGGCTGCAAGGCATCGCCCAGAGCAGGCGAGCGAGGGTGGGCGGTGGGCGTTTCATGGGTCCTCAGGACGCAGACGCCGGCTGCGGCGGCTCAACGGTGACAATGATGGGACTGATTTGCGAAAGCCGACCTCGTGGTCCGTTTCGAACTCTGCCGTCTGCTTTGGCTTGACCTGAAGTTGTGCGACTTCGAGGATCACAAGCGGTTCCTTGAAGCGAACCACGAAGGGACTTCCCACTCCCGGGTGACGGTATCGAAGTGCCAAGATTGGTTGTGGAAGTCAATCTGAAACCCATGTTGGAAGGGAAACCCTATCGCGGTAAGGAGAGCGAACCAGCGCCCATACATACGGGGAAGCGGGAATCTGCGGCCTAACGTTTGAGTTCAGAGCGCGGCCCGTCGGGGCCGTCGCGCCTGCAACGAATGGTTATGCGTCGCCACTCTTTGCGTCCGGGAACCACTCCACGTGCTGATCACCGTCGCGACCAATGTACAGAACGCGTTGGCCCCGCAGGAAGGCGAAGTACGACCGAACCCCAGCCTTCATGGCCCTGGCGCAGAACTGCCGGAACTTCTGCCCGTTCTGCTGACTATCCAAGATCGCAGCTCTGAGCTCACCGCCATTGAACTCCGCAGCCACCTCTGGCAGACCCTCAAACACCACCGGGGCAACAACGACACCTCCGCTTGCGCTATAGAAGGAACGAACCAGATATGTAGTCTACGTGATAGTACTCCACACCTTCGCGAATGAGGTTTCCAACGATTTTAGGGAAAGGCATCTCCCCCATGAGGGTTGCCTCTGCCATTTCCCGAACCACATCCGCGTTCATGTGTATTTCGTTCTTGAGCTTACGCTGCAGAATTTCCGAGACACATAACGTTTGAGCTGCACCTGAAGTACGCAAGCTCAACATTATTGATCTTTGAGATGATAGGCGACGAGTGCATTCGCGTGCCCATGACCTAGTTTGTATTCTGTCTTTAGGAGATTGACCAACTCCATGTGTTTGATACCGCCAGCCGCTTTAAGAATGGCAAACCAGTGTGCGACAGGGTGACCATAGGTCTTTTCGATTGACGGGAAATAGGATGCTGGTCCTTTTACCTTCGTTTCGTCTTTCATCACTGATTCTTTGCCTTCCATTTGAATTCCTGTTGGACAGGACTTTGCAGACCTTGGTGCGTGTACTTTCAATGTGCGAGAAGTTCGGAATCTACTGATTTTGGCTTTTTTCTTCTGCGGCGGAGGATTGCGAATGGTGTCGAACTGCGACGCCCCACGTCTGATTTCAGCGGACGCCGCAGGTGGTCCGATGGAAAGAAATGTTATTCCTTACACATGATTCACCGAATGCGCAAACGAGCCAGCTATTCGTGAGTGCTTGATGCGCAGGGACGTTAACACACTGCATGCATTCACGACGAATGGCGGGCACTCTCGGCCTTGCGATAGATTCTGACAGCCGCAACAAAGCAAAGGGTAGCTGTGACACAAGCCGCAATGGTCAACGTCGAGTTTTCAGCTCTCAGTGAAGCAATCGCCCAAACGATTGATGCAATGCCAAATAAGCACACGGAAAGCGACGATAACGGAATCTTCATGATTTCTCCTCGATTCTGCAGTGCGTGATGATAGAACGAGCTTGGATGAACAAACTGCCAGAGGGATAACGCCGCCGCTCAGCCGACGCCGAAGGCGGTCGGATGCAGTGGCCTGTTATGCCTGACTTTTACAAGCGTCATATGAACTCCGTTGTAATACTGGCCATCAAGGCACACGGCGTCAAACTCAACCCCGTATTCCACAAAGCCGATTGCTTTGTACAGCGTGATTGCCGGTTCGTTGGGCACGTACACCTGTAAGTTCACGCGATTCACACCGTTGTCGAAGGCGTGTTGAAGCGCGGTGTCTACAACTTGCCGGCTCAGTCCTCGACGGCGAAGCCGAGGTGAAGTGAAAACGCCCCACATCACCATTTTGTGATGCGATGACGGGAATTGGCCTGTGCGACTAACGGCCGCTGTTGCGGCAAGCTCGCTCTCGACAAAGCTACCGAATACAGCGTTTGGAAGAGGCGAAGAGAGTTGCCCTCGAAAGCCATCCAGCGTGCGAGTGAGTTCTTCCTCAAACGTCAAACCCATTGGCACGGGATTTTCGCGTGTGACTTCCCGCCGTAAAGCAGAAAACGCCGCCGCGTCATCAGCGCCAAGACGACGAATCTTCACTGACGGTGCAACTTGGTTCATTGGGCATAACGTTCGAGCTAACCGGCCCGCGGAGGCAGGCGGCGTAAGCCTGGTGTGCGAAGGTGCCGAAGGCGCCGCACACCAGGCTTACGCCGCCTGCCGTAGCGGGTCCGGTTGAGCGAGGGGTTAGGCCACACCGAGCATGTGGACCATGTTGAGTTCATCGTAGTACTCGCCACCGACGTACAAGGCTCTTGGCATACAGCCTACTTCAGCAAACCCTGCCTTACGATACAGCTCAATGGCGGGTGCATTGCTAGCAGTTGCAGCGAGAGTGACCTGCTCAACGCCAACCCAAGCTGACGCGTGATTCACTGCCTCAAGAAGTAGGTTGCGACCGATGCCTTGGCCGCGAGCGAGAGGGGTGACGTACATGCTGCGCACAAAGGCGATGTGGCGCGACTTGGTGCCTTGCTCACGCCCCACGCCTACGACTCCGAGTAGTGCGGCCTCGTTGAAGCAGCCGAAGAACCTCCGTTCGAGGGAGCCGACTAGATGCCCCTCGATTTGCTGGACGGTGCGTGCCTTCTCTTCTTCGTAGCTTGAGCCGAACGCGGTGGGGCTTTCCTGCAGCGCATACAGCCGCAAAGCTTGGAATGCGGGAGCGTCAGAAGCTTCGAGTGCGCGGATCTTCAATGTGTGGCCTAACGTTCGAGCTAACCGGGCGCCAGCGGCGGGGCGCCAGGCCCGGGCTGGCGAAAATGTACCGCGTACCGCCAGACCGGGGCTGGTGGCCCGCCGTTGGTGCTCCGGTTGAGCGAGGGGTTAGGCTTCAATGTCGATGAGTTGAAGACGATAAATTTTCTCTCCCGAGACGGGATTCTCTGCAACTTCGCGGAGGCAGGTCACCCGGACTTGTTGCTTGAGCATTCCTTCAATGTAAGACGCGGCGTCTTGCTTCCCAATGACATCGAAGCGGTAGTCCGCCTCAGGAATAGATTGGGAGGGGAGCACTTTCATTCTCCCGTCGCGTTCGATCTTGTCGAATTCCAGTATTTCGCAGGCGATCTTGTGCGGCTGCTCTTCAATCTTTGTCGGGAGTTCGAAGAGGCCTCGATCCGGTAGGGCGAGTTTGATCTCGGGATGAGCCTTCTCTCCAAGTCGGATGTCCGTGACGTTGCTTGCATCAAGCACTTGCGTCAAACCTTGGTAATGCACAAGGGAAAGCTCCCCGATGTTGAAGACAGGGCCATTGAATACTTGCGTCTGCGTTCCGGTATTGACGTGTACCACAGACCTATCGGCGTTCCATGTGTACGTGACGCGTTCACCTTTGCGGACTGCCTCGAATACGAACTTCAAAAACTCAAAGGCGGACTTTGCGTATTCCCATATTCCGGAAGGTCCGAGTACGCCAAACAGCGGCAAGACCGTCTGTGCGCCTGTAAATACGACGCCGAGGTCGGCCAAGAGAGAACTGTGCTCAATCCGCTGGGCCTGGAGATAGAACCGCAAACGCTCCTCCCGGGAGAGGCGACGCTTGCCGATCAGCCCAAGATATGACTTGTCCAGTACGCCTTGCACGTGGCCCAGCGAGTCAACCATCAAGGGCAGAGGCATTCCGCGGTCAAAGGCCGGCCCCTCCATCTTGAACTGAAGATCGACGGCCGCGTTTGGTGCTTCGACTTCGAGTATTGGCATGGTGACGGTGGTGGGGTTTGAAGCCTAACTAGAAATAGACGAAAACCATCGTAGTGGACTCGGTCGGATAAGCCACCAGGTTCAATCCTTATCTTTTGTAAATCAAGGCCGCACCACGGACACCGGGTTTTAGGCAAACCTAAAATTTTCCGGATGGCACACCCGCCGCCACCTGTCCCTCACTCGCTACTGCCCTCCCCTGCGGCGCCCAGGTTGCTTGACCGTTTGCGTGACGATTTGCGCACGCGGCACTACAGCTTGCGCACGGAACAGGCGTATGTGGATTGGGTGCGCCGTTTTGTGCTGTTTCACAACAAGCGCCACCCGGTGGAGATGGGCGCGGTAGAGGTGGCTGCATTTCTCACGCATTTGGCGGTGGACAGGCAGGTGTCGGCGTCCACACAGAATCAGGCCAAATCGGCCATTTTGTATTTGTACAAATCGGTATTGAATATCGACTTGCCTTGGCTGGACGAAGTGGTGCAGGCCAAGGCGCCGCGCCGTTTGCCGGTGGTGCTCACGCCCGCTGAAGTGCGCGAATTGCTGTTGCACATGCAGGGCACCACGGGTTTGATTGCGCAATTGCTTTATGGCACGGGCATGCGTGTGATGGAGGTGCTGCGGCTGCGTGTGAAGGATGTGGAATTTGCCCGGCGCGAGATCGTTGTGCGCGAAGGCAAGGGCAACAAAGACCGCGTGACGGTGCTGCCTGAGAACCTGATGCGTCCGCTGCAGGCCCAACTGGCCCACGCCCGTGCCTTGCATGAGAAAGATGTGCAGGCTGGGCTGGGACGGGTGTATTTGCCGCACGCGCGGGCGGTGAAGTACCCGAATGCCGACCGCACCTGGGGCTGGCAGTGGGTGTTTCCGTCGCCCGTGCGGGCCATGGACCCCCGCCCCGATGCACGCACAGGCCAAGCCATGGAGCGGCGGCACCATGTGTTTCCTGAATCGGTCCAACGCGCGGTGCGCGAGGCAGCGCAACGGGCCGGCATCGCCAAGCCGGTCACGCCGCACGTGTTGCGCCATTCGTTTGCCACCCACATGCTGCAGGCTGGCTACGACATCCGCACCGTGCAGGAGTTGTTGGGGCATGCGGATGTGAGCACCACCATGATCTACACCCATGTGCTCAACAAGGGTGGGCGTGGGGTGCTCAGTCCGTTGGATGCCTTGTAGCGTGGCGCCTCAGGCGTGTTCCGCCTCACTTGCCCACGGCGTGATGGCAGCGAGGGTGGACGACAAGGCTTGCTTGGCCATCTCGCGGTCGTGGTCGGATTGCAGGCCGATCCAGAAATCTTCGGACACACCAAAGAACCGTGCCAGGCGCAGGCCGGTATCCGCCGATACCCCCCGTGTGCCGGCCACAATTTCGCCGATGCGGCGCTGTGGCACACCAATTTCTTTGGCCAGCCGGTATTGGGTAATGCCCATCGGCTTGAGAAATTCCTCCAGCAGAATTTCACCGGGATGTGGGTAAGGGACTTCGCGCACGGTCATGCTCCTTCAGTGGCAATCCACGATCTCAACGTCTTCAGCGTCCGAGCCGGACCATCGGAAACAAATGCGGAACTGATCGTTGATCCGGATGCTGTGTTGGCCCGCGCGATCACCCACCAGTCCTTCGAGTCGGTTGGCGGGCGGAACCCGAAGATCGTTCAGCGTGCCCGCTCGGTTCAGCATCGCCAGCTTGCGCATGGCGACCGCCTGGATGTTGACAAACCGCGCAACGCGCTCGCCTTTGAACATCGATGCCGTATCAGCGCACGTGAAAGTCTTGATGGCCACCGGAAAATACTAACGACAGTCGTTAGTATCGGTCAATCGTTTGCGTGGCTTTGGACCTTATCCCTTGCGATTCAACAGGGCATACAGCAGGATCGCCCCAAACGTCGCCGTCCCGATGCCCCCCAGCGCAAAGCCGCCAAATTTGAGGGTGAAGTCGCCGGTGCCCAGCACCAGGGTGATGGCGGCGACGATGAGGTTTTTGTTGTCGGAAAAGTCCACCTTGTTCTCGACCCAGATCTTGGCACCGGCGATGGCGATCAGGCCAAAGACGACGATGGACACGCCGCCCATCACCGGCAGCGGTATGGCCTGGATGACGGCGCCGAACTTCGGCGAAAAGCCCAGCACCACGGCCATGATGGCAGCCACCAAAAACACGGCGGTGGAGTAGATCTTGGTGGCGGCCATGACGCCGATGTTCTCGGCGTAGGTGGTCACGCCCGTGCCGCCCGCGCTGCCGGCCACCATGGTCGCCACGCCGTCGCCCATGAACGCGCGGCCCATGTATTGGTCGAGGTTCTTGCCGGTCATGGCGGTCACGGCCTTGATGTGGCCCAGGTTCTCGGCCACCAGGATGATGGCCACGGGCGCGATCAGCAACATCGCATTGCCCTGGAACACCGGTGCGCTGAAGTTGGGCAGGCCGATCCAGGCGGCGTTGGCGATGCCCGACAGGTCCATGGGTTTGCCCATGCCCAGACCGTTGGTCAACACCGCATAGACGACGCTGGCCACGATCAGGCCCATCAGGATCAGCAGGCGCTGCACCATGCCCTTGGTGAACACCGCCACCAGGGCCACACTGACGAAGGTCACGGCCTGCATCCAGGCGTCGAAGTTGGTGGGCGCCATGTTCTTGATGGGGATGCCGGCCAGGTTCAGGCCGATCACCGCCACCACCGAACCGGTCACCACCGGCGGCATGAAACGCTCGATCCAGCCAACCCCCACGGCCTGCACCACCAGGCCGATCAAAAAGTACAGCGCGCCGCAGGCGATGATGCCGCCCAGGGCCACGCCCAGGTTGGCGTTGGGGCCCGGGCCGGCGTAGCCGCTGGCCGCGATCACCACGCCGATGAAGGCAAAACTCGACCCCAGGTAGCTGGGCACCTTGCCGCCGGTCATGAAGAAGAAGATCAGCGTGCCGATGCCGCTCATGAGCACCGCCACGTTGGGGTCGAAGCCCATGAGGATGGGCGCCAGCACCGTGGCGCCGAACATGGCGATCAGGTGCTGCACCCCCATGACGGCGGTCTGTGGCCAGGGCAGGCGCTCGTCGGGGCCGATGACCCCGCCGGCCTGCAAGGAGGCGTCCGTTTTTTCTTTCCAAGAGAACATGCCCATCGCTCCATCCTCGCGTTGTTGAAGTGGGGCGATGCTAAGCGAAACTTCGTTCAGAAGTGAAACATTCGGGAGCCAAGGGATGGCATCTCCTGGGGGAAACCCCAGTGCCCACGGGGACGGCCAAAGCGGGCAGCTCGCGCTACGCTTGCCGGCCATGAGCGTCCAAACCACCCCACCCCCCTTTGTGCCCCGCCTGCGTCTGTACCAGCAGTGGCTGGCTGAAAAACGCGGCCTGCACTTCGACGACTACGATGCCCTCTGGCGTTGGTCCACCACCGATCTGCCGACCTTCTGGCAAAGCATCTGGGATTACTTTGAGATGCACTCGCCCACGCCGCACACGGCGGTGTTGTCGGGCGGCGCCATGCCGCATGTGAAATGGTTCGACGGCGCGCAACTCAACTACGCGCGGCAGGTGATGCGCCACGTGGCGCCGGCCCACGCCGCCGGCATGCTGGCCATCGTCAGCGAGGACGAAACCGGCCGGGTGCGCGAGATGAGCTGGCCCGAGCTGCGGCGCCAGGTGGCTTCGCTGGCCCTGTGCCTGCGCGAGCTGGGCATTGGCCGGGGCGACCGCGTGGCCGCCTACCTGCCCAACGTGCCCGAAACCATGGTGGCCTTTCTGGCCTGCGCCAGCCTGGGCGCCGTCTGGAGCGTGTGTGCGCCCGACATGGGCACGGCCGCCGTGCTGGACCGCTTCACCCAGATCGAACCCAAGGCCTTGATCGCCACCGACGGCGTGTTCTACGCCGGCAAGGCGTTGGACCGCAGCGCCGTGGTGCAGGAGCTGCGCGCCGCCCTGCCCACGCTGCAGCAGGTGGTGGTGCTGCACACCCAACACGCCGCACAGCACGTGGCCGACGCACACGACTTCGACTCCCTGACGGCACGCGACAACGCGGCCGTGGCCGCCTTTGAGCCCGAACACCTGCCCTTCGACCACCCGTTGTGGGTGGTGTATTCCAGCGGCACCACTGGCCTGCCCAAGCCCATCGTGCACGGGCATGGCGGCATCCTGATGACGCTGTTCGCGCTCAAGTGCCTGCACAACGACATCGGCGCCAGCTACGCGCCCAACAGCTGGGGCGAGCGTTTCCACTGGTACAGCTCCACCGGCTGGGTGATGTGGAACGCCCAGCTCGGCGGGCTGGCCGGAGGCACCACCATCTGCCTGTTCGACGGCAGCCCCGGCGGCAGCAAAGACGCGCCCGACTGGACGGTGTTGTGGCGTTTTGCTGCCCGCCACAACGTCACCTTCTTTGGTGCCGGTGCCGCCTTTTTCACCAACAACATGAAGGCCGGTGTGGACCTGCCCGCGCTGCAGGCCGCCGGCCACGACCTGCACCGCATCCGCGCGCTGGGCTGCACCGGCTCGCCCCTGCCTGAAGACGTGCAGCGTTGGGGCACGGCGCAGTTCAACGCCATCGGCACGCCCGACATCTGGTGGTGCAACATCTCCGGAGGCACCGACTTCTGTGGCGCCTTCATAGGGGGAAACAGAGAGCTGCCCCAGGTCCCCGGCCAGATGCAGTGCCGCCTGCTGGGCTGCGCGGTGGAGGCCTGGAACGAACAAGGGCAGCCAGTGACAAACGAGGTGGGCGAGCTGGTCTGCACGCAGCCGATTCCGTCCATGCCGCTGTACTTCTGGGGCGACGAGGGCGAGACAGAGCCCCCTGGCGGCTCTGCCGCCCACCCCCCAAGGGGGGCCGATTCTGGCTTGGGGCGGCCCGGCGCCAGAATCGGTCCGCGTTACCTCTCCAGCTACTTCGACATGTACCCCGGTGTCTGGCGCCACGGCGACTGGCTCAAGATCGGCCCCGACGGCGGCTGTGTGATCTACGGCCGCAGCGACGCCACCATCAACCGCCACGGCCTGCGCATGGGCACCAGCGAAATCTACAACGCGGTCGAAGCCCTGCCCGTGGTGCTGGACCGCCTGGTGGTGGACCTGGAGTACCTGGGCCGCGAGAGCGACATGCCGCTGTTTGTGGTGCTGCGCCCCGGCAGCACGCTGGACGATGCGCTCAAGGGCCGCATCAACCACGCCATCAAAACCGCGCTGTCGCCGCGTTTTGTGCCCAACAGCATTCACCAGGTGGCCGAGGTGCCGCGCACCTTGAGCGGCAAAAAACAGGAGTTGCCGATCAAGAAGCTGCTGCTGGGCCAGCCCAACGAGAAGGTGGTCAACCGCGACGCCATGGCCAACCCCGGCTGCCTGGACTGGTACGTGGCCTTTGCGGCAGCCCGGGCGAGTCACGCGTGAGACTGAAAAGCGGGCCTGCCTAGGGCTGGCCCGCTTTTCAGGCATGGCGGCTCGGCCGTATGGTGGGCGGGTTGTCCATTCCACCCCAGGAGCCTTCCCCATGACCACCCCATTCTTGAACCGCCGCCAGGTGCTCGCCGCCACCGCCGGTGCCGCCGCCACCGTCGCCCTGCCCGCGCTGGCGCAGGAGAAATTCCCCTCGCGTCCCATCACCCTGATCGCACCCTGGCCCGCCGGTGGCAGCAGCGACGCGGTGATGCGCGCCTTTGCCGAAAGCGCCTCGCGCACCCTGGGCGTGCAGGTGGTGATCGAAAACAAACCGGGTGCCGGTGGCACGCTGGGCGCCACCGCCATGGTCAACGGCAAAGGCGACGGCTACCTGCTGACCCAGCTGCCGCTGGGCATCTACCGCCTGCCGCACATGCAGCAGATGGCCTTTGACCCGGTCAAGGACATCACCCACATCGCCTGCCTGACCGGCTACACCTTCGGCATCGCCTGCACCGCCGACGCGCCCTTCAAGACCCTGAAAGAGATGGTGGCCTACGCCAAGGCCAACCCCGGCAAGCTCGAATACGGCCACACCGGCACCGGCACCACGCCGCACCTGGCCATCGAGGAGTTCAGCGAAAAAGCCGGCATCCAGCTCAACCCCATCGCCTACAAGGGTTCGGCCGAAATCATGCAGGCCATCCTGGGTGGCCACATCCGTGTGATGAGCGGCACCACCGAATTTGCGCCCCATGTGCAGAGCGGCAAGCTGCGCCTGCTGGCCACGCTGGGCAGCAAACGCAACAAGGCCTTCCCCGACGTGCCCACCGTCAAGGAAAGCGGCTGGGACACCATCACCGAGTCGCCGTTCGGCATCGGCGGCCCCAAGAACATGGACCCGGCCGTGGTCAAGGTGCTGCACGACGCGTTCAAGGCCACGCTGGACGATCCCAAGGTGTTGGCCACGCTGGACCGCTTCTTCATGCCCACGGTCTACATGAGCACGGCCGAGTACACCGCCTACGCGGCACGCACCTTCGCGGTCGAAAAAGCCACCATCGAACGCCTGGGCCTGGCCAAGAAAAGCTGACGGACCTCACCGCTGCCGCCCCACAAGCCATCCTGGAAGGCGCCCGCGAGGCGCCTTTTTTGCCCCATGCTGGTGCATTCTGGCCCAAAACTTGCTTCATTTGACAATTGGCGCTGTCCGGCGCCGAGGTCACACAAGGCAAGGCAGCCATGGCACTGGTTCAGCGTGTTTCGGGTTGGTTGGGCAGGCTCAGCGTGGGCCGCAAGCTCATGCTCATCTACTTGCTGGACCTGAGCGCGGTCATCTACGTCTCGGGCATCCTGATCCACGAAAAATTCCTCGCCATCGACTTCACCGACAAGGAGACCGTGGGCTCGGCTTACACCGCCGCCGCCAGCGAGGCCTTGATGGCCGTGTTCCTGCAGCAGGGCGATGTGCCCCTGTTGTCGCAGGCCCACCTGCAGGCGCTGGCCGCCGTGCGCCGCGCGCACGACGACGTGCTCAACACCGCCGACCAGAGCGCCGCCTTCACCGCCACGCTGGAGCGCTTGAGCGGGCCCGGCACGCCAGACGCCGGTGCACACGACGCCGTGTTGCGCCAGGGCCGCGAGCTGCTGACCACGGTGGGCAACCAGTCCAACCTCATCCTCGACCCCGACCTCGACAGCTACTACGTCATGTCGCTGGTGGTGCTGCGGTTTCCCGAGCTGCTGCAGGTGGTTCACGACACCCGTCGTTTTGTGGAAGAGCAGACGCGCCCCGGCGCGCGAAGCGCCACCACCGCCACCCAGATGACCCAGCGCACCGCCGAACTGCTGACCCTGGCCGGCCGGCTCGAAGCCGTCGTGCGCGGTGTGGAAGCCGACTACGGCCAGGCCTTTGCGGCCGGCGGCCCCGAGCTGCAGCAGCGCCTGCGCGCCTCGCGTGAGGCGCTGCGCGACAACGCCCAGCGCTTCCAGGCGCTGGTGCAGGCCATGGCCGCCGAGGGCACGCTGGAGCGCGACCGCGCCGCCCTGCAGGTGGAATACCACCTGCTGCTGGAGAACCTGCGCCAGACCTGGCAGGTGGGGCTGAGCGCGCTCGATGGCCTGCTGGACAAACGCGTGGACGGCCTCTACGCCCGCATGTGGCTGCACCTGGGCACCGCGCTCGCCTTGCTGGCCTGCATCTTGAGCCTGGTCTACCTGGTGGCGCGGCAGATCGCCAAGCCCCTGGGCCACCTTGCCAGCGTGGCCGACGAGGTGCGGCGCAGCGGCGACCACCGTTTGCGCGCCGAGTGGAACAGCCGCGACGAAATTGGCCGCCTGGTGACGGCCTTCAACGAGATGCTGGCCCAGCTCGACCGCGAGCGCCTGCTGCAGCAGGAGCTGGCCGCCAGCGCGCGCGCCAGCGCCGCCCAGCGCGAGCTGGTGGAAGCCTTTCCCATCCCCATGGTCGTCACCTCGGTGCCTGAACACGAGGTGCTGCACGCCAATGCGCCTGCCAGCCCCTGGCTCAACGGTCGCACCAGCGACCCCTGGCGCGAGGGCCTGGAGCCGGGCGTGCGCGCGCGCTTCTTCCAGCGCCTGGCCGACAACGGCGTGGTGGACGAATTCGAGGTGCGCTGGAAGGGTGGCACCGAGCCCTCGTGGGCCGTGCTGTCGGCGCGTCGCCTGCAGTTCCAGGGCCGCGACGCGGTGCTCACCGCCTTCACGCCCATCAACGTGCTCAAGGTCATGGAGCAGCGGCTGGAGCTGTGGGCCAAGGTGTTCGAGGCCTCGTCCGAAGGCATCATCATCATGGATGCCGAGCGCAAAATCCTGAGCGTCAACAAAGCCTTCTGCCGCAGCACCAGCTACGACTTCTACGAAATCATCGGCGAAGACCTGGGTTTTCTGCTGGAGGAAAACGCCGGCCTGCCGCTGGGTGCGGTCATCGAGCGCGTGTTGCAGGACAAGGACGCCTGGCAGGGCGAGGTGCGCTTTCGCCGCCGCTCGGGCGACACCTACCCGGCCTGGCTGATGGTGTCGGCCGTGCGCGACGGCGGCAAGGCCGGCGGCATTGGCAACTACATCGGCATCTGCATCGACATCACCGACCGCAAGGCCAAGGAAGAGCGCATCCAGTACCTGGCCCACCACGACGTGCTGACCGACCTGCCCAACCGCTCGCTGTGTGTGCAGCGGCTGCAGGACGCGCTGACCCACGCCGCCCTGCACCACAAACAGGTGGCGGTGCTGTTCATCGACCTCGACCGCTTCAAGATCATCAACGACACCCTGGGCCACCACATCGGCGACGGCCTGCTGCGTTCGGTGGCCGAGCGGCTCAAACAGTCGGTGCGCGGGCACGACACGGTGAGCCGCCTGGGCGGCGACGAGTTCGTCATCGTCATGCGCGACGTGGCCAGCAAGGACGAGGTGCGCCAGACGGTGGAGCGCCGCCTGATCCCCCTGATCCGCCAGGCGCACCCGGTCGATGGCCACGAGCTCAACGTGTCGTGCAGCGTGGGCATTGCGGTCTATCCCGACGACGGCGTGTTGCTCGACGAGCTCATGCGCCGCGCCGACGCCGCCATGTACGAAGCCAAGGCCACCGGGCGCGACATGGCGCGTTTCTATTCCGAGGAAACCGACCAGCGCGCGCTGGCCCGCCAGTCGGTGGAACACCACCTGCGCAAGGCGCAGGACCGGGGCGAACTCAGCCTGCATTTCCAGCCCCGCGTCGATGCGGCCACCCTCAAGCTGCTGGGCGCCGAGGCCTTGTTGCGCTGGGACAGCGTGGCGCTGGGGCCGGTGCCGCCGGCCGAATTCATTGCCGTGGCCGAAGAGACCGGCCTGATCAAGCCCATAGGCGCCTGGGTGCTGGAGCAGGCCTGCGCGGCCTGGGTGCACTGGCAGACGCTGGCCGCAGGCGACGACAGCCACCCTTTGCACCTGCGGCAGATCTCGGTCAACATCTCGGCCTCGCAGCTGGCCGACCCCGAACTCGTGCCTTTCCTGCAGGCGCTGATCGCACGCACCGGCATGAGCCCGCACTGCCTGGAGCTGGAAATCACCGAGTCGCAGCTGATGGACAACGCCGTGGCCGCGCAGGCGCAGATGGCCGCGCTCAAGGCGCTGGGCCTGCAGCTGTCCATCGACGACTTCGGCACTGGCTACTCCAGCCTGGCCTACCTCAAGCGTTTCGACATCGACAAGCTCAAGGTGGACCGCTCCTTTGTGGACGACATGCTCAACGACCCGGCCGACATGGCCATCACCCGCGCCGTGATTGCGCTGGGCCACACCCTGGGCCTGAGCGTGGTGGCCGAAGGTGTGGAGGACCTGGCCACCGCCAACAGCCTGCGCGAGCTGGGCTGCGACGAACTGCAGGGCTACCACTTCAGCCGGCCCCTGCCTGCGGCAGAATGGGAGGCGTGGGCCTTGCGGCATGGGGCACATGTGTCCAAACCAACTCTGGCATCCGCATGAAAACCTGGCAGGCGCGCCCATCGCCGCTGTCCGATTGAAAAACGAACAACTGGTGCAGGCGCTGGACCTGGCCCGGTGCGCGACATCGTCATCCCGCCCTGCCCGGAGCTGCTGGTGCAGCTGCAGGACGCCACCGCCACGAGCGACCCCGACCCGGAGGCGATTGCACGCATTGCCAGCGCCGACGTGGCCATGGCCGCCGCGCTGCTGCGCCAAGCCAACAGCCCGCTCTACGGCTTGCAGCAACCGGTGTCCACCGTGGGGCAGGCGCTCAACGTGCTGGGCATGCAACCGGCGGTCAAGCTGCTCAGCGGCTTTCTCACCCGCCACGCGCTGCAGGTGCACTCACCGCTGCTGGCGCACTTCTGGGAAACCTCCACCCGCCGTGCCATCGCCTGCGAGCACATCGGCCAGCAGCTCTACGGCATGGACCCCGGCCTGTCCTACACCTTCGGCCTGTTCTGCCATGTGGGCATGCCGGTGATGATGGCCGGCGTCAAAGGCTACGGCGGCACGCTGACCGAAGCCATGGCGCGCCAGGACCGCAGCTTCACCCAGACCGAAAACGCCAACCACCGCACCGACCACGCGGTGGTGGGCGCCATCGTGGCGCGCACCTGGCGCCTGCCGCTGGACGTGGCGCTGGCCATACGCCTGCACCACGATTTCACCTGCCTGAGCGACAGCGGCCTGGGCGACACCCAGCGCCGCCTGGTGGCCATGGGCCTGATCGCCGACCACCTGGTGCACCAGCACGAGGGCCTGCCGCCGCTGCGCGAGTGGTTGCGTTTTGGTGCTGCCTGCCTGGGCTATCTGGAGGTGGGCGAGGGCGAGGTCAATGTGTGGATCGACGAGCTGCACCCGGCGTTCGAGGCGGTGGTGCTGGCCTGATCGGCTGCGCGCGCGAGGGTGTGTGGCCGAGGGTGTGCCCCTCTGTACATACCCCTCCGGGTAAGGTAAAACACTGTCAAATGGTGAGCGCCATCTGATGGCACCTGGGATGGGTGTCCGGGCTCGCCCCACAACAAGACCGGAGACAGCGTCATGGACATGGCACAGGTGGCAGCCCTGGAAACGCAGGTGCTGTGGGTGGCTTTTGGCGTGTGTGTGGTGTTTGGCGCGCTGGCGCAGCGCACCAACTTCTGCACCATGGGCGCCATCAGCGACATCTTCAACATGGGCCGCTGGGTGCGCATGCGCATGTGGGGCATGGCGGTGGGCGTGGCCATGCTGGGCTTCTACGCCATGGCCTACCTGGGCTGGATCGACCCGGCACAAAGTCTCTACGCCGGCGCGCGTGTGATCTGGCTGTCGGCCCTGGTGGGCGGCGCCCTGTTCGGTTTTGGCATGGTGCTGGCCTCGGGCTGTGGCAGCAAGACGCTGGTGCGCATTGGCGAGGGCAACCTCAAGTCGCTGGTGGTGTTTTTTGTCATGGGCTTTGCGGCCTACGCCACCATGCGCGGCCTCACCGGCATGTGGCGCGCGCAGACGGTGGACAAGGTGGCCTTCAACATCGACGCCGGCAACGCCCTGCCCACGTGGCTGGGCCCCATGCTGGGCATGAGCGCCACCAACGCCGGCCTGCTGCTGGCGGGCGCCGTGGGCGGCGCGCTGGTGCTGTGGGCGCTGGCCAGCCGCGAGTTCCGTGGCTCCGGTGTCAACTGGCTGGCCGGCCTGGGCATCGGCGCGGTGATCACCGCCATGTGGTGGGTGACCGGCAGCCTGGGCCATGTGGCCGAACACCCGGAAACGCTGGAGAGCGTCTACCTGGGCACCGCCGGCGGTCGCATCCAGGCGCTGAGCTTCACCTCGCCCATGGCGCGCTCGCTGGAGTGGTTCATGTCATTTGACGCCAACATGAAGCTCACGCTGGGTGTGGTGTCGGTGGCCGGCGTGGTGGTGGGCTCCTTCGTGTACACGGTGTCCAAACGCAGCTTCCACTGGGAGGGGTTTCACAGCACGCAGGACACCGCCTTGCATCTGGTCGGCGCTTTCCTGATGGGCGTGGGCGGTGTCACTGCCGGTGGCTGCACCGTGGGCCAGGGCCTGTCGGGCCTGTCCACCCTGAGCCTGACCAGCCTGATCGCGGTGGCCGGCATCGTGCTTGGTGCCTTGGGCGGCCTGCGCCTGCAGCTGTGGCTGGTGATGCGCGAGTGAACCCGCTTGTTTGTGTGTTTGTTGTTGAAATGGAGCGACCGTGCAGATCGACCGAGAACTCAACGCGCGGGGCCTGAACTGCCCCCTGCCCCTGATGAAAGCCAAGAAGGCGCTGACCGAGATGCAGAGCGGGCAGGTGCTGCGGGTGGTGGCCACCGATTCGGGCTCGATGCCCGACTTTCTGGCCTTTGCCCAGCAGGCCGGTCACCAGATGCTGGAGCAGCAGAACGTCGGCAAGGAATACATCCACGTGATCCGCTGCCGCTGAGCGTGAGTTGCAGCGTCAGCTAGGGTTTTTCCGGGCTAAAAAGTCAAATCTCACGGGGCGCCGATGTGACAATGCGCCGTCACAACGGCACACCCATGACCCACGACAAGTCCATCGGCCCGCTTCCCTACGCGCTGGGTGCGCTGGTGTTGGCCTGTGTGCTCGCGGTGGCGCTGTCGCTGGCGCACTGGAAAAGCCTGTCTTCGCTGGAAGACCGCGTGCGCCACCTGGCCGGTGAGGTCATGGCACGCGGCCATGCGGTCAGCGACCAGTTCGACAACACGGCGCTCAAGGCCTTGCTGGCCTACCCGTCGCGCGACCCCTGTTCGGACGGCGCCATCGAGATGATGCGCCGCCTGTCCATCAACGCGCGCTCCCTGCGCCTGATCGGCCACGTCAGCAACAACCGGCTGATGTGTTCGTCCTACGGCGCCCATGGCGACGGCATCCCGGTGGGGCCGCCCGATCACGTGAGCAAAAACGGCTTCGCGCTGCGCACCGCGGTGGTGTTGCCGCTGGCGGGCAACCACCGTTTTGTCACCACCACCCACCAGAACAGCGGCTTCACCGCCTTCATCGTGCCGGGGCTGATCAGCGACGTCATGCCCACGGCCAGCACGGGCTCCTTCGGTGTGTTCGGCGCCACCACCCAGCGCATCACCGTCAGCCGCGGCGAACTCAAGATGACCGAGGCCTGGCTGCGCACCCCGATGGCGCCTGGCGCCAGCCGCGTGTTCCAGGGCCAGGGGCAGCTGATCGTGGTGCAGCGCTCGGCCCAGTACGACTACGTGGTCTATGGCGCAATGCCGCTGTCGGAGATGCGCGGCGAATGGCGCACCAACGCCCTGATCCTCGTGCCGCTGGCCCTGGTGACAGGCCTGGCGCTGGCCGCGCTCATCGTGTTGTTGGCCAAACGCCGCCAGTCGCTGGCCAACCGCCTGCGCCAGGCCTTGCGCCGCAACGAGGTGTATCTGGTTTACCAGCCCATCGTCGATCTGGCCAGCGGCCGCTGGTGCGCGGCCGAGGCGCTGGCGCGCTGGCGCCTGCCCAACGGCGGCATGGTGCCACCCGACGTGTTTGTGGCGGTGGCCGAAAAACACGGTCTGATCCAGGACCTGACCGCCTGCGTGATCGATCGTTTTGCCCGCGACGTCGCCGCGCTGCACCAGCGCCATCCCGGTTTCGCCTTCAGCATCAATTTTTCGGCACACGACTTCGCCAATGCCGACTCCGTCGAGCGGCTCCAGCACGCGCTGGCCGCGGCCGCCATCCAGACCGCCCAGGTCACGGTGGAGATCACCGAACGCGCGCTGATCGACGCCAACGCGGTGCGCGACGCCATCCGCACGCTGCGCGACATCGGCATCCGCATCGCCATCGACGATTTCGGCACCGGCTACTCGGGCCTGTCCTACCTCACCACCCTCGAGCTCGACGCCCTCAAGATCGACAAGCTGTTCGTGGACACCATAGGCACCGACGCCGTGACCAAAAACGTGATCTCCCACATCATCGAGATCGGCAAGTCCATGGATTTGAAGATGGTGGCCGAAGGGGTGGAGCATGAAGCGCAGGCCAGCTATTTGCGGGCGCACGGCGTGGGCTGTGCACAGGGCTGGCTGTTTGCCAAGCCGATGGCGGTGGAGGAGCTGCTGGGCCAGCTCGACCGGGAAGCCTCAGCGGCTTAAAGCGGGCTGTTGTCCAGCTCGAAAGGCCACGCCTTGATGCCGCCACGCAGCGAGAGCGCGCGTATGCCGCGCTCGCGCAACAAAAAGGCCGCCGCGCTGCTGCGCCGCCCGCTGCGGCAGTAGACGATGTAGGTGGTGTCGGCGTCGAGCGCAAACGCGCCTTCCTGCCGCAGCGTGGTCAGCGGCACCAGGCGCGCACCGGGGATGCGGCTTTCCTCAAACTCCATGTCGTAGCGGCAGTCGATCAGCGTGGCCGCGCCCTGGGCCAGCGTGTCGCGCGCGGTGGGCGGGTCGATCACGTGCACCATCTGGGGCTTGAGCAGGTCGTCGAAGTCGGCCTTGGCCAGGCGCAGCAGCCGCCCGGGCGTGAGCATGGTCACGGTGGCCGTGCGGTTGCCCTCCACCAGCAGCGCTTCTTCGCCAAAGGCATCGCCGTCGCCCAGCACCGCCGCCATGCGGGTCTCGTCGCTGATGGGGTCGGTCACCCGCACCTGCGCCTGCCCCGAGAGCATGATGTAGTAGCTGTCGCCCGGTTCGCCCTGCGTGACCACGGTGTCGCCGGCTTTCACGTCGATCTCGGCCATGCGCTCAAAGGCCTGCTGCACCAACTCCAGCGGCAGTTGGTGAAAGACCTTGAGGTGGCGCGCCAGCGCCAGGTGGCCGTCCAGCTCGGCCCAGCCCAGCAGCTCGTCGAGTTCGTCGCTGGGGATCAGCAGGCAGTCCACCGCTGTGGCGGCCAACACCGTGATGCCGCTGGCGGCCGCGCTGACCAGCGAGAAGCCCGGCCCGTCGGTCGCCACCTCCACGTCCCAGGCGCTGTGTTGTGGCTGACCATCGGCCGTGGTCCAGTGGCGCTGCGCTTGCAGGCGGCCTTCGAGCAGCACGATGTGGTGGCGCGCACCATCGGCCAGGCTGGCGCCGGCCGGCCACTGCCGGCGTGGGCAACGCGCGAGCAGCGCGCCCAGCGCAGGGCGCGGCAGCTGCGAAAACAGGGTGGTGGCGCCCAGCCGTCTGGCCAGTTCCGCATGGTCCATGGGGTGTGTCTCCGTCATCGTTGCCCCTACCCCTTGGGGTAGCGGGGTGATGGCGGATTATGGCCC
>JAUYSB010000085.1 GCA_030696525.1 Hydrogenophaga sp. | reverse complement strand
TTGGTGGTGCCGAGGTCGATGCCGATGATTTTTCCCATGGTGTTCTCCGTGAATTTGAAAGGATGCTGAAAAAACTGAGATGTGGAAGAGGTGTGGATAAGTGGCTGGATTTCAAGTGCACAAGCTGTGCGAAATCACTTGGGCGCGGCCACCGTCACCAGGGCAGGGCGCAACACGCGCTCTGCGATCAGGTAGCCTTTTTGCAGCACCGCCACCACCGTGTTGGCCTCTTGTTCGGCCGGCACCACGCTGATGGCCTGGTGGTGGTGCGGGTCGAACTTGGCGCCGGCCTCAGGCGCAATCGGCAGCACCTTGTGGCGGGCCAGGGCAGCGCTCAACTGCTTGAGCGTGGCGTCGGCGCCTTCGCGGATCTGTTCCGGCGTGGCGTCCTTGATGGCCAGGCCCGCTTCCAGGCTGTCGGCCACGGCCAGCAGGCTTTCGGCAAAACTTTCCACCGCAAACTTGCGGGCCTTGCTGACCTCGTCGTCGGCGCGGCGGCGGGCGTTTTCGGCCTCGGCCTTGGCGCGCAGGTACTGGTCGGCCAGGTCGGCGTTCTGGGCCTTGAGCGTGGCCAGCTCATCGGCCATGGCCTGTTCGGCGTCGGCCTGGTTGGCGGCCAGGGCGGCTTCGGCTTCCTCGGGGCTCACCGGGGCGCCGGCGGCTTGGGGGTCGTGTGCGGGATGGCTCATGGGTGCGTTGTGGCAAAAAGTGAAAACGAAATCGAACCGCAATTGGGGGCGGTCCCTGGCCTTTCAAGGCCCTCATGACAAAATGGTTGAAAACCCCACAGGAACACCCATGAAGCTCATGCGACACGGCCCGCAAGGCCAGGAAAAACCCGGTCTGGTGGACGCCCAAGGCGCCCTGCGCGACCTCTCGGCCCACGTGGCGGACATCTCGCCCGCCACACTGCACCCGGACACCCTGGCCCGGCTGGCGGCCATCAACCCCGCCACCCTGCCGCTGCTGCCTGAGGGCACCCGGCTGGGCGCCTGTATCGGCCAGGTGGGCAACGTGGTGGCGATTGGCCTCAATTATGCCGACCACGCGGCCGAAGCCGGCCTGAAGCCGCCGAGTCAGCCGATTGTTTTCAACAAACACAACGGCGCCATCAGCGGGCCGTTTGACGACGTGCTGTTGCCCCCGGGCAGCGAAAAGATGGACTGGGAGGTGGAGCTGGGCATCGTCATTGGCCGGCGCGCCTGGCACGTGAGCGAGGACCATGCACTGCAATGCGTGGCCGGTTATTGCCTGGTCAACGATGTTTCGGAGCGTGCCTACCAGATGGAATACGAGGGCCAGTGGACCAAGGGCAAGAGCTACCCCACCCACTGCCCCATCGGCCCCTGGCTGGTCACGCCCGACGAAATGGCCGACGTGCAAGGCATTGACCTGTGGCTGGACGTGAAGGGCCAGCGCCTCCAGACCGGCAACACCCGCACCATGATTTTTGGCGTCGCCCACATCGTGAGCTACCTCAGCCGCTTCATGGCGCTGCAACCGGGCGACGTGATTCCCACCGGCACACCGCCGGGGGTGGGCATGGGCTTCAAGCCGCCGGTGTATCTGAAGCCGGGTGACGTGATGACCTTGGGCGGCGCCGGTCTGGGCGAACAGCGGCAACGGGTGGTGGCTGCGGTGGTTTGAGTCGACCAGTTGCATCTGTGGTTTGATGCGCGATGTATGATGCAGCGCATCAACTTCCAGCAGGGTAGCGACATGCGGACCACACTTGCGATTGACGACGACGTGCTGGCTGCGGCCAAACACCTTGCCGAGAGAGAGCAGCGGAGCGTGGGTGAAGTGATTTCGATGCTGGCGCGGCAGGGGCTGTCCCGCAGCACGGGGAGCAACAAGGCGGAGCGCAATGGCATTCCGCTGCTTCCCAGCCGCCAGTCTGCTGTACCCATCACGCTCGAACTGGTGAACCAGCTGCGGGACGAGCAGCCGTGATCCGCTACCTGCTGGACGTCAATGTGCTCATCGCACTCATTGACCCCGCGCACTTGCAGCACGATCAGGTTCACGAATGGTTCGGGCGGGTCGGGCAGAAGGCGTTTGCCACCTGTCCCATCACAGAGAACGGACTTTTGCGCATCGTCGGGCACCCAAGTACCCCAATTCTCCCGGCCCGCCGAGCACGGTGGTGGCTGCCTTGAAAGCCATACGCGCTTTGCCCGGGCACAGGTTTTGGCCCGATGGCGTCAGCCTGGTTGACAGCACTTTGGTCGATCCCGGGCTGTTGTCGAGCCACAGCCGGGTCACCGACAGCTATTTGCTGGCCCTTGCCAAAGAGAACAAAGGCAAGCTGGCGACCATGGACCAGAAACTGGCGACAGACGTGGTCGCGGACGGGAAGTCCGCATTGGCCTTGATCTGACGTGCCCGCGCTTGCCTACCCAGGCTGATCGGGCTCACCTGACTTGCGCTGTGGCCGGTACACCCGCCGCAGCAAACCATGCAGCGTCTCGCGCTCTTCCGCGCTGAGGTCGTGCAAGGCGTCCACTTCGAGTTCGGTGGCGGTGCGCTGGGCCTTGGCGTAGAGTTTTTTGCCGGCGGCACTCAGGTGCAGGCCCTGGGCGCGGCGGTCGGTGGGGTGTTCGCGTTTTTCGATCACGCCGCGCCCCTCCAGCTCGCGCAGCATGCCCACCAGGTTGGGTGGCAGCATGTCCAGCGCGCCACACAGCTGCCGCGAGGTGATGCCTGGGTTGTGTGCGATCAGTGACAAGACCGAAAAATCGACCGGGCGCAGTTCGTATTGCGCCATGCGATCCAGAAACACCGAGATGATGGTCAGCGCCGCGCGGCGGGCGTTGTAGCCGGTCAGCGACTCCAGGTAGCTGGTGTCGATGTCGCCCACGGACGCCGCCGCCTTGCGGGGCCACGAGGTGCGTTTGAGGCTGCGGGCGGTGCTGGGTTCGGCCATGCGCGCTGCCTGTTCAGGAACACAGGGCCTTGATGTCCTCGGGCACCGGGATGGCCTTGATGCGGTCCGGGTTCTCGGGTGGGTGCACCACAAAGGCCCGGGTCTCGCGGCCTTCGCACAACACGGTGTCGCCACGACGCACCACGTGTTTCTGGATGAACACCTTCTCGCGCCATTCCTCCACCGTGGTTTCGATGCGCAGCGTTTCGCCGTAGGTGGCCGGCACCATGAAGCGGGTGTTGATCTCCAGCAGGGGGGTGCCGACGATGCCGCGCGTCTTGACCAGCTCGCGCCAGGGCGGCACGCCGTTGGCCATGAAGAAGTGCAGCGAGGCGGCGTCCATCCACTTCGAGAAGTTGGGGAAAAAGACGATGCCGGCGGGGTCGCAGTCGCCGAATTGGACCTGGATCTCGTAGAAGGTGGACTTGCTCATGTTCTGGATGGCTTGAAGCGTTTATTGTGCACAGCGCGCCAGCACCATGTGCTGGCGCATGGCAAATTCGGGCAACACGCGCTGGCGCAGGGCCAGCGCCGGGCGGCTCCAGCGCTCGTCGTTCGCGGGCGCTGCGTTGTCGATCTGGCGCCAGGCCCATTCCAGCAGCACCAAAGCGGTGGCGCGCAGGTAGTCGCCCGCCACGTCATGGGCCAGGGTCTCGCTGTGGGGGGCTGCCAACAGGACGGTGGCAGTCATCTCGCGCAGTGCGGTGATGCGTTGGCGGCCGTCAGCGCTGCCCGAGTCCAGTTCGTCCAACAAACTGTTCAGCGCCGCACCGCCGTCGGGCAGCACCTTGCGGACCAGCAGGTCGATGGCCTGGATTTCGTTGGTGCCTTCGTAAATCATGCTCACGCGTGCGTCGCGCACGATTTGTTCGATGCCCCATTCGCGCACATAACCGTGGCCGCCGAACACCTGCAGGCATTCGCTGCCGCCGCTGAACGCCTGTTCGGTGAAGGCGCTTTTGAGCACCGGTGTGGTCAGCGCACACCAGCGCTGGGCGGCCGCGCGGCGTGCGGCGTCGGGGTGGTGTTTGGCCACGTCCAGCTCCAGCGCGGTGCGGTAGGCCAGCACGCGGCCGGCGTCCACCCAGGCGCGCTGGGTGTCGAGCTTCTGGCGCATGGCGGGGTGGCGGCCAATCAGGTCGGCGGGCTCGCTGTCCACCCGTGGCCCGGGCGCGCGCATCTGGCGGCGTTCGGCGGCGTAGGCGTCGGCTTTTTGCCAGGCCGCGTCCAGCAGGCCCACGCCTTGCAGGGCCACGTGCAGGCGGGCGGCGTTCATCATCACGAACATCGCGGTGAGGCCACGGCCGGGTTCACCCACGATCTGTGCGTGGGCTTCGTCGAAGCGCATCACGCAGGTGGCGCTGCCGTGCAGGCCCATTTTTTCCTCGATGCGTTCGCACACCACGGCACTGCGGCTGCCGTCGGCGTAGAACTTGGGCACCAGGAACAGCGACAGGCCCTTGGGGCCGGCCGGTGCATCCGGCAGGCGGGCCAGCACCAGGTGGACGATGTTCTCGCTCAGGTCGTGTTCACCGCCCGAGATGAAAATTTTGGTGCCGCTCAAGCAGTAGCCACCGTCGGCCTGCGGCACGGCCTTGGTGCGCACCAGCCCCAGGTCGCTGCCGGCGTGGGGTTCGGTCAGGCACATGGTGGCCAGCCATTCGCCGGTGGCGAGCTTCTCCAGGTACTGCACCTTGAGCGCGTCGCTTGCGTGGTGTTTCACACATTCGTAGGCGCCGTGCAGCAGGCCGGGTGCCATGGTCCAGCCGTGGTTGGCGGCGCTCAGCCATTCGTACAACACGGCTTCCAGCACGCTGGGCAGGCCCTGGCCACCGTCTTCGGGCGCGGTGGCCAACGCGGGCCAGCCGGCCTGCCAGAAGGCGCGGTAGGCGTCGGCAAAGCCGGGTGGCGCGGTCACCGTGCCAGCCTCGAAACGGCAGCCGATCTCGTCGCCGTCACGGTTCAGCGGGGCAATCACTTCGCCCACAAATTTGCCGGCTTCTTCCAGCACCTGTTGCATCAGGGCGGGGTCGGCCATGTCGGCCAGGGCGGGCAGTTCGGCCAGCTGCTGCGGCAGGCGCAGCACGTCAAACAGCAGAAACGTGGTCTCGGCTGGGTTGGGGCGGTAGGCGTTCATTGTTTGGCCGCCCCGAGGTAGGTGTCGATCACGCGCGGGTCTTTCGCCAGTTCGGCGGCCGGGCCATGCAGGCTCAGTTCGCCCATCTCGAGCACGTAGCCGTGGTCGGCCACAGCGAGCGCAGCGCGGGCGTTCTGCTCCACCAGCACGATGGTCACACCGGTTTTGCGCAGGGTTTCGATGATGGAAAAAATCTCTTTCACGATCAGTGGCGCCAGGCCCAGGCTGGGTTCGTCCAGCATCAGCACCTGTGGGCCCGACATCAGCGAACGGCCCACCGCCAGCATTTGGCGCTCGCCGCCCGAGAGCGTGCCGGCCAGCTGCGTGCGGCGCTCCTTGAGGCGCGGGAACAGGGCGTACACGTCGTCCAGCCGCGAGCGCCACTGCGCGTTGCCCAGGCGCATCTGGCGGTAGCCGCCCAGCACCAGGTTGTCTTCCACCGGCATGGTGCCGAAGAGTTCGCGCTTTTCGGGCACCAGGGCGATGCCACGCATCACGCGCTCTTCGAGCGTGAGGGTGCCGATGTCCTCGCCCTCGTACTCGACCAGGCCCTTGGACGGCAGCAGGCCCATCATGCTGTTGAGCAGGGTGGATTTGCCGGCGCCGTTGGGGCCGATGACGGTGATGACACTGCCCTTGTCGGCGTGCAGGTCGATGCCGTGCAGCACCTCGGCCCGGCCATAACCGGCGCGCAGCTGCTGGATGCGAAGAAGGGGTGTGCTCATGTCAATGCTCGGTTCCGAGGTAGGCCGCGCGGACCTTGGGGTCTTGCTGGACGTGGGCCGGTGTGCCCTGGGTCAACAGGGTGCCGAACTCCATCACCACCAGGTGGTCGCAGACCTGCATGACCAGGTCCATGTCGTGCTCCACCAGCAGGATGCTCACGCCTTCGCGTTGCAACTGGCGCAGCACGTCGGCCAGGGCCTGCTTCTCTTTGTGACGCAGGCCGGCGGCGGGCTCGTCCAGCAGCAGCAGGGCAGGGTCCGCACACAGGGCGCGGGCAATTTCCATCAGGCGCTGCGGGCCCATGGCCAGGTTGCCGGCTTGCTCGTGCAGGTACTCGCCCATGCCGATGCGCTCCAGCTGGCGCTGGGCCTCGCGGAACAGGCGCTGTTCCTCGGTGCGGTTGGTGCGCAACATGGCGGGCAACACGCCCTTGTGGCCACGGGTGTGGGCGCCCAGGGCCACGTTTTCCAGCACCGTCATGTCGGCAATCATCTTCACGTGCTGGAAGGTGCGGGCCATGCCCAGTCGCGAAATCTCGCGCGAGGCTTTGCCCGCCACCGCCTGGCCACGGAACAGCACCTGCCCGCTGGTCATGCCCAGCACGCCGGTGATGAGGTTGAAGGTGGTCGATTTGCCGGCGCCGTTGGGGCCGATCAGACCGACGATCTGGCCGGCCTGGATCTGGAAGCTGATGTCATTCACCGCCGTCAGGCCACCGAACTGTTTGCGGATGGCTTGCACGTCCAGCACCACTTCGCCCGCAGCGGGTTTGCTGCGTTCGGGCAGTGCGGCGGCGCTGGCCCAGTCCACCTTGCGCTGCTTGCGTGGCAGCTTGCGCTCCACCAGCGACCACAGGCCGTCGGGCAGGTACTTGAGCACCAGCACCATGGCGATGCCAAAGACGATGACCTCGTAGCTGCCGCTGGTGCCGATCAGCTTGGGCAGCAGCACCTGCAACTGGTCATCCAGCAGCTTGATGAGGCCGGCGCCGGCGATGGCGCCCCACACGTGACCCACACCGCCCAGCACCGCCATGAACAGGTACTCGATGCCCATCTTGAGGCCAAAGGCCGAGGGATTCACCGTGCGCTGGAAGTGCGCCAGCAACCAGCCCGCCACCGATGCAAACAAGGCGGCCAGCACAAAGATGGTGACCTTGTAGCGGAAAGTGCTGATGCCCATGGCCTCGGCCATCTGCGAGCCGCCCTTCATGGCGCGGATGGCGCGGCCGGCGCGCGAATCCAGCAGGTGCAACAGCGCAAAGGCGAGCATGAGCAGGATGGCCCAGGTCAGCACAAAAAACGCGCGGCCCTGGCCGATGTCGAAACCGGCGATGGACAGGCTCTTGATGCCCAGCAGGCCGTCGTATTTGCCCAGCGCATCCAGGTTGCCCATGAGGTAGTACAGCGACAGGCCCCAGGCGATGGTTGCCAGCGGCAGGTAGTGCCCCGACATGCGCAGCGTGATGAAGCCCACCACCAGCGCGCTCACCGCCGTGAACGCCAGCCCGATGAACAGCGTGACCCAGGGCGAAAAACCCAGGTTGAGGGTGAACCAGGCGGTGGTGTAGGCGCCAATGCCCACAAACGCCGCCTGCCCGAAGGAGGTGAGGCCACCGATGCCAGTGAGCAGCACCAGGCCCAGTGAGGTGAGGCTGTAGAGGCCGATGTAGTTGAGCTGCGTGATCCAGAAATCAGGCAGGGGCAGCACCGCGATCAGCGGCACGGCGGCGATGAGGGCAACCAGCCCGGCTTTGCGGATGTCCATTTTCAGTGGTCCTCGTCGGAGTGGCCGCTGGTGATGGAGCGGATCAAGAGCACCGGCAGGATCAGCGTGAACACGATCACTTCCTTGAAAGCGCTGGCCCAGAAAGAGCCGAAGGATTCGACAACGCCCACAAACATCGCGCCAATCAGCGCGCCGGGGTAGCTGGACAGACCGGCCACGACGGCGGCGACGAAGCCCTTCAGGCCGATCAGGAAACCCGAGTCGTAGAACACCGTGGTGGTGGGGCCGATGAGCAGGCCCGAGAGCGCGCCCAGGAGCGCGGCCATGGTGAAGGTGAGCTGGCCCGAGCTGTGGGTGGAGATGCCCATGAGGCGCGCACCGGTGCGGTTGACCGCCGTGGCGCGCAGCGCTTTGCCCTTGAGCGAGCGCTCGAAGTAGAGGTAGAACATCACGATCAGCGCCACCGTGCTCAGGCCGATGATGATGGTCTGGCCGCTCAAGGTGAGCGGGCCGAACTGGCCCCGGTAATCCCAGAAGCTGGGGTTGCGGAAGCCTTCGGCGCCGAAGAACAGCAGGCCCAGGCCGGTCATGGCGAAGTGCACGCCCACCGAAACAATGAGCAGCACCAGCGGGGTGGCGTCTTCCAGCGACTGGTAGGCCACGCGGTAGACCAGCGGGCCAAAGGCGGTGACCACGGCCACCGACAACAGGGCCTGTGCCACCAGCGGCCACTGCTGCGGCGCGGCCCAGATGGTGAACAGCGACACGATCACCGGCGCCAGCAGGGTTTTGAGCGCCGATGTTGTGGCGCGGCCAGCATGGCCGTGGTGGCGAAAACGCTCCACCCATTCCATGACGGCGGCGATGCCAGCCAGGATGAGCAGCAGCCACACCGTGCCCGGCGTTTTGCCACTTTGCAGCATGGCGAGGGTGAGCGCGCCGTAGGCGACGAACTCGCCCTGCGGAATGAAGATGATGCGGGTGACGGTGAACACAAGCACCGTGGCGAGGCCCAGCAGCGCGTAGATGGCGCCGTTGGTCACACCGTCCAGCAGCAAAATGCTGGCGATAGAGAAGTCCATGGCCGGGTCCGGGGAGTTTGGGGGGAAGAATCGCATGTGGGCCGGAGCCGGCCCGCGTGCGGGAGGGGCGGCACCTGATTGGCGCGCACCCCGCTGGCAAGGCTTATTCGACCTTGAACTTGCCGTCCACCACCTTGAGCATCACACCGGTTTCATTGGTGTAGCCCCAGTGGTCGGCGGCGCTCCAGTTCATCACGCCGTGGGCGAAGATGGTGCGGCCCATGCTTTCCATGCCGTCACGCAGCGCGGCGCGGAACTCGGGCGTGCCGGGCTTGGCCTTTTTCAGCGCGCCGGGCACCACGGCTTCCAGCACCACCTGCGCGTCGTAGGCGTGGCCGGCAAACTGGTTGCGCGAGTTGGCGCCGTAGGCCTTCTCGTACTTCTGCACGAAGTCGATGGCCTGCTTCTTGGACGGGTGGCTGTCGGGCAACTGCTCGGCGATCACGGCCGGGCCGGACACCACGAAGGAGCCTTCCACCGCCTTGCCGCCCACACGCATCAGGTCTTGCGTGGCCGCGGCGTGGGTCTGGTAGATCTTGCCTTTGTAGCCGCGGTCCACCACCGCCATGTGGGGCATGGCGGCACCCGAGCCCGAGGCCACGATCAGCATCGCGTCGGGGTTGGCCGAGGTCAGCTTGAGCGCCTGCGGCGTCACGCTGGTGTCGGTGCGGGCGAAACGCTCGGTGGCCACGATCTTGATGCCGGCCTTGTCCAGCAGCGGTGTGATTTCCTTCAGCCACTGCTCGCCGTAGGCGTCCGTGTAGCCCAGGAAGCCCAGGGTTTTCACGCCCTGCTTTTTCATGTGCTCGACCACCGCGCTGCCCATCACGGTGTTGGACTGCGGCAGGCGGAACAACCATTTGTCCTTGCCGGCGGGCACACCCACAGGCGAGCCGGCCAGTTGCACCGTGCCGGCTTCGCTGGCGATGTCGGTCATGGCCGCAGCCACGGCGGTGATGCAGGAGCCGATGATGATGTCCACCTTGTCTTCGGTGACGAAGCGGCGCGCGTTGGCCGCACCCTTGCCGGGGTCGGTGGCGTCGTCGAGGATGATCAGGTTGACCTTCTCGCCGGCGATGGTCTGCGGGAACAGCTTGAAGTAGTTCTGCATCGGGATGCCCAGGCCCGAACCGGGGCCGGTCAGCGCCAGGCTGACGCCGATGTTGATGTCGGCTTGTGCGGCGCCGGTGGCCAGCACGGCCACGGCGGTGGCGATCAGGGTCTTGATGTTTTTCATGGGGTGTCTCCTAGGGGTGGTTGGCGGTGGGGGAACGGAAAAATCAGCGCGGCGCCATGCGCAGGGCGCCGTCAAGGCGGATCACCTCGCCATTGAGGTGGGTGTTGGTGACGATGTGGCAGGCCAGTTCGGCGAATTCCGAAGGCTTGCCCAGGCGTGGCGGGAAGGGGATGCTGGCCGCCAGCGAGGCCTGCACCGGCTCGGGCAGGCTCTTCATCAGCGGCGTGGCAAACAGGCCCGGGGCGATGGTGCACACCCGTATGCCGTGTTGGGCCAGGTCGCGCGCCATGGGCAGGGTCATGCCCACCAGCCCGCCCTTGGAGGCGCTGTAGGCCTGCTGGCCCACCTGCCCATCAAAGGCCGCCACCGAGGCGGTGAACAGCATCACGCCGCGCTCGCCGTCTTCCAGCGGGTCCAGCTTGGCGCAGGCGGCGGCAAACAGGCGGCTGGCGTTGTACGTGCCCACCAGATTCACGGTGATGACCTTGCTGAAGTCGTCCAGCGGGGCGGCGCTGCCGTCCTTCTGCACCACACGCTTGGCGGTGCCGATGCCGGCGATGTTCATCAGGATGCGGGCCGGGCCCAGGGCGGCCGTGACCTTGTCGAGGGTCGCTTGCAGGCTGTCGGTGCTGGTGATGTCGCACTGGCAGGCCACGCCGCTGATGTCGGCGGCCACACGTTCGGCGTTGGCCAGGTTCACATCGAGCACCGCCACCTGGGCGCCCAGGCGGGCCAGTTCGCGTGCGGTGGCTTCACCGAGGCCGGAGCCGCCGCCGGTGACCAGGGCCACTTGTCCTTGTATCTGCATGGTCGAGTCCTTTGTTGGTGTGAAAAATCAGGCCGCTTCGGGGTTTTCGATCAGCAGCGCAATGCCTTGCCCGCCACCCACACAGGCGCTGGAAATGCCGTAGCGCAGGCCGCTGCGCTGCAGCTCGCGCGCCAGCGTGAGGGTCAGGCGCACCCCGGTGGCGGCCAGCGGGTGGCCCAGCGCAATGGCGCCGCCGTTGACGTTGAGCTTGGCCAGGTCCAGGCCCAGTTCGCGGCCCACGGCCAGGGTCTGCGCGCCTTGCGCTTCGTTGATCTCGAAGCGGTCAATCTGGTCCAGCGTGAGGCCGGCGCGCGCCAGCAGCAGGCGGATGGCCGGGGCCGGACCGATGCCCATGATTTCGGGTGGCACGCCCACGGCGGCGGCGGCCACAATGCGCGCCAGCGGCTTCTTGCCATGGGCTTTTGCGTAGCTGCCGGAAGCCACCACCGCAGCAGCAGCCGCGTCCACCAGGGCCGAGCTGTTGCCGCCGGTCTGCACGCCACCTTCGTACACCGGCTTGAGCTTGGCCAGCACCTCCACCGGCGACAGGCGCGCGTGGGTGTCGGTGGCGACTTCGGTGACCTTGCCTTGCAGCTTGATGCCACGCGGTTTGTAGCCTTCGAGCTCGAATTTTTCGGTGATGACCGGCACGATCTCGCCGGCCAGGAAGCCGCTTTCCTGCGCCGCGACGGCCTTGGCAAACGAGCTGGAGGCGAAGGCGTCCACGTCCTCGCGGCTGATGGCGTACTTTTTGGCCAGGTTCTCGGCCGTCTGGATCATGTTGATGCCGGCGGCCGGGTCTTTCAGCGCCTCCCACATGTAGTCCTTGAAGCCCACTGGCGCGCCCAGCTTGAAGCCGGTGCGGTGGTCGAAGGCGGCAATCGGGTTGCGCGTCATGCTCTCGGTGCCCACCACCAGCGCGGCCTCGCAAGCGCCGCCCTGGATGTGCTCACCCGCCTGGCGGAACAGTTCGAAGCCGGTGCCACAGATGCGCTGCGCCATGATGGCCGGCACCTCAACAGGCACACCGGCGTAGAGGCCGATGTGGCGCGGCAGAAAAAACTGGTCGAAGTCGCCGGGGGCCATGTTGCCGGTGACGACCGAGCCGATGTCGCTGCCCGGCACACCGGCGCGGGCCAGGGCGGCGCGGGCCGCCTTGATGCCCAGGTCGGTGGGCGAGATGTGGCCCAGCGCGCCGCAGTAATCGACCATGGGTGTGCGCACGCCGTCCAGCATCCAGACGTCGTCGAAGGAGGAGAAAAAGCCTTGGTTTGCCATGGTGGGGTTCACTGCGGAATGAGGATGTGGTGCAGGCGGCCGCCGTGCAGGGCGTCCACCGTGTCGGCTCGGTGGGCCAGCACGGCGCGCTGGTTGATCGAGCCTTTGTCGGTCACTTCGCCACGGTCTATGGTGGGCGGTTCGGACAAGAGGCACAGGCGGGCGATGCGGTTGGCGCTGCCGGTGGCGTTTTTCGCCAGGTCGTTCACCACGGTCTGAAAGTGGGCCAGCACCGGGGCGCTGGCCAGCACGTCGGCCATGGCGGTGTCGGCGGGCAGGCCGGCGAGCTGGCGCACGGCCTGGGTCGGGAAGACCATGGCGCCGACCTCCTTCAGGTTGAGGCCGGTCAGCACCACGTCCTGGATGTAGGGCGCGCCGGCCGCGATGACCTTGGCGCGCAGCGGCCCCACGCTCACAAACGTGCCGGTGGCGAGCTTGAAGTCTTCGGCAATGCGGCCGTCGAACTTCAGGCCCAGGTGCAGGTCGGTTTCGTCAATCCACTTCACGGCGTCGCCGGTGCAGAAGAAGCCTTCCTCGTCAAAGGCCTCGGCCGTTTCTTTGGGCGCGCGCCAGTAGCCGGGCGTGATGTTGGGGCCTTTGTAGCGCACCTCGGTCTTGCCGTCGGTGTCCACCAGCTTGAGTTCGAGGCCAGGCGTGGGCACGCCCAGGTCGCCGGCACGCACGTTGGGGTTGGTGACGAAAATGCCAAACGGGCCGGACTCGGTCATGCCCAATCCGGTGGTCATGACGATGCGCTCGCCGATTTCGCGTTCTTCGCTTTCGTACAGGCTGTCCCAAATGGGCTGGGCCAGGGCGGCACCGGCATAGAAGAACATCTTGACGCGTGACAGCAGGTTCTTGCGCAGCGCGTCGTCGGTGGTCATCGCGTGGGCAATGGCCTCGAAACCGGTGGGCACGTTGAAGTACACCGTGGGCGCAATCTCGCGCAGGTTGCGCAGGGTCTCGTGCATCAACGCGGGCGTGGGTTTGCCGTCGTCGATGAACAGGGTGCCGCCGTGGAAGATCACCATGCCGACGTTGTGGTTCCCGCCGAAGGTGTGGTTCCAGGGCAGCCAGTCGCACAGCACCAGTGGTTGCTCGGCCAGCACCGGCATGGACTGCGCCATCTGCTGCTGGTTGGCGCACCACAGGCGCTGCGTGTTGATGACGGCCTTGGGCAGCTTGGTGGAGCCGCTGGTGAACAGGAACTTGACGATGGTGTCCGGGCCGGTGGCGGCAATCGCGGCGTCCACCGCCGCTGTGGCGTCGGTCAATGTCAGTTGTTCAAACGACGTCACGGCGCGGCCTTCAACGCCGCCCTTGGACAACACCACTTCCACGTCAAGCGGCACGGCGGCCGCAATGGCCTTGCCGTAGCGCGCGCCGTCGGTGGCGAACACCAGGCCCGGCGTCACGGTGCGCAGCACGTGTTTGAGCTTGTCGTAGTCCTGGCTGATCAGCGAATAGGCAGGCGAGGTCGGCACATAGGGCACGCCCGCGAGCATGGCGCCCAGGCCCATGAGGGCGTGGTCCAGGCTGTTTTCGCTCAGGATGACCACCGGGCGCTCGGCGCTCAGGCCCCGGTTGATCAGCGCCTGGGCGATGCGCCGGGCGGTGTCCCAGGCTTCGCGGTAGCTCACATGGCGCCAGTCGCCCAGCACGGTTTTGCCCTGGGCATCGAGCGTGGGTTGGCGCTGCGCCATGAAGCTGCGCTCGGGCGCGGTGTCGGCCCAGTGGCGCAGGCGGTCGGTCAGGCGCTCGGGGTAGGGCAACAGTTCCTGTTCGGCGCGCAGGTAGTGGGTGCCGGGCGCGCCGTCGCGCAAGGCCACGCGGGTCACGCCAAAACGCATGGGGCGAAAGCGGGGGGTGCTCATGGTGTCTCCTCGTTTTTCTTTTGCGGCCCGCTCAGGCCTTCTTGACCTTGGCCGCCTTGCCTTCGAGGAAGGCACGCACGCGTTCCTTGGCGTCGGGCGCCGCCTGTGCGATGGCGGCCATCATGGC
>JAUYSB010000003.1 GCA_030696525.1 Hydrogenophaga sp. | reverse complement strand
GCGCCACCAGCGCCACCACCAGAGTCAGCATCAGCAGGGCACCACCCGCGCCAGCGCTGGCGCGCGGCACCGGGGCGCGCTCGTCGGCGGCCGGTGGGTTGGAAGATGGCAGATCGGCACTCATGGTGTGCCGATTCTAGGCGCCCGGCGTGACACTCAAGGCGCCGCCGGGGCACTCAGCGCCTGAAGCACGGCCGCCACCGTGGGGCGCACGGTGCGCACCCGGACAAAGCCCGCCTGCTGCAGGGCCGCAGCAATGCGGGGGTGGGTGGCCAGGGCTGGGGTCTGACGCCAGTCCTGACCCGGCAGCAGGCTCAGCAAATGGCCCACCGCCTCGCCGCTGCTGAACAGCCAGACGCTGCCGTCGGCCGCGGCGGCCGTGGCCTCGGCGGCCTCATGGACCGACCACACCGGGCAGCGCCGTTCGTACACCGGCAGCGCCACCGCCTGGGCGCCAGCCGCCTCGCACTGCTGCAGCAGCCAGTCCCGCCCCGAAGACGCCGCTGGCGCCCCGCGGCTGCGCCCGCGCACCAGCAGCAGGCGTTTGCCCGGCGCCATCTGGGGGCCCACCACGGCCCACAGTGCTTCGGAGTCGAACTGCGGCGCGTCCTTGGCCGGCTCGTCGATCAGGTGCGCCGGCAAACCACCGGCGCGCAGCGCCTGTGCCGTACCAGGCCCCGGCGCCCAGCAGCGCAGGCCGGCAGGCCAGCGCGCCACCACCGACGGCAGGAAAAAGCGCACCGCGTTGCCGCTGACCCACATGACAGCGTCAAAGTCGGCCAGCGGCGGCGCTGCGGTGTCGGGCAGGCCGACCACGTCGATCAAGGGCAGCATCAGCGTGGAGTAGCCCTGCTCCAACAGCGCGGTCTGCCAGGGGCCGGCCTCGTCGGCTGGCCGCGTGACCACCACACGGCGCTGGCTGGGAACGGTCACGGGCGTTGCCGCGTCAGCCGGCACCACCGGCGCGCAGCGCGGCGGCCACGCGGGTGCCCAGCGCTTCGGCAGCGGCCAGGTCGTTCAGATCGGGCAAGGCCAGGTTTTCCTGCGCGCGCACCAGCGGCGCGCTGCCCTCGACGTCGCCCCAGGCAGCGCGCAGCCGCAGGGTGCCGGCGTCCAGCACAGCGTAGGCCGCCAAGGGCATGGAGCAGCTGCCGCCCATGGCGCGCGACACGGCGCGTTCGGCCGCCACCGCGGCCCAGCTGCGAGCGTGGCACAGCGGCGCCAGCGCGGCGCGCAGCTCAGGCCGGCCAGCGCGGATTTCAATGCCGAGCGCGCCCTGCCCGGCGGCTGGCAGCATCGTCTCGGGCTCGAACACCTGGCGGATGCGATCGCCCAGGCCCAGGCGCTTGAGGCCCGCAGCGGCCAACACGATGGCGTGGTACTGGCCTTCGTCGAGCTTGCGCAGGCGGGTGTCGAGGTTGCCGCGCAGCGGCTCGATGCGCACGTCGCCGCGGCCCAAGGCACGCAGCGCGTCCTGCAGCAGCACCTGGCGGCGCAGGCTGGAGGTGCCCACCACCGCGCCAGCCGGCAGTTCGGCCAGGCCGGCACAGTGCGGCGACACCCAGGCGTCGCGAGGGTCTTCGCGCTCCATCACGGCCGCCAGCTCAAAGCCGGGCGGCAGCTCCATGGGTACGTCCTTGAGCGAATGCACGGCCAGGTCGGCACGGCCATCTTCGAGCGCGGTTTCCAGCTCTTTCACGAACAGGCCCTTGCCACCGACCTTGCTCAGCGTGCGGTCCAGGATCTGGTCGCCCAGCGTGGTCATGCCCAGCAGCGTGACCTTGTGGCCCTGCGCCTGCAGGCAGGCCTTGACGTGTTCGGCCTGCCACAACGCGAGCCGGCTTTCGCGGGTGGCGATGGTCAGCGTGAGGGCGGAGGAAGCGGTGGATGGGGCCATGCAGCGTGGTAACTCGGAGGTAACGGGAGGGGTCGCGCGGATGCTAGCATGACCCCCGCCTGCGCCCTCCCCCACCCAACGCCTCGCGACACCAGACACCATGAAGCCCACCGCCCCCGCCCGCCGTCCCGACAAGGACCAGCCCCTGCTCGACGACATCCGCCTGCTGGGCCGCATGCTGGGCGACGTCATCCGCGAGCAGGAGGGCGCGGCCGCCTTCGATCTGATCGAGCGCATCCGCCAGATGTCGGTGGCCTTTCACCGCGACGCCGACGCCGCCGCGCAACAGGCCCTCAAGCGCCTGCTCAAGGGCCTGTCGGGCGACCAGGCGGTCAGCGTGATCCGCGCCTTCACCTACTTCAGCCACCTGGTCAACCTGGCCGAAGACCGCCACCACGTGCGCCGCCGCGCCGTGCACGAGCGCGCCGGCAGCCACCAGGAAGGCAGCCTGGCCATGACGCTGCAGCGCCTGAGCGCGGCCGGCATCGGTGCCGAGACCATCGCCGCCGAACTGGCGCAGTTCCATGTGTCGCCGGTGCTCACCGCCCACCCCACCGAGGTGCAACGCAAAAGCATCCTCGACGCGGAGCGCGGCATCGCCCAGCTGCTGGCCCAGCGCGAAGAAGCCACGCCGCTGGCGCGTGCCGACATCGAGCTGCAGATGCGCGCCCGCGTGGCCCAGCTCTGGCAGACGCGCCTGCTGCGCTTCACCAAGCTCACGGTCAGCGACGAGATCGAGAACGCGCTGAGCTACTACGAAAGCACCTTTCTGCGCCAGATCCCGCGCCTGTACCGCGAGCTGGAGCAACGCCTCGATGTGCAGACGCCGGTGGCGCCCTTTCTGCGCATGGGCCAGTGGATTGGCGGCGACCGCGACGGCAACCCGTTCGTGACCGCCAGCACGCTGCGGCTGGCACTCTCGCGCCAGGCCGAGATGGCGCTGCGCCACCACCTCACCGAGGTGCACCTGCTCGGTGGCGAGCTGTCCATGTCGGCCATGCTGACCAGCGTGACGCCCACCATGTTGGCGCTGGCCGAGCGCTCGCCCGACACCAACGAACACCGCCAGGACGAGCCCTACCGGCGCGCCCTCACCGGCATCTACGCCCGCCTGGCCGCCACGCTGCACGAACTCACCGGCGGCGAGGCCGCGCGCCACGCGGTCGCACCGCAGAACCCCTACGCCAGCGCCGAGGATTTTCTGGCCGACCTGCGCACCATCGACGCCTCGCTGTGTGCCCACCACGGGCAGGCACTGGCGCAGCAGCGCCTGCGCCCGCTGATCCGCACGGTGGAGGTGTTCGGTTTCCATCTGGCCACGGTGGACCTGCGCCAGAGCTCGGACCAGCACGAGCTGGTGGTGGCCGAATTGCTGGCCAGGGCGCGCGTGTGCGCCGACTACGCACAGCTCGACGAACCCGCGCGCCAGGCCCTGCTGCTGGACTGCCTGAACGACGCGCGCCCGCTGCGTGTGCCCGGCGCCGCCTACAGCGCGCTGGCGCAGAGCGAGCTGGCGATCTTTGAAGCCGCGCGCGAAGGGCGTGCACGTTATGGCGCGCAGGCGGTGCGCCACTACATCATCAGCCACACCGAAACGGTGAGCGACCTGCTCGAGGTGTTGCTGCTGCAAAAAGAATGTGGGCTGATGCAGGGCCTGCTGGGCGAGGACGCGCGCGCCGACCTGATCGTGGTGCCGCTGTTCGAGACCATCCCCGACCTGGAGCAGAGCGACCACATCATGCGCGGCTTCTACGCCCTGCCCGGCGTGTTGGCCATGGTGCAGCGCGGCGGCGCCCACCAGTACCACGAGCAGGACGTGATGCTGGGCTACTCCGACAGCAACAAGGACGGCGGCATCTTCACCAGCAACTGGTCGCTGTACCGGGCCGAGATCGCGCTGGTGGCCTTGTTTGAAACGCTGGGCGGCACGCAACAACCGATCCGGCTCCGGATGTTCCACGGCCGTGGCGGCACCGTGGGGCGCGGCGGCGGCCCGAGCTACCAGGCCATCCTGGCGCAGCCGCCGGGCACCGTGCGCGGCCAGATCCGCCTGACCGAACAGGGCGAGGTGATCGCCTCCAAATACGCCAACCCCGACATCGGCCGGCGCAACCTGGAAACCCTGGTGGCCGCCACGCTGGAAGCCACCCTGCTGCAGCCCACCCAGACCGCGCCCAAGACCTTTCTGGAGGCCGCAGCCCAGCTGTCCGACACCAGCATGGGCGCCTACCGCGCGCTGGTCTACGGCACGCCCGGGTTTGCCGACTACTTCTTCAGCGCCACGCCCATACGCGAAATCGCCGAACTGCAGATCGGCTCGCGCCCGGCCTCGCGCAAGGCGACGCAGCGTATCGAAGACCTGCGCGCGATCCCCT
>JAUYSB010000243.1 GCA_030696525.1 Hydrogenophaga sp. | reverse complement strand
AGTCTGTTCCATGTTGTGCCGCCGCTTCACATCACGACCACGCAGGAATACCGCTTATCAAGGAAAAAGAAGCAAATTCAGAAATCCGTATACCCGTGCCTTGACTCAGTGGGAAGTCCCTGTAAAAGGAGGAGCGGAGGCCCTGGCCGCAGCGGGGGACATGAGCGGAACAGGGCACCCTGTCGCCCCGATCCCGCCCACCCAGCAGAACGAAACCTCAGGACACCAACAAACGCAACCATTCCGGCATTGGCGCCGACCGTTTGGCCTGGTAGTCCACCCACACGGTGGTGGCGCCGCCTGAGGCATACACCGTCTCGGGATCGTCCACCCGTGACAACAGGCACCAGCTCTCGAACGAACTGCGGCCCGGGTCGCTCACATAGGTCCGCACCCGCACATCGCCCGGGTATTCCAGCTGCTGGTGAAAGTTGCAGAAGGCGTTGACCACCAGCGGCCCCTCGCCCCCAGGCCGAGGTGGGCAGCCGATAGAACTCATCCATTCAATGCGCGCCACCTCCATGTAACGGAAATAGACCGTGTTGTTCACATGGCCCATGGCGTCCATGTCGCCCCAGCGTATGGGCAGGGCCATGTCATGAACCAGTTTCTTCTGGCTCGGCAGTTCAAGTTTCACAGGTGCACCTCTTCAAGCGCGGGCTCGCGGTGCGCGCGCACCGAGGCCACAATCCCCAACACAAACAGGACCGCCGCCAGCCACTGCACCGGCAGCGGCCAGGTGGCGTCCCACACAAACGAATAGACCAGCGCAAACAGGGTTTCGCTGACGATGAGCTGGCCACACAGGCTGGCACTCAGGCGCCGGCTGGCCATGGTCCACAACAACGAGGCCAGCCAGGCCGAACCCACACCGGTGAACACACACACGGCGATGGAAAAACCGAAACCCGGCAGCGCCGCCAGCTGTGACCACGGCGTGCCCAGCCCCCACCACAACAGCAGCGCGCCCAGGCCAGTGGCCACACCCAGCCAGTTGGTCCATTGGGCCGAATCGACCTCAGGGTGGCCTTTCACCCAGCGCGCGTTGAGCAGGGCAAACGCCGTCCAACTGGCCATGGACAACAGCGCCAGCGCGATGCCCCAGCCGTAGCGACCTGAGAAGGCCCCGGCCACCGGCACATGGGCAAGGTCTGCCCACACCATCAACGCCAGCCCGCCAGCGGTGCACAACAGCCCCGGCCAGAGCTGGCGCCAGCCCAGGTGCTCGGGTTTGCCCAGCACCATCACCCACAGCGGGATAGTGCCGATGATGAGCGCCGGCACCGCCGTGCCGGCCCAGCCGATGGCCAGCACCAGCAGCGTGTAGTAACCGGTGAAGCCCAGCACGCTCAGGCCCAGGGCGGCGCGCACCTGGGCGCCGGTGGGGCGGGCCGCACCGCGCCACAGGCCCCAGGCCATCAGGGCCAGGGACATGGCGCCAAAGGTCATGAAACGCAGCGAAGCCACGTCCACTGCCGCAAAACCCTGCGCCATGCGCGGCGCCACAAACACCAGGCCCCACAAGGCGCCCGCACCCAGGCCGGCCAACAGGCCGGTCATCAGCTCAGAGCGCAAAACCGTCGTCGGCAGCGATGACCGCGCCGTTGATGAAGTCGCTCTCTTTGCTGGCCAGCATCACCAGCAGGGCATCGAGGTCCTTGGGGCTGCCAACGCGCTTGCGTGGCAGCATGTTGATGAGCTTTTGGCCGCCCTCGGTTTCCCAGTGGTGGTGGTTGATCTCGGTGTCGATGTAGCCGGGGCAGATGGCGTTGCTGTTGATGCCGAATTTGCCCCACTCCATGGCACAAGCCTTGGTCATCTGGATCACCGCCGCCTTGCTCATGCAGTACACGCCGATCTGCGGCAGCACCTTGAGGCCGGCCATGCTGGCGATGTTGATGATGCGTCCGCCGACGTAGGTGCCGGGTGCGGCGCCCCTGGCGCGCGCCAGCATGCGTTTGCCCACTTCCTGGGCCACAAAAAAGGCACCGCGCACGTTGGTGTTGAACATGAAGTCGTAGTCGGCCTCGGCCACGTCCTGCAGGCGCTGCGTGGTGCTGACGCCCGAGTTGTTGACCAGGATGTCGATGGGGCCGACCTCGGTTTCGGCGCGGGCCACCGCCGCCTGTATGGACTCCAGGCTGGTGACGTCCAGCGCCACCACGTGGGCGTCACCGCCCTCGGCCTCGATGCGGGCGCGCAGGTCTTGCAGCTTGTCCACGCGGCGGCTGGCCAGCACCACGGCGGCGCCGGCCTTCGCCAGCGTCTGGGCAAACTGGGCGCCCAAGCCGCTGGACGCGCCGGTGACCAGGGCGACACGGCCGGCCAGATCGATCTGATACGACATGAGAGTGCTCTCTAGAAATTGGCTTACTTGGAAATGACAGGATCGGGATTGTCCCTGAAGCCCCACTAAAATCCGTCGCGAGCAAGACAAACCGCCCTGCCCTCGCTGAGCGCAAGGTGCCACACAACTTCTACCGAGACTTTTCATGACCCACGACGAGATACTGGCGCAGTTCGGCCCCCGCGAATCCATGGAATACGACGTGGTCATCGTGGGCGGCGGCCCGGCCGGCCTGGCCACCGCCATCCGCCTGAAGCAGGTGGCCGCTGAAAAGGGGCAGGAGATTTCGGTCGTGGTGCTCGAAAAAGGCTCCGAGCCCGGCGCCCACATCCTGAGCGGTGCCGTGATGGACCCGCGCGCCATCACCGAACTCTTCCCCAACTGGAAGGAGCTCGGCGCCCCGCTGGCGCAAGAAGTGACCGGCGACGACGTGTTGTTCCTGTCCGAAAGTGGCAGCACCCGCACACCCGACTGGCTCGTTCCCCGCAACTTCCACAACCACGGCTGCTACGTCATTTCGCTGTCCAACGTGGTCAAGTGGATGGCCCAACAGGCCGAAAACCTGGGTGTGGAAATCTTCCCCGGTTTCGCCGCCGCCGAGGTGCTGTACGACGAGCAGGGCCGCGTCAAGGGTGTGGCCACCGGCAACCTGGGTGTGGGCAAGGACGGCGAGCCCATGGACAGCTTCCAGCTGGGCATGGAACTGCACGGCAAATACACGGTGTTCGCCGAAGGCGCGCGCGGCCACCTGGGCAAACAGCTGCTGGCCAAGTACGACCTGACCGCCGGCAAGGACGCACAGACCTATGCCATCGGCATCAAGGAACTGTGGGAAGTGCCCGCCGACAAGGCGCAACCCGGCCGCGTGGTGCACACCGCCGGCTGGCCCATGCTGGACGACAGCTTTGGCGGCGGCTTCCTTTACCACTTGGAAGACAACAAGGTCACGCTGGGCTTCGTCATCGGCCTGGACTACAAAAACCCGTGGATGTCGCCCTTTGAAGAAATGCAGCGCTGGAAGACCCACCCGGCCATCAAGGCCCACATCGAAGGCGGCAAGCGCATCGGCTACGGCGCCCGCGCCATCAACAACGGCACGCCCCAGGCCCTGCCCAAAACCGTGTTCCCGGGTGGCGCGCTGATCGGTTGCGACGCCGGCTACCTCAACGCTGCGCGCATCAAGGGCAGCCATGCGGCCATCAAGAGCGGCATGTTGTGCGCCGAGGCCCTGGCCGAAGCCGTGGCTGCTGGCCGCGCGCAAGACGAACTGAGCGCCTACCCTGCCGCCTTCGAGAAAAGCTGGCTCAATGAAGAGCTGCAGCAGACGCGCAACTTCAAGAACTGGTTCAAGAAGGGCAAGCTGGTCGGCCAGGCCATGACCGGCATCGAGCAATGGCTGCTGCCCAAGGTGGGCGTGAGCAACCCGCCCTGGACGCTGCACAACACCACGCCCGACCACGTGAAGCTGCGCCCCGCGGCCGAGATGCCGCAGATCAGCTACCCCAAGCCGGACGGCAAGATCAGCTTCGACCGCCTCTCCAGCGTGTTCATCAGCAACACCAACCACGAAGAGCAGCAGCCGGCCCACCTGACGCTGAAAGACGCCGGCGTGCCGGTGAACATCAACCTGAGCAAGTTCGCCGGCCCCGAGAGCCGCTATTGCCCGGCCGGCGTGTACGAGTTCGTCAACAAAGACGGCGCCGACCAGCTGGTGATCAACGCCCAGAACTGCGTGCACTGCAAGACCTGCGACATCAAGGACCCGACACAGAACATCGTGTGGGTGACGCCTGAAGGCGGCGGCGGGCCGAACTACGTGGGGATGTGAGCCACGCTCGTGGGAGTAGCGGCCCAAACAAAAAAGCGAACGGCGTTTTCATCTGCACGCGGACTGCGCAGTGTGCAGAAGGCCAAGGGCTGCAAATGTGAACAATGCACCCGGTTTAGACAATTGATGGGATGTTCAACTGCGCTGAATCAAAGACGGCTTTTCGCAAGTTTTACTGCTGGGCAAGTTTTGCAGGTCACACAATTGCCAGCAACGCTTTGATTTTTGCCCTGACGTGGGCCATCACTGAGTTGGGGGCAAGCGCCTTTTTTTTCGCATTTCGAGTCTTCCAATCGAGCGATTTCACCTGATCGGACAGCACTGCGCCGGGAACTCCGTCAAGTTCAAACACCACTTCAAACGGGTGCCCCTTGACTTTTGTGCTCATGGGACAGCAGACCATCAGCCCTGTCTTGCCGTTGTAGCTTGCCGGACTGATGACCAAGGCAGGACGATGCCCTGCCTGCTCATGCCCAGCCTGAGGATCGAACTCCAGCCAGACCACATCTCCAGAATCTGGCACGTAGCGACGCGACGCCATCAAAGCGCCTCTTTGCCCACTGGTTTACCGAAGCTGACTTCAGCGTGCGCATTTTGCGGGGTGATGCCAGCGAGCAAGTCGTCTAGCTTGTATTCCACGTGCTCAGATGGCTCAATCACGATACGCCCGCGAGTGACGGTGATCGTTACTTTCTGCTCCAGACTCAACGCGGCCTCCTTCAGCGCCAAGGCCGGCAACCTCAGCGCCGGGCTGTTGCCCCATTTTCGAATGACAGCCTCCATGCTCGACTCCTTAAGTGTTTCTACATTGTAGATACGTAGGGGGCGCGCGTCAACGCTCAATCAGCACGCGTGCAAACAGCACAACACGCGTGTCGGAGCTTCGGTGCCCCAACACGCCGGCAGGTCTACATCGCCGTCACCACCCCCGCGTGCTTGAGCAGGTCCACCATGCGAAACTGGCCATTGGTCCCCAGGCTGGGGGTCCAGTCGGGGTCTTGTGCCAGGTAAGACGTTTTGTCGCCTTGCAGCAGGCCAATCATCACCTCACCCACAATGCGCCCGCCCACCGGCCCCAGGCGTTTGGCATCGGCGGTTACGTCGGCCTCGCGCAGGACGTAGAACCACAGCGGGGTGCGCTTGTGCAGGTTGAAGGGTTTGAGGTCGGCCAGATCGCTTTCGGGCAAGGCCGGCAGGCCCATGGCGGCGGCCACGCGCTGGCCTGAGGGAATCTTGAAGGTGAGATGGCGCAAGAGGTTGAGTTGACACAGCGCCTGGGGTCCACCGGGCGGCAGGCCGGGCAGATCGAACATCACGCTGGACACGCGGGTGTCGATGCGTTTGTTGTTGCGGGCGCGGCCGTCGCCAAAGTCGAAAAAGGTTTGCCAGTCGATGAAACGATTGGGTGCGCGCGAGCCGCCGCGCATGTCCATGGCCACCGGGCTGACGGCCAGGTTGTCATTGAAGAACAGGGCAAACACCTGGCTGGCGTCGTTCGGCCCGAAGTTGACGCGGTAGCTCGGCCGGACCTGCGAATGCCCGAAGCGGTAGGCCGCCACCGAAAACTCGACCGGGATGTAGGGCGCGTTGCGCCATTTGTAGAACTTGCGGCCTTTGCTGAGGATGTTGTCCACCAGCGGTTGGCCAATGGTGGCGGGCAAAAATTCGTGCAGGATGATCCACTGGTAGTGCCAGCGCACCAGGCGCTGGGCCTCCAGAAACACCTCCACCGGGTGGGTCAGGCCAAAGTCGGCCTTGACCTTGGCCACCATGGCGTTGTGGAACTTGAGGAAGGCCAGCTGCAGTTGCGACAGCACCAGGTTCTCGTCGTTGCGCGGGTCGCCCATCAGCGGCGTGCCCTGGCTGTTGCGGGGCAGGTCGTGTTTGAGGGAACCGTCTCGCGAGATCGTGTCGGAGCCGGGGTTGGGCTCGGTCAGGAAGGTGGTGAGGCCGTGGTCCACGGTCTGGTCAAACAGGTGGGGCGAGCCGTTGGGGCCGCTGCCGTACACGCTGTCGAGCCCGAAGGTGGGCACTCGGAAGTTTTCGATCATCTCGGGATCGACCTGCTGCTCCAGCGTGGAGGTGATGTCCAGCGTCATGTCATGGTCCAGAAACTGGCCCAGAAAGGTCATGCCGGCGGTCATGTCGGGGTTGTCGGTGTTGTTGACCGACAGCGGGGGCGAAACGATCAGGTCCTTGGGATGCTGGGTGAGGTCGTCCTTGGCGTCCATGATGCCGTTGCGCTCACCGATCTTGAGCAGCGCGGCGCGCAGGCTGGGCGAGTCCATGGAGAAGGCCGGCAAGGCCGGGAACATGCGGCCGAATTTGCCTTGTTCGTAGAACTTTGAACTGGGGGGCGCATCGCCGGAGCGATAGACGTTGCCGTGTGAAGCCATGGGTTCCTCCGTGGGGGTTTTTTGGAAGTGGTAGGCAACCAACACGTGCAAGCACCCGGAACGACCCGCCTACCGGAGGCCGGACCAGCGCCGACCACGGTAGCAGTGAAGCCCTCACAAAGGTTCACAAAAATCATTAACAATTGTTTAGCCATTGCCTGAGGGCGGCGCCAGGTAGCCCTGCACCGCCCGAAGCAGTTCGATGGTGAGCAAGTGCCAATCGACACGGGTGCCCTGCACGAGCAGCGCCTGCACCACCCAGCCATAGGTCATGACATGCACCGCACGGACGGTGCGCGCCAGGGTGATGGCATCGGGTGCATCAGCAGCCAGGGCCAGCGCCTGGGTCCACACCTCCACAAAGCGGCGGTAATTCTTGCGATAGGCCTCGGGGGTGGAGATCTGGCGCTCCAGCTGGTAGAGCGCCGCCCACACGCGTGCTTCCTGGCGGGTGACTTCGATCTGGTGCTCGACCAGCGCGGGCACCAGCTGGCCAAGCGGCTGGCCCCTCAAGCTTTCGGCGCGCGCCAGCAAACCCTGCCCCATGGCCCGCACCCGCATGTGGATGGTCAAGGCGGCAAGGGCCTGCTTGTCGCTCACGTAGTCGTAAAAAGTGCCTATGCCCACGCCCGCCACGCTGGCCACCTCGCGCACGGTCATGGCGTCAAAGCCGCGCTCCAGCAAAACCCGAACAAAGGCCTCCTGCAAGGCCTCGGAGCTGGCACGGGCGCGCGACTGCTGCGGACGCCGACGGGGCGTGGCGGGGGACACAGAAATCCGAACACGTTCGCGGGCCATGGCTTCTACACTGCTCCGAGGCAACAACTTCGAGCGGAGACATTAGCATGGGCTGGAACACACACGAGGTCAGCAACCAGTTCGACGAACTGCAGGACTACAACCTCTACACCACCGACGCGGCGCTGCAGGACGCCGTGACGCGCCACGGCGGCGCCCACGCCCACACCCGGCTGGGCGACTACGGCGCCCTGATGGGCAGAGCCGACAGCTACGCCAAAGCCGACCTGGCCAACCGCCACACACCCGAACTGCGCACCTTCGACGCCCGCGGCCGCCGTGTGGACCGGGTGGACTTCCACCCCGCCTGGCATGAGCTGCTGGCGCGCTATCGGCAGGCGGGCCTGATCTCCAGCCCCTTTCGTGACCGGGTGCCCGGCCGGTGGGCGGCCTGGTCGGCAGGCTTCTACCAGCACGCGCAGATCGAGGCCGGCACCTTGTGCCCTTCCACCATGACGCTGGGCGCCATCCCCCTGCTGCAACGCGAACCTGCCCTGTGGGACCAGGTGGGCGACAAATTCTACAGCGACGCCTACGACCCGCGCGACCTGCCCATCGCCCAGAAACAGTCCATCTACCTGGGCATGGGCATGACCGAAAAACAGGGCGGCTCGGACGTGCGTGCCAACCAGACCACGGCCACCCCGGTGGGCGCGGGCGGGCGCGGGGCCGAATACCAGCTGCGCGGCCACAAGTGGTTTTTTTCAGCCCCCATGTGCGACGCCCACCTGGTGGTGGCGCGCACGCCCGAGGACGGCCTGGCCTGCTTCTTCGTGCCGCGCTGGCGGCCCGATGGCAGCAAAAACGCCGTCCACATCCAGCGCCTGAAAAACAAGGTTGGCAACAAGAGCAACTCCAGCAGCGAGGTGGAGTTCCACGACGCGTCGGGCTGGCTCATGGGTGAGGCCGGGCGGGGCATCCCCACCATCATCGAAATGGCCACCTACACCCGCCTCACGTGTGTGCTGGGCAGCGCCGCCATGATGCGCCAGGCCCTGGTGCAAGGCATCGCCTACACCCGCCAGCGCAAGGCCTTTGGCAACGTGCTGGCCGAGCAGCCGCTGATGCGCGCGGTGCTGGCCGACATGGCACTGGAAAGCGAAGCCGCGCTGACCCTGGGCATGCACCTGGCCGAGGCGTATGAACACGACACGCCCCTGGCACAGGCCTGGCACCGGCTGATGACGCCGGCCGCCAAGTTCTGGGTCTGCAAACGCGCGGTCGAACTCACCGGCGAAGCCATGGAGGTGTTTGGCGGCAACGGCTATGTGGAGGACGGCATCATGGGCCGCCTGTTCCGCGAGGCGCCGGTCAACTCCATCTGGGAAGGCTCGGGCAACGTGATGTGCCTGGACGTGATGCGCGGCATCGCGCGCCAGCCCGACCACGCGCGCGTGCTGCTGGCCGACCTGATGGACATGGCCGGTGACGAGGCGCGCCTCAAAAACGAAGCCCTGGCCTTGGCCCAACTGCTGCAAAGCCCGCCGGCCGAACTCGAAGGTTTGGGCCGCCAGTTCACCACCCGCCTGGCGGTGCTGGCCCAGGCCTGCCTGCTGCGCAAACACACCCCCGCGTTCGTGGCCGACGCCTTCATTGCCACCCGCCTGGATGGCCATTGGGGCGCCGTGACCGGCCTGGTCAACCCGGCGGCACTGGACGTGACCCGACTTCTGGAACGCGCCCTGCCCCGCTGAAGCGGTAACGGGCGCTACAATCGCCCACTTGTCAGGAGAGCGCCGCACCCGATGCGGCCGCCGAAGGCGCAGGCGGCTTGCCCCAAGCAAGCCCTGAACGCTCAGGCAAAAGGACTGGCAGACGCCCGGCAACGGGCGATTCCCCCCTGGAGAGAGGCCCACCCGGCCAAGCGGGCGGCCCACCGAAGGAGCAAGCGCGGCATCGCCCGCGTGAATCTCTCAGGTAAAGCGGACAGTGGGGCTGGTGCACGGTTTTGGCCGTGTGAAGCCCTGCTTTTGTGAGTCCGCCCATCCATGTCCGACGATCTCCTGCGCACCCCGCTGCACGACCTGCACCTTGAACTGGGCGCCCGCATGGTGCCTTTTGCCGGTTACAGCATGCCGGTGCAGTACAAGCCCGGCCTGATGGCCGAACACCAACACACCCGCGCGGCCGCCGGCCTGTTTGACGTCTCGCACATGGGCCAGCTGCGCCTGGTCGGCGCCGACGCGGCAGCCGCCTTCGAGAGCCTGATCCCGGTGGACGTGATCGGCCTGGGCGAACACAAACAGCGCTACGGCCTGCTGCTCAATGACGAAGGCGGCATCATCGACGACCTGATGTTCGTCAACCGGGGCCGAGACATCTTTGTCATTGTCAACGGCGCCTGCAAACACGGCGACCTGGTGCACATGCAGGCGCGCATCGGATCGCGTTGCCAGATCGACGTCCAGTTCGACCGGGGCCTGCTGGCCCTGCAAGGCCCGCAAGCGGTGACCGCCCTGGCCCGCCTGTTGCCTGGCGTCGAGAAGCTGGTGTTCATGACCGGCGGCGATTTCAACTGGAACGGTGCCAACCTTTACGTCACGCGCAGCGGCTACACCGGCGAAGACGGTTTCGAGATCTCGGTGCCCGCCGCCCACGCCGACGCGCTGGCCCGCGCCCTGCTGGCCGAGCCGGAAGTGAAGCCCGTGGGCCTGGGCGCGCGCAACTCGCTGCGCCTGGAAGCCGGCTTGTGCCTGTATGGCAACGACATTGACACCACCACCACGCCGGTCGAAGCGGCCCTGAACTGGGCGATTCAGAAGGTCCGGCGCACCGGTGGCGGGCGCGCC
>JAUYSB010000167.1 GCA_030696525.1 Hydrogenophaga sp. | reverse complement strand
ACATGTATGGCTTGGAAACCTCGGTATTTTGGCCCTTGTTTTCCAGTCTGGTCTTGTATGACGGACACCCCTTCTTCCCCGAAGACATTCGCCGCGTGGTCGAGACCGCCCCTTGGCCCGCCGTGCTGGCGACTACGCCCACCCATTTACGATCCCTGACCAAAACCAGCGGATCATGGGTTAATCTCGTCGGAGTGTTATCCGCTACCGATGCTTTATCCGAAAAGCTCGCCCGCGAAACGGACTCTGTTTTAGGGCAATCCCCTCGTGAAATTTATGGCAGTACCGAAACGCTTTCGTTTGCCAGCCGGGAGATCTTGCGTGAAAGCCTGTGGCAACCTTATGCGAGTAGCCGATTGATTCAGGAGGATTCGGGGCTTATCTACCTTGAATCTCCCCATTTGCAAACGCCAATCCTGCTACAAGATGCTTTCAGGATCGAAGCGAACGGCCGCTTTGCTGTATTGGGCCGGGACATCGATATGGTTAAGATCGGCGGCAAGCGCGCTTCTTTGGCTGAGCTGAACCAAAGACTAAAGGATGTAGCGGGAGTGGAAGATGGATTTTGCTTCGTCCAGGAGGGCGGGATCAGTGACGGTCGCCTAGTTGCCGTGGTGGTCAGTCGGCTTGACAAACAAGGTATTTTGGAGGGGTTGCAGCTGTATGTAGACAGTGTTTTTCTGCCGCGTAAAATTGTCTTCGTCGCTGCAATTCCTCGCAACAAGGCAGGCAAGTTGCCTAAGGCCGAAATGGAAAAGCTTTTAGCCGGTTTGATCTAGCAGACTGAATTTACGAATTTGTTACGCATTTGGAAATCTGCTAACCTTCCTTTCACCTAAGCCCTGTACGGGCTACCCCATAAGCCATCCTCATAGAAGAGACTCAATGCGCGGAGTTCACAATGAATCCAAAAAAGAAGCTTACGATGTTGTAGTCATCGGCGCAGGGATTGGCGGTCTGAGCACGGCCGCTTTGTTGGCAAAGGCAGGAAAATCCGTGCTGTTGGTGGAAAGGCACGACCGTCCTGGCGGTTATGCTCACGGTTTCAAACGTCGCGGATTCCATTTCGATTCGGGCGTCCATCTGGTCAGCGGCTGCGGTTCCGATGGCTACCTCAATGGCAGCACCATCCACAAGATTTGCCTGGCAGTGGGGATAGATCCGCAAGCTATTTTTATTCCCATCCCGGCTTACGCACGGGCGGTTTACCCGGAATTCGAAATACCTTTGCACACCGGCGAGGAAGCGTTCATTACCGGTCTAACCGAACGGTTTCCCGAAGAAAAAGATCGACTGCTTGCGCTGATTCGCCTTTGCCGGGTATTGGCGGAAGAAGCCATGGTGGCGGACGAGATACTGGAACAGGGCAGATCGGCCACCATCTCACCCACACTTGCTCTGGCCAATTTGTTCCGTTACCGCCGTGCGACGCTGACCGAAGCGCTGGATGAATTCCTAGTCGACGCCCGCCTAAAGAGCGCCTGCGCTTCTCTGTGGCCCTACTTGGGCCTGCCGCCCTCGAAGCTGTCTTTTTTGTATTGGGCCAGCATGATAGCGGGTTATACCTACGAAGGCGGTTATTATTGCCAGGGCAGTTTTCAGACTTATGCCAATCTCTTGGTTGCTGCTGTGGAAGAACAAGGCGGCGAGATGTTATTGAATTCCAGTGTACGGCGCATTTGCGTGGAACAAGGCAAAGCCTGCGGCATCATATTGGAGAACGGTCAAGTTATCCGGGCCGAGACGGTGGTTTCCAATATCGATGCTCGCCAGACAGCCGATTTGTTAATCGGACGGGAACACTTGCCGGAAGGCTATGGCGAAAGTTTGGCGAAACTGAACTCCTCGTTATCGGTTTTTGTGAGCTATGTGGCCACCGACCTGCAACTCGCCGAACAAGCTCATAGCCATGAGTCGTTTTTCTTCGATTCGTTCGATCATGAGGCCGGTTACGCGCTTACCCGCGAAGGCCGTCCCAATTGGTTTTCCGCTACTCTCCCGACTTTGGCCGATCCATCCTTATCTCCCCAACAAGACCAGCATATCCTGCTGTTGACCACGCTGTGTCCATTTGAAATCGGATCATCCTGGCGTCAAGCCAAGCAAGGGTTTCAGCAGCGCCTTTTGGAAAAAGCCGAACGCCATTTCCCCGGCCTCAATGACCACCTATTATTGGTGGAGTCGGGTTCGCCTAGAACCTTGGAGCGCTACACCCTCAATCATCAAGGCGCGGCCTATGGCTTTGAGCCCAGCCCTGACCAAGTTGGCCCGAACCGCCCTGGTGTGCGCGGTGTCTTACAAGGCCTTTACCACACTGGACATTGGACTAGGCCGGGCGGCGGAGTGGCCGGAGTCAGCGTCTCCGCCCAGCTCGCCACACAAGCCATACTTGATATACCTAAGCAGGCGGATTTCTGGAGATTTTTAGGGCTTAATGTTTAAGTCTAAAAAAGCAGTTTATCCACGAAATGATTGTCCTACAATGAATTGATGCCCAGATTAGCCAGCTCATCCGCTCGGTCGTTATCTTTATGGCCTGAATGGCCTTTCACCCAAAACCATTCGATATTGTGCCGTTGAATTGCGGCATCGAGCCTGCGCCACAGGTCTTCATTTTTAACCGGCGTCTTGGCGGCGGTTTTCCAGCCGCGTTTTTTCCAGTTGCTTATCCATTCGGTAATGCCCTGCATCACATATTTCGAATCGGTATTGAGCTGCACCGAACAGGGCTTGTTCAGGATTTCCAGCGCCTGGATCGCTGCCATCAGTTCCATGCGGTTGTTGGTGGTGTCGGGGTCGCCGCCGTAAATTTCCTTAACGGTGCCCTTGTAGCTGAGTATTACGCCCCAGCCGCCCGGCCCAGGGTTGCCTTTGCAGGCGCCATCGGTGTAAATAATGACGTGATCAGTCATGTCTGTTTTTCTGTGTTGTCGGTGAGTTAAGCGGGTTTGTCAAAACCAAACGGGAATTTAGCGTAGATACCGGCGTCAGCGGGATCAGGTTGTAACGGCGTTTGATAGCCTTGATCGCATAGGCGGTCGAGGTGAGCGAGAGTCCCCGAGTAATGAATTTTCCATGTGTTGATTTGACCGCCTCCAAATTAAACTCGGATGATACGGTGACTTCAAAATTCAATAATTTTAGCCAGTCCAAAACCCGTGAGCGGGAAATAAAATGTCCACCCCATGAATCGGCCATGCGTTTATCCCACAAATACTGGTATCTGATCCACAGGCTCCATGGATTGAAATTCAGCACGATCAATAGGCCTTCCGGCTTTAAAACCCGCTCAACTTCGCGCATGGTTTGAAACCGGGAGGCGTCAAACTCCAATAAATGCGGGATGATAATCATATCGACAGAGTTGCTTTGCAAGGGCAGGCTGTAGGATTTGGCCTGGATTTTTCTGGCCTTGCCGCAGCCCAGGCTTTTGGCATCGAGTACCGTAAATTTCTTGTATAAAGAACAATCGATAAATTCATTTTCCCAACCTAATCCGCCAATCTGCAAAATGGTTTGCTGACAACTGACGGTAATCGACCGCTGAATATAGTCGGCTTCAAGCTGTTGCAGCAGCTTGCCTCTCGGGGTTTGGTACCAGGCAAATAAGAAATTACGTTTCATAAGCGTATTTTACACTATCTGATTTTGATGATTTTCAATAAAAACAAGCTATAATGATAACATCCTAATAATAAACATCACTCTAATATAGGCTTGGATCATGCGAGTTAACTTTAACAGATCGGTTAAATTTTTATTTATATTGATCTTTTTAGTCGTAACAGGCTGCTCTACAACCTCAAATTCCTTTAACGACAGGCCGCCTGACAGCTCCGAAACGGATAACAGCTATGTGAGACATGCTCTCCATCCGTTCGGAAAACAAAAATACAATGTACCGGTAAAGTACAAAAACACCGTTTGGGAGCGGTTAATATCGCTATATTCGCTGCCCGAAATACAAAATGAACGGATTGATCGCGAGTTAAACTGGTACTTGCGCCACCCCGCCTATCTTGCCAGAGTTCAGCAACGGGCGGAACCTTATCTGCATCTGATACTTGATGAGGTCGAAGCCAAAAACATCCCCGGCGAACTGGCTTTGTTGCCGATAGTTGAAAGCGCCTTTCTACCGGAAGCGTATTCAAAAAGCGATGCGTCGGGACTTTGGCAGTTTATACCGGCTACCGGTCGTTTGTACGGCCTGCAACAAAACACATGGTACGACGGTCGTCGTGATGTTTATGCCTCGACCAAGGCGGCAACCGCTTTTCTCAAACATTTGGGCGAGACTTTCGATGGCGACTGGCATCTTGCGCTGGCCTCCTACAATTATGGTAAAGGCAATGTAAGAAAAGCAATCGAAAAAAATGAAAATCTCAATCGGGATACCGATTACTGGTCACTGGATCTGCCCAAAGAAACCGCAGACTATGTGCCGCGGTTGCTGGCCATAGCCAAAATATTTGCCAATGCCGACAAATACAATGTTCAATTGCAAAATATCCCCAATAGACCATACTGCTAACTGGTAGACGCCATATCTCAACTGTATTTAAACAAAGCCGCAGAGTTGTCTAATACGCCGCTTAATGAGTTTTTAAAATTAAACCCTGGCTTCAACCTGTCAAGCACTGCGCCGCAAGGGCCTCATCACCTGTTGATTCCGGTGTCCAAGGCGCAATCATTCAGACAAAACCTGGCTCTACTGCCCTATGATGAACGGGTCGATAAAAAGCGTTACCACGCCGAAACGATAGCGCAAATTCGCCATGATCAAATCCAGACGATCCCGAGCCAACACAAAGTCAAGGCCGGGGAAAGTCTTGTATCCATCGCCGACAAGAACAATACCACGCCCCAGTCAATCCGTCAGGCCAACAATTTGGCGAGCAATTCCATTCACTCCGGCATGATGTTAAAAATGCCGGAGGCGCAGCAATCGGTTGGCACATCGTTCAACGTTGCAACGGCAAAAACCAAACCCGGAAGCGCCCAGGTTTATGTTGTAAAACAAGGCGACACCATTTGGAATATCGGGCAGAAATTTTCGGTTAGCGGTAAAGATATTGCGGATTGGAATAAACTCAACTCAAAAACAGCATTGGTTTTAGGCCAGAAACTGACGATTAAAGCCGCGAATCAACAGGTTATTGCTTCCGCTTCAAAGGCAGTGTTTTCACCTGCTGCGAGATCGATCAGTTACACAGTAAAACAAGGCGATTCGTTGGCGCAAATCTCACGTAAATTCAACGTCTCAATCGCGGATCTGCGTAAATGGAATTCACCGGCAATAAGCAACTCCCTGACTCCAGGAAAAAAACTGAAAGTGATTCTTAATACTTGATGGGTGGAACGCGTCTTGTTTAAAAAGCCAATAATAGGGGCTAAAAATTTATATTATGGTTAAGCGTTATAGGATGGGCTGAGACACGAAGCCCATCCTCTTGCTCTAAATCAACGTCCGATGAATGCGGCGCTTAAGGTATTGACCAGCGCCTCATTGCCGTGAGCTTTGACATAATCGATCACCACCGGGATAAACTGCTGCACCATCGCGGGCGACATGCCTTGCTGCTGGAAAGCGGAAGCCGCCGAAATCAAAGTCCCCGCAGTTCCACCCGAAGCGCCTGCTATAGAAGACAATTGCCCCGCCAAACCACCCTGCTGCGATTGGGCAGGTGCTGCAGCCCCCAACATTCCCTGTATGCCTGGAACCGACTGTTCCAGCTGGGTAAACGAATCTGCCGACATCTTGGTTTTAGCAATTTGAAACAAAGCCCCAGCGCCCCCTTGAGCCTGAGCCGCAGTCGCACCTGTCCGTTGCATTAATAACTCGGACAAACTACCGGGTTGCACCGCTTGCGCCGCATTAACAGCCTGTTGCCCCTGTTGCAATGCTTGGCCTGCATTATTCGTCTGGCCATTAACATTGCTATTGACAGCATTAAGCACATCCTTCCAATTTGCGGCCTCGGCATTGTTGGCCAACGCCATAGAAAAGGCCAGCGACGCACATAGCGTTAGAAATGATTTTTGCGGCATAATTTCCTCTCATTGAGTTTAAGCATTATTTAAAAGTCCAATATAGTACGGGATAAAACTTATATTGAGATTAAGT
>JAUYSB010000145.1 GCA_030696525.1 Hydrogenophaga sp. | reverse complement strand
CCTGTTTGGCAGCGACTACCCGCTGATCACGCCCGAGCGCTGGATGAAGGACTTCGAGGTGGCGGGCTTCAAGCCCGAGGTCATGCCCGGCATCCTCAAGGGCAACGCGGTGCGGCTGTTGGGGCTGGACCAGGCCGCAGCCGCATGACGCCCAACGCGGCTTACGAGCTGAACAGGAAGTTCATCACGTCGCCATCCTTGACGACGTAGTCCTTGCCTTCGGCGCGCATCTTGCCCGCGTCCTTGGCGCCCTGTTCGCCCTTGTAGGCGATGAAGTCGTCGAACGAAATCGTCTGGGCGCGGATGTAGCCCTTCTCGAAATCGGTGTGGATCACGCCAGCCGCCTGCGGGCCGGTGTCGCCCACGTGGATGGTCCAGGCGCGCACTTCCTTCACACCGGCGGTGAAGTAGGTCTGCAGGCCCAACAGGGTGTAGGCCGCGCGGATCAGGCGGTTCAGGCCGGGCTCTTCCTGGCCCAGCTCCTGCAAAAACTCCAGCCGGTCGGCGTCTTCCATCTCCGAGAGTTCGGCTTCGATCTTGGCGCAGATGGCCACGACCGGCGCGTTCTGCTTGGCCGCAAACTCCTTCAGGCGGTCCAGCAGCGGGTTGTTCTCGAAACCGTCTTCCGACACGTTGGCCACGAACATGGCCGGCTTGGCGGTGATCAGGAAGAACTGCTTGAGTTGCGCCAGTTCTTCCTTGCCGAAGTCGATGGTGCGCACCGGCTGGGTGTCGTTGAGCGCGGTCTGGCACTTCTCCAGAATGGCGAGCTGCTTGATGGCTTCCTTGTCGCCGGCACGCGCCACCTTGTTGACGCGGTGGATGGCCTTTTCCACGGCGGCCAGATCGGCCAGGCACAGCTCGGTCTGGATGACCTCGATGTCGGCGATCGGATCGAGCTTGTTGGCCACGTGGATCACGTTGTCGTCTTCGAAACAACGCACCACGTTGACGATGGCGTCGGTCTCGCGGATGTGGGCCAGGAACTTGTTGCCCAGGCCTTCGCCGGTGCTGGCACCGGCCACCAGGCCGGCGATGTCCACAAACTCCACGATGGCGGGCACCACGCGCTCGGGTTCAACGATGGCCGACAGCTGCGCCAGGCGCGGGTCGGGCACTTCCACCACGCCGGTGTTGGGCTCGATGGTGCAGAACGGGTAGTTCTCGGCCGCGATGCCGGCCTTGGTCAGGGCGTTGAACAGGGTGGACTTGCCAACGTTGGGCAAACCAACGATGCCGCACTTCAAACTCATGGGATTTCCTTGTATCGCGCCAGGCAGAAGGCCCAGGCGCCGCCCGCTTCAACGCGGGATCAGACGGCTTCGGATTGTACCGGGCAGGGCTTGGCCCACCCGTGCCAGCCCACCGAGGCGCTCAGAGCAGCCCGCCCACCAGGGCCCGCAAGCTGGCCGCCTCCTGCTCGGGCGAAAACCAGGGCGCGCGCTCGGCGGCCTGGGCAGCCAGCGCCTGCAGGCGCATGCGATCGTGCCACAAGGCCTTGATCTGACCGGCCAGATCGGCCGCGTCACCGGGCTCGAAGCAGCCGGCGTAAGCGTCGCCCAGCAGGCCCACGTTGCCATCGATGCGCGAGGCCAGCACCGGCGTGCCGCTGCGCACCGCCTCGATCACCACGTGGGCGCCGCCCTCCAGCCGGCTGGGGTGCACCAGCAGGTGGGCGCGCTGGATGCGGCGGCGGGTGGCCTCGTGCGGCAGGCCACCCAGCCAGCGGTAGCGCGGGCACTCGGCCTGCAGTTGCTGCGCGGCCGCGCCCAGAGCGGGGTCGAGGGCCGCACCGATGTGGTCAAACCACAGGCCGGGCTCGGCGGCCAGCAGGCGCACCGCGTCGAAATAGGTCTGGGGGTCTTTCTCGGCCCGCAGGTGGCCCACCATCAGCACCCGCAGGCGCTGGGACGATTTGGGGCACGTGGCACGGGCGCTGCACGACTGCAACACGACCTGCACCTTGTGCTGCAGGTGCGCCGGCAGCATGCGCGCGCCCAGCCGGTTGAGCACCACCAGGCGGTCGGCCAGCGCGAGCGAGCGCTGGGCCACCGGGTCCACATGGATGTCGTGGTAGAGGTCGGTGCCGGTCAGCACCAGCACCAGCGGGCGTTCGGGGTGGCGGGTTTTCCAGTCGACCACGGCGGCGGCGCAGCGGCGCGCGTGCAGGGCCACCATCAGCGCCTCGTCGCCGCCTGCCCATTGTGCGCACAGGCGAACCCGGTATGCTGCGCCCAGCAGCCGCGCCCAGCGCTGCGCAGTTTGCCAATTGCCGTTGTTGGCGTTGGCCAGCGCGGGCGTCACGATCACGAGCTTGGGATGTTTCACCAGACAAGCATAGCGCCGGACAAGCACGCCGCCGCCCTGGCCCGCCAGGGTGACGCGCACGCGCTGGCGCGCGCGCTGCAGGCCAGCCGGCGCGACACGCTGGCCACTTTTGCCACCTTTGAAGCCGCGTTGCCAGGCTTGTGTGTCCCGCAACACCCCGACCTCAACCCGCCACTGTGGGAGCTGGGCCACATCGGCTGGTTCCAGGCGCACTGGACCACACGCAACCCGCAGATGGCCCGTGGCTGGGAAGCGGACCCGGCCGCCGTGCCCGCCCACGCCGACGACGCGCTCTACGACTCAGGCGCGGTGGCACACGACAGCCGCTGGCAGCTGCCACTGCCATCGGCCGCAGCCACGCGCGAACAGCTGGCGGCGCAACTCGAACAGACCCTGCAACAGTTGTTGGCCCTGGGCGACGATTCACCGCGCGCGCTGTACTTTCACCGCCTGGCCCTGCTGCACGAAGACATGCACCACGAGGCCGCGCTGTACATGGCACGCGCGCTGGGCGTGCCGGTGCCAGATGTGCGCTGGCGCACCCCGCTGCTGCCCGAACCCGATTCGCCGCTGCCGGTGGCCGGCGGCACGGTGCGCCTGGGCGGCGAGATGGCCGGTGGCTTCCGTTTCGACAACGAATGTGGCCAGCAAAGCCAGGCCGTGGGCGACTTCGAAGTCAACCCGCAGGTGCTGCGCTGGCAGGACTATTTGCCCTTTGTGCTGGACGGCGGCCCCCTGCCGCGCTACCTGCGCCGCCAGGGCGGTGCGTGGCAGCAGTGGCTGGGGGGGATGTGGGCACCGCTGGATGTGCGCGAGCCGGCCTGCCACCTCAGCGCCCACGAGGCGCAAGCCTGGTGCGACTGGGCCGGCCGGCGCCTGCCCACCGAAGCCGAATGGGTGGCGGCGCGGCAGCAGCACCCGGGGCGTTTTGCCTGGGGCCAGGTGTGGGAATGGACGGCCACGCCCTTTGCGCCCTACCCCGGCTTCGCGCCCCACCCCTACCGCGACTACTCGGCGCCGTGGTTCGACGGCCGGCCGGTGTTGCGCGGCGCCTCTTACCTCACGCAGCCCCGATTGCGCCACCCGGATTACCGCAACTACTTCAGCGCCACGCGCAACGACATCCCGGCCGGCTTTCGCAGTTGCGCGCGCTGACGCAACGGCTGCCGCGCCTCAGGCCCGCGCCAGGCAGACGGCAAACCAGCCGTTGTCGTCGCACCAGGTGAGCTGCTCGCCAAAGCCCGCGCCGCGCAACAGCGCCTCCAGCGCCGGCAAGGTCCATTTGTAGGAGTTCTCGGTGTGCATGCGTTCGCCGGCCTGGAATGCGCGCTGCCCGCCCGGCCAGCACACCACGAGGTCGGTGCGCGCTTCCAGGTGCATTTCGATGCGCGAGGCCTCGGCGTTGAAGAAGGCCACATGGCGCCAGTCGGGCACGCGGAAGTTGCTGCCCAGCAAGTGGTTGAGGTGGTGAAGCAGGTTGAGGTTGAACGCCGCCGTGACGCCCAGCTCGTCGTCGTAGGCCGCCTCCAGCACCGCCGCCGGCTTGACCAGGTCCAGACCGATCAACAAAGCGCCGCCCTGGGCGGCGGCGCGCATGTCGCGCAGCAGTTGCAAGGCGGCGTCGGGCGCGAAATTGCCCAGGCTGGAGCCCGGGTAGAACACCAGCCGGGGCCCGTCACCCAGGCCAGGCAGCTCGGGTGGGAGCGTGAAGCCGGCTGAAAAATCCATGCCCAGGCCGAGCAGGTCCATCTGCGGGTGTTCGCGCTGCAGGCAGGCCAGCGCGCCGCGCAGGTGGTCCACCGAAATGTCCACCGCCACATAGGCGCCAGGGGTGAGCAAGGGGAACAGCCGCGAGGCCTTCTCGCAACTGCCGGCGCCCAGCTCCACCATCACCGGCGCCTGCCCCAGCCAGCGCCGCACCTGCTCGCCCATGGCAGCGCCGTGGCCCGCCAGCACGGCCGCTTCGGTGCGCGTGAGGTAGTAGCTCGGCAGTTCGGTGATCGCATCGAACAGGCGCGAGCCCAGCGCGTCGTAAAAAAACTTGGGCGACACCGCCGCCGGCCGCGCCAGCAGGCCCTGCGCCGCCTCCGAGGCGAGGCGGCCGTCGCCGGGCTGGTGCAGCTGAACGAATTGAGGGGTTTTCATGGGCTTCTCACTAAATCATCAAGCGCTTATACTAAAAATTATTGGAATGATCTCATGAACAAGCGCCAAGTCAAAGATGTGTTGTACGAGCAGGTGGCCCGCATTGGCAAGGCCGTGGCCAGCCCCAAGCGGCTGGAGCTGCTCGAACTGCTGGCCCAGGGCGAAAAGTCGGTGGAGCAGCTGGCGGCCGAATTGTCCATCGACGTGAAGCTGGCCAGCGCCCACCTCAAGGCCTTGCGCGAGGCGCGGCTGGTGGGCTTTCGCAAACAGGGCAAGTTTGTGCTGTACCGCCTGACCGGCAGCGATGTGGCCGGCCTGTGGGTGACGCTGCGCCAGGTGGCCGAGGAACACCTGGTGGAACTGCGTGTGGCGCTCGACCAGATGGTGGCCGAGCCGTCCAAGCTGGTGTCGCTGGACCGCAAGACGCTGATGGCCCAGGCCCGGCGCGGCGAGGTGGTGGTCATCGACGTGCGGCCGCCGGCCGAATACGACGCGGCGCACCTGCCCTACGCGCGGTCCATGCCCATCAATGAAATCGCGTTGCGCCTGGCCGAGCTGCCGCGCGACAAACCCATCGTCGCCTACTGCCGAGGCCCCTTCTGCCTGTTCTCGGAAGAGGCCTACCAGCTGCTCAGCGCCCAGGGCTACCAGGTGCACAAGCTGCTGGACGGCGTGAGCGAGTGGCAGGCGGCCGGTTTGCCGCTGGCCGCCGCAGTGCGCTGAGCAGGTGCAACGCCACCTCATTGCAAGCCACCCACCAGTTTTCCCTTGTTCCCACCCCATCAATTCCGGAGACCCCATGAAACTCACACGCACGGTCTGGTTGGCCTTCACGGCCGCCACCCTGACCTTCACGCCACTGGCCTGGGCCGACAAGGACAGCGCCATCGACGAGATGGAGGGCTACCTCGAATTTGTGGACTACGGCGGCGGCGTGATGTTTGCCGAGCAGATCCCCAAGGACGACTGGAAGCGTTTTGTGGTGATCGACGCGCGCGACGCCGGTCAGTACGCCAAGGGCCACATACCCGGCGCGATCAACATGGACTGGCGCCAGGTGCTGGCCAAGCGCAGCAGCATCCCCAAAGACAAGCCGGTGCTGATCTACTGCAACAGCGGCTCGCTCTCGGCCCAGGCCGGTTTTGCGCTGCGCGTGGCGGGCTGGGACAACGTGCGCATCCTGCAAGGCGGCATGGACGAGTGGAAGGCCAAGGGCGGCTTTGACGCCGCCGCCAAAGCCACCAAGCCGGCCGCCCACTGAGATGCGGCGGAACAGGCCCCGGAAAACCGCCCTGTTCCACCCATCAACGGGCAAGCCCGCCACAGACAATGCCTCCATCACCCTGGAGGACCTTCGTCTGTACCCCTCTGCAAGCTCCGCCCCGCCGGCGGCAGACCCCACCGCTGCGGCCTTCATCCCCGTGTCGCTGACCGGCGTGGATGTGAACCGTCCCTTGCCGGTGGACATCCTGAACGCCCGGGGCATGTTGCTGCTGCCCAAGGGCCAGGCGCTGGATTCGCTGGAACGGCAACTGGCGCTGAGCCGCCACGCGCCCGTGATCCGCGCGCAGGACCGCGACCTGTGGATGACGGTGCTGCGCCCGCAGCGCCGCTCGGCGCCGGTGCCAACCGCACCCGAGCCGGCCCTGGGCCAGCCCCGCCCACGCGCGGCCGCCGAGGCCGAGCCCGCCACCGTCGCATCCACCTGGCTGGACCTGCACGCGCGCTGGCGCGTGCTGCTGCACCAGCACGCCGACGCGCGCGACTTCCTGCCCCGTTTTGAAGCCGTGCGCGAACAGGCCTGGCAACTGCTGGCCCAGCAGCCGGATGAAAGCCTGTTTGTGCTGGTGCAACTGCTGTACGACGCCCAGCTGGGCTACTGCGCCAGCAACGCGCTGGCGGCCGCCGCGGTGTGCCGCGCCGTGGCGCCGGCCGCCGGCCTGAGCGAGGACGAACAACACGCGGTGTTCAACGCCGCACTCACCATGAACGTGGGCATGGCGCGGCTGCAGGACCAGCTCGCCCAGCAAAAGCCCCCGCCCGACACCCACCAGCTGGCCGACATCCAGCAGCACCCGCACCGGGGCCGCGACATCCTGCATGGCCTGGGCGTGGCCAACGACCGCTGGCTGGGCCTGGTGGCCGACTCGCACGAATCGGTGGAAGGCGGCGGCTACCCCACCGGCAAACGCGCCGAGGGTTTGCCACTGATGCTGCTGCAGCTGTCCGACCGTTTTGTGGCGCGCATCAGCCCGCGCAAGGGCCGCAAAGGCCTGTCGGCACGCGCCGCGGTGCGCACCCACTACCTGGAGATGCAGCGCCAGAACTGCCCGCTGGGCGAGTTGCTGGTCAAGCACCTGGGGCTGTACCTGCCGGGCAGCTATGTGCGCCTGCACAACGGCGAGCTGGCCGTGGTCACGCGCGGCACGGCCCAGGCCAACCGGCCCAGGGTGATGGCCATCGTGGGCAAGGACGGCATACCGCTGTCGGCCCCGGCCGTGCGCGACACCGCCCAGCCCGCTTACGCGGTGCTCGATTCGGTGTCGCCCGATCAGGTGAAGGTGCGGCTTGACCCGACGCGTGTGTTCAATCGACTTTGAACCTCAGCCCCACACACCCCAGGCCGCCATGCCGGTCTGCCCTTCGGCCAGCACACTTTCAGCCCCGGCGCGCACCACGGCGTTCATGCCAAAGGTGATGGCGCCGTTCACACGCGCATCGGCCCGGTAGGCCTGCAGCGCATCGGCCACCGCGTGGCCGGTGGCAGCGGTGTCGGGGTTGACATCGGGGATGGGGCAGCGCGCGCAGGGTTTGACGAGCTGCAGGTGCACCGTGTCTGCCCCGGGCAGGTAGAGATCGCTGAAGCGGTCTTCGTCGTGGGCGGCCACGCCACCCAGCACGATGTTGGGCCGGAAACGGCGCATGTCCACGGCCGGCTGGCCGGCGGCGGCGAGCCGGGCATTCAAGTCGTCCAGCGCGGCGGCACTGGCCACCAGCACCGCAAAGCCATCGCCAAAAAACACCGACGCGGGCACGCCGCCGGTCCATTTGAGGCTGGACAGGCGCTGCACCTCGGGGTCGAAACGCGCCAGGCGCAGGCGCTGCAGGCTGGCCGGCGCGCCGGGCGAGAGGAAATCGCTGAACCATTGCGCGGCCACGTCGCCCATGTCGTAGGCAGCCACTTCGTCGTCCCACACGCGAACGCGGGTGGGCGCCTCGGCGGCGTCGAGCTGCAGGTGCAGGGCCAGCATGCCGGGCGCGCGCAGCACCAGTTGGCCCAGCTTGAAGCTGGGCTGGATCAGCGCCATACGCGGCAGCTCGCGCTGCGAAACGAACTCGCCCTGCGCGTCCACCACCATCCAGGTGCGGTCCCACTCCAGGCCGGTGTCCAGCAGCGTGGCGCGCGGCAGCCGCACACCGGCGCAGGACTTGACGGGGTAGACCCACAGTTGGTCGATCTGAAAAGGCTGGTCGGCGTGGTCGGGCAAGGTGTTCATGGTGGGGTCCAGACGGGGTCGGGGCGGTATCAAGGCAGATGGGTCAGCGGCGCACGCCAGGGGCCGGTCATGCCCAGCACCGGGCCGCGCTTGCGGGTGCCGGCCAGATCGGACCAGGCCAGGGCCAGCTCGCCGGTCTGCAGGTCGAGTGTGCCGTCGGCGGCCAAACGCCCGGCGGGGGTTTGCAGCTGAAACTGGTCGATGTGGGCCACACCGCCGGCCACCGTGCCCGCCGCCAGGAGGCGGCGCCAGTCGGTGCGTTCGGACGGCGCGGGCGCACGTGGCGTCGCATCGGCTGCCTGGCGGGCGGCGCGCACATCCACCCCTTGCCAGTGGCCCGCGCGTGCGTCCACCGACCACTGGCCTTGCCACGCACGCACATCGTCCTGCTGACCCGAGAGCGACAGCGTGCCGCTCCAGCGGCCCGCGGCGGCATCGGCCTGGCGCGGTGTGGGCGTGCCACCGGGCTGGCGCTCGGCCAGCGTCTGGCGCAGCAAGGCCAGGTCGGCGTCGCGGCTGCGGGCCGCCAGCTGCCAGCGCCCATCGGCCAGCCGCCACTCGCCGCTGGCGTTCAATGGGCCGTCCCACAGGCGCGCGGACAGCGCCGACAGGCGAATCACGCCGTCCTGTTGCCGGAGCGTGGCCTCGGCGCCCGCCAGGCGCAGCCCCTGCCAGCCCAACTGGCCCACGTGCAGTTGCAACTGGCCCGGCCAGGTGTCCAGTTGTGACCACAGGGCCGGCCAAGTGGCCGAGCGGCTGGCACTGTGCCAGCGGTCGGGCCACAGCGAGGCCACGCGCAAGCGGGCGTCGGCCTGCGCCTGGCCCTGTGTGCCGGGCCAGCGGCGCCATTCGCCTTCGGTGGCAAAGGGGCCGTCCCACAGGGCCGCGTCGGGCGCACCGCCCTGGGCCTGGCCTTCCAGCTGCCACGACGACGCGCGCAGCCCCAATTCCAGTTGCCCGCGCAGGCTCCACTGGCGCTCGGCCTCGCCGCGCGGCTGCACGCTCACCTCGCCCAGCAACGCGTCCCAGCGCAGGGCGCGGCGGTCGGGCAGCCAGCCCAGATCGGCCTGCAGTTGCCCGCCGGCGCGGGTACCATCGTGCCCGCTGGGCACCAGCCGCCACTGTGGCCAGGTCACGGCCGCATAGCGGCCACGCGGGGGGGCGCTTGCCATCTGCCAGGTCAGCGACAGCGGCGCGGCGGTTTTCCAGCTGCCCACCATGCCCTGGCCGCTGGCGCTGTCGGGCCGCAGGTCCAGCGCAGCGACGCGCCACTCGATGTGAGCGGCCTGCGCCGCCTCGCCCAGTTGCGCCTGCAGGGCCAGATCGTCCCAGGCCAGCCGCTGTTGATCGCTTTGATGCAACCAGCGCCCCAGGGTGAGCCGCGCACTGGGCACCGGCTGCCCGGCCACCTGGCCCTTGAAACGCAGGTCCACCTGGCGCCAGTGGGCCGGTTCGCCATCGGCGGCCGGGTGCCAGCGGGCGCGGCCCTGCCACTGGCCGGCCAGCCAGGCCGGGCGCGGGTCTGTGCCGGCAGTCACCTCGCGCAGCGGCCGCAGGCTGGCGTCCAAGGTCCACGTCAGCGCGCGCGCGCCGGCCGCATCGGCCGGCCCCAGCGCCACCTGCAACACCCGCCATTCGCCCTGCAGGCCCCAGGCGGTGTGGCGGCTCGCGCCTTGCAGGCCCAGGGCCCGCAGGTCGTGCAGGCGGGGCGCGCCCAGCCACAGGCTGCGCCAGTCCAGCCCCAGGCTCAGGCGCTCGATGCGCAGCTGGCCGTCGCTCGACAGCTCGGGTGGCACCGCCCAGCGCACGCCGTGCAGGTGGATCTGCGGACGCGGCCACAGGCTCCAACTCAGCGACTCGTAGGCGCCCGCCTCATCGGCTCGTGCCGGCAGCGGGCCCCACACCGACGCCCACATGGCCTCGTGTTCGGCACCCAGGGTGCGGGCCAGGCCTTGCACCTGTTCGGCGGGCAAGGCGTGCAGGCGCCAGGCCACAGCAGCCCCCAGCAGCAACACCGCCGCCAGCCCGCCCGCTGTACCGCCCAACACCCACTTCCACCGCCGCTTCATCGTTGTTTTCACCATGCTGACAAGCCCGGGATTGTGCCCGCTGAAAAAGTCAAGCAAGGGCAGTGCCTAAAATCGGCAGATGAACAAAAAGTTCGATGTGTGTGTGCGCGGTGGCGGTGTCGTTGGCCATACGCTGGCCCTGTTGCTGGCGCGCGACCGCCTGCGGGTGGCGCTGGTGCGCCAGCCTGGCCCGGCCGGCGCGCTGGCCGACATCCGCGCCTATGCGCTCAATGCCGCCTCGCGCACCCTGTTGCAAGGCCTGCGCGTGTGGCCCGATGAAAGCGCGGCCACGCCTGTGGTGGCCATGCAGATCTGCGAAGACGCTGGCGCCACGCCGCCCGAAGCCGCCGTGCGTTTTGACCGCAGCAGCGATGAAAGCGACGCGCTGGCCTGGATCGTTGACGTGCCCGCCTTGGAGCAGCGCCTGCGCGAGGCCGTGGGCTACCAAAGCGGCATCGAGGTGCTGGACAGTGCCGATGGCTTGGCGCCCAGCCTGACCATCGTGTGCGAAGGCAAGCGCAGCAGCAGCCGCGCCCAGTTCGGTTTTGAGTTCGACACCCGCCCCTACCCCCACACGGCGGTGGCCGCGCGTCTGCGTTGCGCCCTGCCCCACGGTGGCGTGGCGCGCCAGTGGTTTGCGCAAGGCGAGATCATGGCCTGGCTGCCGTTGGACGGGCCACAAGGCCACCGGGTGGCGCTGGTGTGGTCGGTGGCGCACGAACGTGCCCAGCAACTGCTGGCGCTGGCGCCCGAGGTGCTGGCCGAGGCGGTGCAGGCCGGCGGCCACGCGGCCCTGGGCGCCATGCAGCTGGACGGCGCTGCCGCCGGCTGGCCGCTGGAGCTGTCGCGTGCGCGGCGCTGGGTGGCGCGCCAAGGCGACATGGGCGTGGCCCTGGCCGGCGACGCGGCCCACGCCATGCACCCACTGGCCGGACAAGGTCTCAACGTGGGCCTGGGCGACGTGGCCGAGCTGGCCCGCGTGCTGCACCAGCGCGAAAGCTGGCGTGAGCCCGGCGACCTGCGCCTGTTGCGCCGCTACGAGCGCGCGCGCCAGGCCGACGTCAGCGCCATGGGCGCGGTGACCGAAGGGCTGTACAGCCTGTTCGCCCACAACGACAGCCGCCTGCTGGCCCTGCGCCGCTGGGGGCTGCAGGGCTTTGACCGCAGCGGCGCACTCAAACGCTGGGTGGTGCGCCAGGCCGCCGGCCACGCGCCGCTGCAAGCCGGGCATTGAACCCGGCCCCGCTTTTCCGAATCGCATCTTTTTTCACCCCTCCAGGTCCTGCCATGCCCACCTTTTTTGTTTCCCGCCCCGGCCGTTGGACCGCTCTGCTGTGCGCCGCACTGCTGGCCGCCGGCTGCTCCAGCGTGCCGCCCGAAGACACCATCCGCCAGACCCTGGCCGAGCGCCTGCCCAACCTGCCCAAGATCGACGAGGTCAGCAAGACGCCGATGGAAGGCTTGTACGAAGTGCGCGTCAACAAGACCGAAATCTTCTACACCGACCGCGCCGGCAATTACCTGATCCAGGGCGAGCTGATCGACACCAAGGAGCGCACCAACCTCACCGAGGCGCGCGTGGAAAAGCTCACCGCCCTGCCCTTCGAGAGCCTGCCGCTCAAGGACGCCTTCACCATCGTGCGCGGCACGGGCGCGCGCAAGCTGGCCATCTTTGAAGACCCGAACTGCGGCTTCTGCAAGCGCTTCGAACGCGAGCTGGAAAAGCTCGACGACGTGACGGTGCACGTGTTCCTCTACCCCATCCTCGGGCCCGACTCCATGGTCAAGTCGGCCAACATCTGGTGCGCGGCCGACAAGGGCAAGGCCTTTGCCGACTGGATGACCCAGAACGTGGTGCCACCCCAGGCCAGTTGCGACATCGGCGCCCTGCAGCGCAACGTGGCCTTTGGCCAGCAACACCGCATCACCGGCACGCCCACCACCTTCTTTGCCGATGGCACCCGTGTGGCCGGCGCCGTGCCGCTGGACCGCATCGAACAAGGGCTCAAGGCCACACAATGATGGCCCCTTGCCCATGAGCGCCGACACCCGCCACGCCCCCCTGATCCGCCGGCTCGGCCACGCCGGGCTCATTCCTTTTGTGCTGCTGGCCGCCACCGTGTGGCTGGTGGACGCCGAGCTGCAGCCCTGGGCGGCCATGGCCATGGGCGCCTACGCGGCGCTGATCGTGTCCTACCTCGGCGGCATCCATTGGGGCCTGGCCTGGAAGCTGGCCGACGCACCTCACGACCACCAGCGCGCCCACCTGTTGTGGGGCGTGGCGCCGTCGCTGCTGGCCTGGCCCGGCGTGCTGATGCCGCCGCACGCCGGCCTGGTGTGGCTGGCGTTGGCCCTGGTGCTGTGCTACCTGGTGGACCGCCGGCTTTACCCCGCGGCCGGTGTGGGCCAGTGGCTCACGCTGCGGTTTCAGCTGACGGCCGTGGCCACGCTGAGCTGCCTGGTGGCGGCCGGCGCCCTCTGACCCCCTCAACCCTGTTGCTCATGCCCGCCCAAACACCTGCGCCCATCGAAGCCGGCCCACACCACCGCGTGGAGGTGCTGGACCCGCACAGCCACCGTTTTGCCGTCACCCTGACCATCGCCGAGCCCGCCGCCAAACAGCGCGTGGCGCTGCCGGTGTGGATACCGGGCAGCTACCTGGTGCGCGAGTTTTCGCAGCACCTCATGCACATCAGCGCCCAACAGGCCGGCCAGTCCGTGGCCCTGCGCCAGCTCGACAAGAACAGCTGGCAAGCCGCCAACCGGGCCGGTGCGCCACTGGTGCTGCGGGCCGAGTTCTACGCCTACGACGCCTCGGTGCGCACCGCCTGGCTGGATGCATCACGCGGCTTCTTCAACCCCACCAGCCTGTGCCTGCGGGTGCTGGGCCAGGAGGACCGGCCCCACACGCTGGAACTGGCCGAGAACAGCCACACCAAAGGCTGGCAAGTGGCCACGGCCCTGGTGCCGCAGAAGATCCGGCGCAGCGGCTTCGGCAGCTACCAGGCCAGCGGCTACGACGAACTGGCCGACAACCCGGTGGAAATGGGCCGCTTCTGGAGCGGCAGCTTCAAGGTGCGCGGCGTGCCGCATCGCTTTGTGGTCAGCGGCGCAGGCGCCTGGTTCGACGGCGAACGCCTGCTGCGCGACACCCAGCGCATCGTCGAAACCCAAATGGCCTTCTGGCACGGCGCCAAGGACAAGCCCGCTTTCGACCGCTACGTCTTCATGCTCTACGCCACCGACGACGGTTACGGCGGGCTGGAGCACCGGCACAGCACGGCACTGATCGCCAAACGCGCCGACCTGCCCCGCCTGCCCGGCCCCGACGCCGTGCCCGGCGCCACCGAACCGGCCCTCAAGGCCACCGACGGCTACACCCAGTTGCTGGGCCTGATCAGCCACGAGTACTTCCACACCTGGAACGTCAAGCGCCTGCGCCCCGCCGAGTTCAAGCGCTACGACTACGACCGCGAGAACCACACCGAACTGCTGTGGTTTTTTGAAGGCTTCACCAGCTACTACGACGACCTGCTGCTGCGCCGCGCCGGCCTCGTCACGCCGGCGGTGTACCTGCAACTGCTCACCAAAACCGCCAACCAGGTGCTGCAGACGCCGGGCCGCGCCGTGCAAAGCGTGGCCCAGGCCAGCTTTGAGGCCTGGACCAAGTACTACCGCGTGCAGGAAAACACCCCCAACGCCACGGTGAGCTACTACACCAAGGGCGCGCTGGTGGCGGCCTGCATCGACCTGACGCTGCGCCTGGAGGGCCAGAGCAACCTCGACGAGGTGATGCGGGCCCTGTGGCAGCGCTGCGAAGGCGGCCCCATGAAAGAGGCCGACCTGTTGGCCGTGCTGCGCCGGCTGGGTGGGCGCGACTTTGGCCCGGACATCCAGGCCTGGGTGCACGGCACGGCCGAACTGCCACTGGCCGACAAGCTGCGTGCGCTGGGCCTGCAAGCCACCGACGAGCCCGCCGCCCTGCCCCAACGCCTGGGCCTGCGCGTGACGGAAGGGGCCGCCGGCATCGCCATCAAAACCGTGTTGCACGGCTCGGTGGCCGCTGCCGCCGGCCTGGCCGCCGGTGACGAGTGGCTGGGCATCGAACTCGACCCGCTGAACGAAGCCGGCCACACCGAGGGCTGGCGCGTGCACAAACTCGACGACGTTGTCATGTACCTGGGCCCACGCCGCCAACTCACCGCCCTGGTGGCGCGCGACAAGCGCCTGCTGCGCTTGCCCCTGAGCTGGCCCGCCCCCGCCAGCAGCCTCAAGGTCGCCCTGCCCACCGCCCCGGCCGAAGGCGCTCCCTGGAAGGCCTGGTTGGGCTGAAGCACCCGACTCGCTATAGTCTCAGTCGCTCACACCTCAACGACTTTTTCGGAAGCACGCATGACCTCCACCCCCGAAATGATCCTGGTCCGCACGGAAGGCCGTGTCGGCGTCATCACGCTCAACCGCCCCAAGGCGCTCAATGCGTTGAACGAACAGCTCATGAACGAGTTGGGCGCAGCGCTCAAGGCCTTTGACGCCGACCCCGAGATCGGCTGCATGCTCGTCACCGGCAGCGAAAAAGCCTTTGCCGCCGGTGCCGACATCGGCGCCATGGCCAGCTACACCTTCGCCGACGTCTACGTCAACGACTACATCACCCGCAACTGGGAAACCATTCGCAGCGTGCGCAAGCCGGTGATTGCCGCCGTGAGCGGCTTTGCCCTGGGCGGCGGCTGCGAGCTGGCCATGATGTGCGACTTCATCATCGCCGCCGACAACGCCAAGTTCGGCCAACCCGAAATCAAGCTCGGCATCATCCCCGGCGCCGGTGGCACCCAGCGCCTGCCGCGCGCCGTGGGCAAAGCCAAGGCCATGGACATGGCACTGACGGGCCGCATGATGGACGCCACCGAAGCCGAGCGCTCGGGTCTCGTGAGCCGCGCGGTGCCGCTGGACAAGCTGATGGACGAAGCCCTGGGCGCGGCGCTCATCATCTGCGGCCTCTCGCTGCCCAGCGTGATGGCCGCCAAGGAAGCCGTCAACCGCGCCTTCGAGAGCGGACTGAGCGACGGCGTGATGTTCGAACGCCGCCTGTTCCACGCCCTGTTTGCCACCGCCGACCAAAAAGAAGGCATGGCCGCTTTCGTTGAAAAACGCGCACCTGTCTTCACAACCACCTGATTTTTTGGCTATAATTTGAGGCTTCGGCGCTTTAGCTCAGTCGGTTAGAGCG
>JAUYSB010000127.1 GCA_030696525.1 Hydrogenophaga sp. | reverse complement strand
ACGACAAGGCGAACGTGGTCGTTCTGGTGCGCGGCAACACCCGCCGGCAGCAGCTCATTTGCGGGCTGTGCAACGTCGGTTTCCACACGGAGGCACTCAATCACCGGAAGCCTCCTTCAACACAGAAATCCGGATAGCCGTTAACGGAAAACATCATTCACATTTGGGCAGGCTTGACCCAGATCAAGGGCAGCAAGCGCCGTGTCAGGCACAGTCTGCCCACCATGGAGACCCTGTGATGCACGTGATCGATGAACAACTGCTGCGCCGCTTTGACGTGCCAGGCCCACGCTACACCTCGTACCCGACGGCCGACCGTTTTGTCGAGGCCTTCGGTGAGGCCGACTACATCCAGGCGCTGGAGCAGCGCCGCGCCGGCTCGCTGGCGCTGCCGCTGTCGCTCTACATCCACGTGCCCTTCTGCGAGTCGGTGTGCTACTACTGCGCCTGCAACAAGGTCATCACCAAACACCACAGCAAATCGGCCGAGTACCTGCGCTACCTGGCGCGCGAGCTGGACCTGCACGTGCAGCACTTTGGCCGCGGCCACCACGTGTCGCAGTTGCACATCGGCGGCGGCACGCCCACCTTTTTGAGCGACGCCGAACTCAGCGACCTCATGCACACCGTGCGCCGGCACTTCAACCTGGTGCCGGGCGGTGAGTATTCCATCGAGGTCGATCCCCGCACCGTGACCGAGCAGCGCCTGGAGCACCTGCACCAGCTCGGCTTCAACCGCCTGAGTTTTGGCGTGCAGGACTTCGACCCCGCCGTGCAGAAGGCGGTGCACCGCGTGCAGCCGGCCGAACAGGTGTTTGCGCTGGTGGCGGCGGCGCGGCGCATCGGCTTCGAGTCGGTCAACGTCGATCTGATTTACGGCCTGCCACTGCAGACGCCCGAATCCTTTGCCCGCACCCTGGGACAGGTGGCGCAGCTGCGGCCCGACCGCATTGCGCTCTACGCCTACGCGCACCTGCCGTCGCGTTTCAAGCCGCAGCGCCGCATTGTGGCGGCCGAACTGCCGGCGCCGGCCGACAAGCTGTCCATGCTCTCGCAGTCGCTCGATGCCTTCAGCGAAGCCGGCTATGTCTATGTGGGCATGGACCACTTTGCGCTGCCCAACGATGCCCTGGCCGTGGCCAAGCGCCAGGGCCGGCTGCACCGCAACTTCCAGGGCTACAGCACCCAGCCCGACTGCGACCTGATCGCTCTGGGTGTGTCGGCCATCGGCCGCGTGGGCGCCACCTACAGCCAGAATGCCAAGACGCTGGACGAGTACTACGACGCGCTCGACCAGGGCCGCCTGCCCATCGTGCGTGGCATGGCGCTCACCCGCGACGACCTGGTGCGCCGCACCGCCATCATGGCGCTGATGTGCCAGGGTCGGCTGCTGTTCGAGTCCATTGAACTCGGCCACCTGCTGGACTTCCGCAGCTACTTCGCGCGCGAACTGGAGCAGCTGCAGGACTTTGAAGCGCAAGGCCTGGTGACCGTGGACGAGCAGTGCATCGAAGTGACCGAGGCCGGCTGGTACCTGGTGCGCGCCATCGCCATGGTGTTCGACAAGCACCTGCGGGTGGACCAGGACCGTGCGCGTTTCTCGAAAATCATCTGACGGGCCCGGAGCGGTCTAGACTTCGCCCATGCAAACGTCGATGGCCGTCACGGCCTTGTTCATGGGTTTTGTGGGCGGCCCGCACTGCGTGGCCATGTGCGGCGCGGCCTGCGCCGGCATCGCCAAGGCCGCGGCGCCGCGCACGCGCCAGGCCATTTTCGGCTTCCAGCTCGGTCGCATCGTGGGTTACGCCACCTTGGGTGGCATCGCTGCGGCTACGGTGCAGGGCCTGGGCTGGCTGGGCACCAACACCGTGGTGCTGCGCCCGCTGTGGACGGCTTTTCATGTGCTGGCCTTGCTGCTGGGCCTGCTGCTGCTGCTGCAGGCGCGCCAGCCGGCCTGGGTGGACGGCGTGGCGCAAACCGTCTGGCGCAAGGCCAAGCCGGTGATGGCGCGGCTGGGGGGCAAGGCGCCCTATGCGCTGGGCGCCGGCTGGGCGCTCATGCCCTGTGGCCTGCTGTATTCGGCGCTGTTGCTGGCGTCCCTCTCGGCCAATGCGCTCGAAGGCGCGGCCATCATGGGTCTGTTTGCCCTGGGCACCTCGGTGTCCATGACCATCGGCCCCTGGCTGCTGCTGCGCTGGCACGCCTCGGGCAGCTTGCGCGGCGGTGGCCTGGGCATCCGGCTGGCGGGCGCTGCCCTGGTGCTCACCTCGGGCTGGGCGATCTGGATGGGCATCACCAACCCCACCGGGCTGTGGTGTGCCTGATTTATCACAGCGCTGATCACCGCACTGCACCCCAGGCCGTGTAACGCACGGCCAGCGCGGTGGCCAAGCCATAGGCGGCCATGCCCAGGGCCACCAAGGCGAAGATGGTCCATGCCGGCACCTGGGCGAGCGCGAGGGCCCATCCGCCCACGGCCACCAGCACCAGCCGCAGCGTGCCCGCCAACACGGGGCCGGCCACCTTGCCGGCACCGAGTGACGAGAAGTAGAGCGACAGCCCCAGCCCAAAGAGCCCATAGGCAGGCCCTGCCCATTGGAAATAGCTGGCGGCTGCGCCCAGCACCATCGGGTCTTGCGTGAAAAGGCTGGTCCACAGATCGGGCGCCAGCGCCAGCACCGCGCCCAGCACGCCCAGCAGCCCGGCGGCCAGAGCGGAAGCAGACCACGCGGCCCGGCGTGCCCGGGCCACCTGGCCGGCCCCGATGGCCATGCCCACCATGGGCACCGACGCCACGCCAATCGCGAAGGCAATGGGAATCAACAGGAACTCCAGCCGAGCGCCGATGCCGTAGCCCGCCAGCGCGGTGGTGCCAAACTGTGCGACCAGGCGGGTCAGGATGAGGATGGTCAGCACGGTTTGTAGGGGCGATATGCAGGCAAAGCCACCGACTGTCAGGATGTCGCGCGCCAAAGGCCACTGCAGTGCGGTCGAACGGAGGCGCAATTGAATCCGCGCCCGCCCTGAGCGCAGGTGGCCGTACAGGAACGCGGCACCCAGCCCGTAGGCGATCACCTGCCCGGCCGCCACACCGGGCATGCCCCACCGGGGAAAGGGCCCCCAACCCAACCCCAGGGCGCCGCTGATCACCACCTGCGCCAACGCGACCAGCAGCAGGGTGGCGGATGGCACGGCCATGTTGCCCGAGCCCCGGATCACGGAGGCAAATGTGTTGACCAGCCAGATGAAGATGGAGCCCAGAAAGGCGACGTTCGCGTAGGCCAGCGCCTGGCTCAGCGCCTCACCCTGGCCGCCCAACGCGGCCAACAGCCACGGCCCAAATGACAGCATCAGCACCATGAATACGCTGCCTGCGGCCAGGCCAATCCACATGGCATGCACCGCCAGGGCATTGGCGCGCTCGGCATCGCCCGCACCCAGGGCCCGGCTCACGGCCGATGACACGCCGCCGCCCATGGCGCCCCCCGACAACATCATCTGCAGCATGACGAAGGGAAACACCAAGGCCATGCCGGCCAGGGAGGCGACGCCAAAACGGCCGACGTAGCCGGTTTCTGCAACGGCGGCCAATGCGGTGGCCAGCATGGCCAACATGTTGGGCACGGCAAGCCGCAGCAGCGTGGGCAACAGCGGTGCCGTCAGCAGCGAGGTGTTCAAAACCGTGGCCCCGCGTCTGTCATGTGAATCACCACACCGTCACCGGACCTTGACGACGACCTTGCCGCGCGAGCGCCCCGCGTCCACATGGGCCATGGCCTCGTTGGTGGATTCAAACGGAAAGATGCGGTCCACCACGAGGCGGATGGCGCCGGCATCGAACAGGGCGGTGATCTCGCGCAATTGACTGCCGCTGGGCCGCATGAAGAGGAAGGTGTAGTCAATGGACCGGCGTTGGGCCATGCGCCGAATGCCCGAGCTCAGCAAGCGCATCACCATCCGAACGAACAGGGGCGCCCCGATGGCCTGGGCGAACGCGGGATCGGGTGGCCCGGAGATGGAAATGAGCTTTCCGCCGTTCTTGAGCACACCGATGGACTGTTTGAGCGTGGTCGCGTCCTGGCTGTTCAGGACCACGTCGCAGTCTCTCAAGACATCGGCAAACGCCTGCGTTTTGTAGTCGATCACGGTGTCGGCACCCAGTTCTTTGACGAAGGCCACGTTGTGTGTGCTGGTGGTGGTGGCCACCGTGGCGCCCAGGTGCTTGGCCAGCTGGATGGCGAAGGTACCGACGCCGCCGGAGCCCGCCTGAATGAACACGGTCTGTCCCTTTTTCAACCGGGCCAACTCGACCAGCGCCTGCCAGGCCGTCAAGGCCACCAGCGGCACCGAGGCGGCTTCTTCCATCGTGAGGCCCTGGGGCTTGAGCGCGAGGGACGTTTCCTTGACCGCGGCAAACTCGGCGAAACCGCCGATGCGGAAGTCGTCGAGGCGGGCATAGACCTCGTCGCCCGGCTTGAACTGCTGTGCCCGCGCGCCGACCTTGACCACCACACCCGCGACGTCGTGTCCCAGGACGACGGGCATTTTGTAGGGCAGGATCAGCTTGAACGCACCGTCGCGGATCTTGGCGTCCAGCACGTTCACCCCAGCGGCGTGGACCTCAACCAGCACCTCGTCGTCGTGCGGTTCCGGCACCGGCATGTCTGTCAACTGCAATGGCGCTTTTTTGCCGTAGCCCGTGAGAACAAATGCCTTCATGTCGCCTCCTTGGTGCGTTCAGTCTCGGGCGTCCCGTTCGGGTGCCTGGTGTTGATTTGTATGATGATCATCATTTCAAAACAGAAAAAAGCGACGGCAAGCCCAGTGATTTCATTCGGGGGATGGCGTCAGGTGCTGAAGTGCCGATTCGCGTAGGCTGTCCGACAGGCCCGGCTCATCGACCGCTCGCGCCAACAACAAGGCACCCACCATGGTGGACACCGTCACGAGCGCGCGCTGATGCGCGCCAGGCTGCCCCCAGTCGGGTGACAGGCGTGCCACGAGGTCAATCACTTCCTTGACATGTCGTGTGGCCGCCCGCCGAACGTCGGGCATCTGGCGCGAGGTTTCAGAACCCAACGCTGCCAAGGGGCAACCGGTGGCCACTTGCTCCTGGTGGGACTTTGAAAGGTAGGCCGTGAGCAGTGACGCCAAGGCCTGTTCAGGGGGCGCACCCGACGTGACCTTGGCCAAAGCAGCCGCGGACTGCGCGAATGCCGAGCTGGCGGCTTCGGCCAACATGGCTTCACGCGAGGTGAAGTGTGCGTAAAAGGCGCCGTGTGTCAGGCCGGCCTCCTTCATGAGGTCGGCCACCCCTGTGCCGTCGTAGCCACTGCGGCGAATGGCCCGCGCGGCCACCGCCACGATGCGTTCGTGTGTGGCTTCTTTTGCGGCTGCGCGGGCGTTGTTGACCTTGTTTCGCATGACGTTCATCATACCGAGTATCAAGGTTCAGTGCGCAACCGTGCCTTCTTTTCCGGGCAACGTGGCCAGCACCAGCCCCAGCAGCGCAATGCCAAAAGCCAGCATCTGCACGCCGCTGAGGCGCTCGCCCATGAACACGACGCCGATCGCGGCGGCACTCACCGGCAGCATCACGGTGAACACGCCGGCCTGGGCTGCGGGCACGGTCTTCAGCCCGGTCATCCACAGCCACACCGTCCACACGCTGGCCGCCAGGCCGTAAAACACCAGCAGCACCCAGATGCTGACCGAGACGCTGGAAAAATCGAAGCTCAGCGCCGCCCACAGGCCCATGGGCGTGACCAGCACAAAACCCACCAGGTTGATCAGCGATGAAATGCGCTTGGGCCCCAGCCCCTGGGTGAGCCGCTTGCCTATGACCACGTAGGACGCTTCGCACACCACCGCCGCAAAAATCAGCAGGTTGCCCCACAGCGGCAGCGGCAGGCCAGCCCACGTGGCGGCGCTGCTGGCAGCCGCGTCCGATTTGGTCATGGAGAACAGGCCGATGCCGATGGCGGCCAGCGCGATGGCGCCCAGCGAACGCTTGCCGATGCGCTCGTGCAAAAAGACGGCGCTGAGCACCGCCACCACCGCCGGTATGGCCGACATGATGACGCCGGCCGCCACCGCCGTGGTGAGCTTCACCCCGAACAGCATGCAGACCGAGAACAGGAAGTTGCCCAGAAAGGATTCGAGAAAGAGCAGGGCGCGTGTGCGCGGCGTGAGTGGTGGCTCGTCGGCCGGTTTGCGCAGCCAGCGCAGCATGGCCAGCCCGCCAATGCCAAACCGCAGCCAGGCCAGCAAAAACACCGGCATGGCCGCCACCAGCGGTTTGGACAGCGCCACGTAGCTGCCCACCAGGGCCATGCTGGAAGCGAGACAGAGATAGGCAAGCCAACGGTTCATGCGGGGAGGTCGCGGACAAAAGTCGCCATCATGCCGCAGGCGGCGCACCGGGTCGGTGCTGGTCGCACGCCTGCGGGCAGATACATTTTCACTCAAGAGAAATTTGTTTCCATAATGCGGAATCGAGCAATGGTGCGCTGCGGAAAAATTTCTCAATACAAGAGAGTGAATTTCAAATTGAGAAACTGACGAGATAAGTTGTTGATTTTGAACAAATAAAAATCTTGTCTTCTATAAGACATAAGATTGGACAAGGTCTTATAGAAGACTTACAGTATGGCCATGGGCACCGGTCTTGCAAGCAGCAGCCACCGCCCCCGACCCAACCAACCAAGGAGTGACCATGTCGCAAGCCCTCAACGGCCAACTCAGCCGCCAACAACAGATTGAAGCCCTGGAAAAAGACTGGGCCCAAAACCCCCGCTGGAAGGGTGTCAAGCGCGGTTACTCCGCTGCCGACGTGGTGCGTCTGCGCGGCTCGCTGCCCATCGAGCACACGCTGGCCAAGCGCGGCGCCGAGAAGCTGTGGGACAAGATCAACGGTGGCGCCAAGAAGGGCTACGTCAACGCCTTCGGCGCCATCTCTGCCGGTCAGGCCATGCAGCAGGCCAAGGCCGGCCTGGAAGCCGTGTACCTGTCAGGCTGGCAGGTGGCCGCCGACGGCAACACCTCCGAGACCATGTACCCCGACCAGTCGCTGTACGCCTACGACTCGGTGCCCACCATGGTCCGCCGCATCAACAACACGTTCA
>JAUYSB010000116.1 GCA_030696525.1 Hydrogenophaga sp. | reverse complement strand
CGGGTGCGAGCCGCCGTCTCCGCAACACCGGCCGCACGCCCGGTATCGTTTTTGGTGGCAGCACCGCACCCGTGACGATCGAAGTCGATCACAACGCGCTGTGGCACGCCCTGAAGAAGGAAGCCTTCCACGCCTCCATCCTCGACATGGAACTGGCCGGCAAGGTTGAAAAAGTGCTGCTGCGCGATGTGCAGTACCACCCCTTCAAGCAGCAAGTCCTGCACATCGACTTCCAGCGCGTGGACGAAAAGACCCGCCTGCACAAGAAGGTGCCCCTGCACTTTGTGGGCGCTGAGAACTCGCCGGCCGTCAAGACCGACAAGTGTGTGGTCAACCACGTGGTCACCGAAATCGAAATCGAGTGCCTGGCCGTGCAACTGCCCGAGCACATCACCGTGGACCTGAGCAACGCCACCACCGGCGCCAGCATCCACGCCACCGACATCCAGCTGCCCGCTGGCGTCAAGATCGTGACCCACGGTCGCAAGGCCGTCACCATTGCCACCCTGGTGGCACCGGTGGAAGAAGTGGTCGCCGCTCCCGTGGCTGCCGCTGCCGACGACAAGAAGGGCAAGAAGAAGAAGTGATTCTTCTTTTTGTCAGCGAAGGCCCGCCCCGTGCGGGCCTTTTTCATTTCAACGCACCACGATAATCGCCACCCATGATCAGACTCATCGTTGGCCTGGGCAACCCCGGCCCCGAATACGAACAGACACGCCACAACGCCGGCTTCTGGTGGGTGGAGGCGGTGGCGCGCGAACTCAAGGTGCATCTGGTGGCCGAGAAGGGCTACTTCGGCAATGTGGCACGCGCCAACGTGGCCGGTCAGCCGGTGTGGCTGCTGGAGCCCATGACCTACATGAACCGCTCGGGCCAGGCGGTGGCGGCACTCGCCCGCTTCTTCAAGATCACACCCGAAGAGGTGCTGGTGGTGCACGACGAGCTGGACCTGGCGCCCGGCGAATGCAAGCTCAAAAAAGGCGGCGGTCATGCCGGCCACAACGGCCTGCGCGACATCCACGCCCAGCTGGGCAGCGCCGACTACTGGCGGCTGCGCATCGGCATAGGCCACCCGGGCGACAAAAGCGAGGTGGCAAACTGGGTGCTCAAGAAGCCCGCGCCCGACCAGCGCGATGCCATCGAAGCCTCATTGACACGTTGCCTGCTGGCCCTGCCCGACCTGCTGGCCGGGCGCATGAACGAGGCCACGGCGCGCATACACACCAGCAAGCCGCCGCGACCCAAACCGCCGCGACAGGCGCCGCCCGCTCAGGCCGCCGGTGCCGAGCCGTCGCCGGCCGCCGACAAGGGCTGACCGGCTTTCTGCAGGCGCTGGAACTTCTGCCACAGCGTCTCTCGGTTTTCCACGTGCTGCGGGTTCACGGGGATACAGGCCACCGGGCAGACCTGCACACACTGGGGTTCGTCGAAGTGTCCCACACATTCGGTGCACTTGGTGTGGTCGATCTCGTAGATCTCGGGCCCGAGGTAGATGGCCTCGTTCGGGCATTCGGGCTCGCAGACGTCGCAGTTGATGCACTCGTCGGTGATCATCAGTGCCATGGTGTGCCCCCGTTCAGCATTGCACGCGCGCGGGGCCGTGCAGGCGCGCCAGTTCAGCCGCCACCGGCGCGCTGACCATGGCCGCCACGTCGCCCCCCAGTTTGGAAATCTCGCGCACCAGGGTGCTGGAAATACACTGCAGCTCGGCCTGCGGCAGCAGGAACACGGTTTCCACCGTGGGCAGCAGCTTGCGGTTCATGGCCGCCATCTGCGCCTCGTAGTCGAAGTCGGTGACGTTGCGCACACCACGCAGCACGGCGCAAGCGCCTTGCTCGCGGCAAAAGTCCATGATCAGCCCATCAAAGGGCTCCACCCGCACATTGGGCAGGCCAGCCAGCGCGGCGCGTGCCATGGCAATGCGCTCGTCGAGGCTGAACAGCGTCTTCTTGTGGTGGGCCACGGCCACGGCGAGCACCAGTTCGTCGAACAGACCGGCCGCGCGGCGCACCACGTCCTCGTGGCCCAGGGTCAGGGGATCGAAGGTGCCGCTGTAAACGGCGATACGGCGGGCGGAAACAGGCGTGCTCATGGCCCGATTATCCGCCGGCAGCTTGCGGCCCCAACAGGTGAAAGGCCACCTGGCCGGCCCGGCCCTGGCGCAGCACACGCCAGCCCAGCTCGGTCAGTTCGGCATCGGTCCACACACGGGGCGCTTCAAGGTAGAGCGAACCGTTCGCGCTCACCAGATCGCGGGCAGCTTTGAGCGCGTCGCGAAACACCGCCTCGTTCTGCCCGTCGCCAAAGGGCGGGTCGAGAAACACCACGTCCCAGACCTGCCCCGCGCGCTGGCGCATGAGGCTGAGGGCATCGCCACGTTGCACCGTGATCTGCGTGGCCTTCAGGCGCGTGGCGTTGTCCTTGAGCGCCGCCACCAGGGCCGGCGCCTGCTCGATCAGCAACACCTCGGCGGCGCCTCGCGAGGCCGCCTCAAAACCCAGGGCACCGCTGCCGGCAAAGGCATCCAGGCAGCGCAAGCCCGTCAAATCCTGGCCCAGCCAGTTGAACAGGGTTTCGCGCACGCGGTCGGGCGTGGGGCGCAAGCCTGGCAATGCCGCCACCGTGAGCTTGCTGCGTTTCCACAGCCCCCCGATGATTCGGATGACTCCAGCCCCCCCGCGCCCCGCTTTGCGTGGTTCGCTGCCCCCCGAGGGGGTACGAGCTTGCTTGGGGCGGCCCGGCGCAGCGCTCACACCCGGCGCGCCAGCCGCCGGCCGCGCCCCACCGCTGCTTTTGCTGCGCATGTTCATGGTGCCTTGCCCCCCACGACCACGCTGACCATGCGATCGGGCGCAAGCACACGCTGGAAGGCGCGGCGGATGTCGGCCAGCGTGACGGCCGCGACCTGGGCCGTCCAGCGGTCAAGGTAGTCCAGCGGCAAGTCGTTCCAGGCGATGTTGGCCACGTTGTCCAGCAGCTTGCGGTTGCTGTCCAAGCGCAGCGCAAAGCCTTTGATCAGGGCATCCTTGGCGGCCTGCAGTTCGGCTTCGGTCGGGCCATCGGCCACGAAGCGGGCCACCACCTCGCGCGTGAGCGCCAGCGCGGCTTCGGCCTGGTCGGGCCGGGTGGTGAGGCTGACGGTGAACGCGCCCGCGTGGCGGCCCGGCGAAAAGCTGCTGTACACGCCATAGGTCAGGCCGCGTTTTTCGCGCACCTCGTCCATCAGGCGCGAGGTGAAACCGCTGGCGCCCAGGATGTGGTTGCCCACCAGCAGGGTCAGAAAGTCCGGGTCGTCGCGGCGCACGCCGGGCTGGCCCAGCAGCACCTGGGCCTGCGCGGCCGCAAAGGGAATGCGCTCGTCCTGGGCCGCGGCCAAGGGCGTCACCTCGGGCACCGGCGGCAGGCTGCGGCAGCCATGGGGTGCGATGGCCGCCATCAGCCGGCTGGCAATGCGGTCAGCCGTTGCGCGGTCGATGGCGCCCACCATGCTGATGCGCGCGCTGCAGGCCGTCACGTGCTGGCGGTAGAAGCCGGCCATGTCGGCCACACCGATGGCGGCCAGCGTTTGCGCCGTGGTCTGGGCGCCGTAGGGGTGGCCGCGGTAGATGGCCGCAGCGTAGGCGCGCCCGGCGTGGGTGCCGGGCCGGGTCTCGGCTTCGCGCAGGGCGGCCAGGCTGCGTTCACGGTCGCGCGCCCACACGGCATCAGGAAAGGCGGGCTGTGCCAGCTGGCGCGCGGCCAGCGCCACCGCGCGCTCCAGCAGGGGTGGGTCGGTCAGCGTGCGCAGCCCAAAGGCCATGCGGTCGCTGCTGGCGATGGCGCCGAACTGCGCGCCGATGTCCAGCCAGGCTTCAGCCAGGGCGTTTTCGTCCAGCGCGGGTTGGCCGTCAGCGGCCAGCACGCCCTTGTCGAGCATGCCGGCGGTGGCGCGTGCCAGGCCGGCCTGCGCGGCCGGATCGCGCCGGCTGCCGGCGTCCACATCGACCGAGACGTCGAGCATGGGAATGGCCGGGCTGCTGACCAGGTAGACGCGGGCGCCGCTGCTGTGCGTCCATTGTTCGATGGGCAGGGCAGCGTGGGCAGCCCCGACCGCCAACATCAGCGCCACCGCTTGCAGGGTCCGAATGACTTTCATGGCTTGGCCTCCGGCACCAGCACGCCCACGTTGAGCTGGCGCTCGTCGAACAGCCGCTGCGCCACCGACTGCACCTGGGCCGGCGTCACCGCCATCAGGCGCTGCAACAGGTGTTCGCCGGCATCGATGTCCCAGCCGTTGAGCCAGTAACTGCCCAGCTCGCGCGCCTGGTTGACCACCGAATCGAGCTTGTAGACCTCGCCCGCGCGCCACTGGGTTTTCACCCGCTGCAGCTCGGCCTCGGTCACGCCGCTGTTGGCCACGCGCCGCACCTGCGCCTTCAAGGCCTCGGCCAGTTCGTCCGGGCTCACACCCGGCGCCGGCACGCCGGTGAGCGTGAACAGCTGCGGGCCACGCCCCAGCAAACCGTAGGACGCATCCACGCTGTCGGCCAGGCGCCGACCGCCGTCGCCCTGCACCAGGGCGCGGCCCAGGCGGGCACCGTTGTAACCATCGAGCACGCTGGCCAGCAGGGTCAGGGCCAGGGCGTCCTGGGTATCGGCGTCGGTGGCGGCCAAGTCGCGAAGCTGCGGTGTTTTCCAGCCCAGCGTGAGCACGGCCTGCTCGGCCCGTGCTCGGTACTCCAGCCGGCGCGGGCCATGCTGCGCGGGCTCCGTGCGCGGTTTGCGCTCGGGCACCGCGCGCGCAGGGATGCGGCCGTAGGTCTGTTCGGCCCAGGCCAGCACCTGCTGCGGGTCCACGTCACCGGCCACCACCACAGCCGCGTTGGCCGGCACATACCACTGGCGGTGGAAGGCGCGCGCGTCAGCGGGCGTGAGCGATTCGATGTCGCTCATCCAGCCGATGATGGGGCGCCGGTAGGGGCTGGCCAGAAACACCTGCGCGTTGTAGGCCTCGTACATGCGCGCCCGGGGCGATTCCTCCACGCGCTGGCGGCGTTCCTCCTTGATGACCTCGATCTCGCGCCGGAACTCGTCGTCGCTCCACTGGTTGTTGGCGAAGCGGTCGGCCTCCAGCGCCATCACGGCCAGCACCTGGTCGGCCGGCACCTGCTGGTGGTAAGCGGTGGCGTCGCGGCTGGTGAAGGCGTTGTGGGTGCCGCCCAGGGCGGCCACGCGGCGCGAATACTCGCCCGGCGCCATCGTGGGCGTGCCCTTGAACATCATGTGTTCGAGCACGTGGGCCACGCCGGAAGCGCCATCGACCTCGTCCATGGAACCCACCCGCACCCACAACATGTGGACAGCGGTGGGTGCGCGCCGATCGGGTTTGACGATGACCGTCATACCGTTGCCCAGCGTGAAGCGTTGGGTCTGGGCCATCAGGGCGGGGCTGAGCAGCAGGGCCGTCAGGAGCAGGGCCAGGCGAGGGACAAATCGTTTCATAGAATGCAACAGATTCTATAAACGGTCCGATGTTCAGTTTTTTCAAGAAAAAAGCCCCTCCGCCGCCCGTGGCCGACAGCCCGGCAGCGCCCCTGCCTGCGCCTGATGTGCCCACCGAGGTCGCGCCTGTCACCGCACCGGAGCCGACGCCCGCCCCCGCCCCCGCGCCTGCGCCCGCCACGGGCGGCGGCCTGTCCTGGCTGCGCAACCCGTTTGCCGACAAGGCATCAGCGCCCCCGGCCGCCGTGTTGCCAGCCGAGCCACCTGCGCCAGCGCCAGCGCTCGTGCCGGTGGCCGCACCCGCCGCCCGCGCCGGCTGGCTGGACCGCCTCAAGGCCGGCTTGCGCAAAACCGGCTCCAGCATCGCCACGGTGTTCACCGGCACCCGCATCGACGACGCGCTGTACGAGGAACTGGAAGACGCGCTGCTGATGGCCGATACCGGTGTGAAGGCCACGCAGTTCCTGCTGGATGACCTCAAGCGCCGCGTGAAAGAGGCCAAGGCAACCGAGCCCAGCGCCGTCAAGGGCCTGCTGGCCGAGGCCCTGGCCGACCTGTTGCGTCCGCTGGAAAAGCCGCTGGTGATCGGCGAACACGCGCCCACCGTGATCATGGTGGCCGGCGTCAACGGTGCCGGCAAAACCACCTCCATCGGCAAGCTCACCAAACACCTGGCCACCGAGGGCGCCTCGGTCCTGCTGGCCGCGGCCGACACCTTTCGCGCCGCGGCGCGCGAGCAGCTGGGCGTGTGGGCCGACCGCAACCTGGTGGACATCGTGAGCCAGGAAGGCGGCGACCCGGCGGCCGTGGCCTTTGACGCCGTGAGCGCAGGCCGCGCGCGCGGCAAGGACGTGGTGCTGGTGGACACCGCCGGGCGCCTGCCCACGCAACTGCACCTGATGGAGGAGCTGAAAAAGATCCGCCGCGTGGTGCAGAAGGCCGACGCCACCGCGCCGCACGAGGTGCTGCTGGTGATCGATGGCAACACCGGCCAGAACGCGCTCAACCAGGTGCGGGCGTTTGACGACGCGCTGCAGCTCACCGGCCTGGTGGTCACCAAACTCGACGGCACGGCCAAGGGCGGCGTGCTGGCCGCCATCGCCATGGAGAAACCGGTGCCGGTGTACTTCATCGGCGTCGGTGAAAAACTCGAAGACCTCGAAACCTTCAACGCCCGCGAATTTGCTCAGGCCTTGCTGAGCTGAAGCAGCCGGTTCGGGTCATGGGGCCATTGAAAAATGGCCCGTCTTTCACATTGACATTGCACTAAGCTGACACCCGACCTGCGGGTTTGTCCCCTGTTTCACAAGCCAGTGGGCAGGCACACAATAGTCATTGCTTATATTCAATTCGTTCACCCGGTTTTTTGAGCAACTCTGCCGGTTGCTCGCAACAGAGGAGACGCTGATGCGCTTTTGGTCCCTTCCCCTTGTGCTGGCAGCTGCCAGCGCGTTTGCCCTGCCCGTGCAGGCCCAGGTCAACCAGGTGCGTGTGTGGGCCGCCGCCTGCGCCAACTGCCACGGCACCGACGGCCGCGCCCAGCCCGGCATGGAATCGCTGGCTGGCAAGGACAAGGACGAGATGGTCCAGAAGCTGATGGACTTCAAGAGCGGCCGCAAGCCCGCTACGCTGATGCACCAGATCTCCAAGGGCTACAGCGACGAGCAGCTCGCCCAGATCTCGGCCTACTTTGCCGCGCAGAAAAAATAAGGAGCCCACCATGCAACAACGCCGTCAATTCATTCAAACGCTGGGTGTGGGTTCTGCCGTCGCGGGCCTGGGCGTGCTGGGGGGCTGCGCCACCGCCGGGGGCAGCGGCCCCAAGGTGGTGGTCATCGGCGGCGGCTACGCCGGCGCCACCGCCGCCAAGTACCTGCGCCTGTTCTCGGACAACACGGTCAACGTGACCCTGGTCGAGCCCAACGCCACCTTCATCTCCTGCCCCATTTCCAACCTCGTCATCAACGGCAGCAAGACCATCGCCGACGTCACCACGCCTTACGACAACCTGGAAAAACGCCATGGCATCAAGCTGGTGCGCGACATGGTGGCCAGCATCGACGTCGAGAAGCGGGTGGTCAAACTCGCCAGCGGCGGCGAGCTGCCCTACGACCGCGTGATCGTCTCGCCCGGCGTGGACTTCATGTGGGAGAGCCTGCCCGGCATGGCCAGCGCGGCCGCCAAAGACAAGGTGTTGCACGCCTGGAAAGCCGGCGCGCAAACGGTGGCCTTGCGCAAGCAGCTTGAAGCCATGCCCGATGGTGGCGTGTACGCCATGTCCATTCCGCTGGCGCCCTACCGCTGCCCGCCCGGCCCCTATGAACGGGCCTGCATGGTGGCCAACTACTTCAAGAAGGCCAAGCCCAAGAGCAAGGTCGTGATCTTCGACGCCAACGACGACATCCAATCGAAAAAGGGCCTGTTCATGAAGGCCTGGGACGAGCACTACAAGGGCATGATCGAGTACCGCCCCAAACACAAGGTGAGCGACGTGGACGCGGCCACCAACACCCTGAAGTTTGAGTTCAACGACGACTTCAAGGCCGGCGTGCTCAACGTCATCCCCGACATGCGCGCGGGCGACATCGCCGTCAAGACCGGCCTGGCCACCGCCAACAAGCGCTGGTGCGACGTGGACTTCCTGACCTTCGAATCCAAGGCCGCCAAAAACGTGCACGTGCTGGGCGACGCCATCCAGATCGCGCCGGCCATGCCCAAGTCAGGCCACATGGCCAACCAGCATGGCAAGACCTGTGCGGCGGCCGTGGTGTCGCTGCTGGCCGGCAAGGAGCCGCCGCAACTGCCCATCTACGCCAACACCTGCTACAGCTTCGTGACCGATGAAGACGTGGTCCACGTGGCCAGCGTGCACCGCTACGACGCCGAGAAAAAGACCATGCTGGCCGTGCCGGGCTCGGGTGGTGTGTCGGTGGCGGCCAGCGAGCTCGAGGGCCGCTACGCGCTGGCCTGGGCGCGCAACATCTGGGCCGATACGCTGGCCTGACCCCCACCCGCCCCGGTGAGCCACCGGGGCGTTTTTTTCGCTCAAATATCAGTCTGAGGTTATGCGATGAACAAAGCATGGAGCAGCCTGCTGGCACTGGGCCTGCTGGCCACCGGCAGCGCCTGGGCGCAGGCAGACGAAGCGCGTGCCAAGAAGATCGCTGGCGGCTCGTGTTTCCTGTGCCATGGCGCACAAGGCGAATCCACCAGCGAGGTGTTTCCGCGCCTGGCGGGCCAACACGCCGAGTACGTGGCCAAACAGCTCGCCGCTTTCAAATCGGGCCAACGCAAGAGTTCGGCCATGGCCGACATGGTGGCCAAACTCACGCCCGACGAGATGCTGGCGCTGGGCCAGTATTACGCCAAGTTCACCCCCCCCAAAGAGCCGCCCAAGGACCCGGGCCTGGCCAAAATGGGTGAGTACATCTACGCCAACGGCAACAAGTTCAGTGGCGTGCCGGCCTGTGTGGCCTGTCACGGCGCCAAGGGTGAAGGTGCGGCCAACCTGCCCCGGCTGGCGCACCAGTTCTCGGGCTACCTGCACACGCAGCTCAAACAGTTCAACAAACGCGAGCGCACCAACGACAACGCGGTGATGCACGCGGTGGCACAACAGATGACCGAACTGGAGATGGCCGCCGTGGCCGAGTACCTGAGCGGTCAGTGAACCGTCAGTGGAACATCAGTGGGTGGACGCCGGGCCGGCGTCTGAGCCATTCTCATCCTCGGGCGCGGGCGTGATGCGCACCTTGTCGATGCGCCGCCCGTCCAGCGCCAGCACCTCGAAGTGCCAGCCCACACATGCCACCGCATCGCCCACGGCCAGCAGGTCGCCGGCCACCGTCTGCATGAGGCCGGCCACGGTGTTGTAGCGGCCTTTGTCCTCGTCGGGCAGCTCGTCCTTGATGTCCAGCCGGGCGCGCAATTCGGGCACCGGCATGGCGCCGTCGAGCAGCCACGAGCCATCGCTCTGTTCGGTGGCCCAGGCGTCCACCGGCGTCTGCGGCGAGAGCTCGCCGGTGATGGCCTCGAGCATGTCCAGCGGCGTCAGCAGGCCTTGCACCACGCCGTATTCGTCCACCACAAACACCATGCGGGTGGCGCGGGCGCGAAACTGCTCCAGCAACTCCATGCCACTGAGCGTTTCGGGCACAAACACCGCCGGTTCGGCCAGGGTCTGCAGGCTGTCGGTCACGCCCTGCTCGCGCAGTGCCAGCAAACGCGGCAGGTGGATGACACCCACCACATCGTCCAGCCCGCCGCGGCACACCGGGTACCACGAGTGGCCGGTGGCCCAGGCGCGGCGCACGGCGGCGTCCAGGCTTTCGCTGGCGTCCAGCCATTCGATGTCGGCACGCGGGATCATGATGGAGCCCAGTTGCCGGTCGTCGAGCAGGAACACGTTGCGCACCATCTGGTGTTCGTGCGCCTCGATGATGCCGGCGCCCACGCCCTCCTCCAGGCTGGCGTTGATCTCGTCCTCGGTCACGGTCTGCTGCGCGTTCACGTTCACGCGCAGCAGCGCCAGCACAGCCGAGGTGGTGGCCGACAGCAGGCTCACAAACGGCCGCGCAATGCGCGCCACCCAGGCCATGGGGCGTGAGACCCAACGCGACACGGTTTCGGGGTAAAGCTGGCCAATGCGCTTGGGCACCAGCTCGCCGAACACGATGGTGATGAAGGTGATGACCACCACCACCACGGTGGTGGCCGTGACCTCGGCCGCCGCCTCGGGCATGCCCAAGCCCGCCAGGCTGGTCGCCAGGCCGCCGCTGAAGGCCGCCTCACCGACGATGCCGTTGAGCATGCCGATGGAGGTGATGCCCACCTGCACCGAGGACAGGAACTGGGTCGGGTTCTCGAGCAGCTTGAGCGCGGTCTGCGCGCCCTTGTCGCCACTTTCGGCCATCGCCAACAGGCGCGCCTTGCGGCTGGACGCCAGCGCCAATTCCGACATGGCAAAGGCGCCGTTGAGCACCGTGAGAAAAACGATCAGCAGGATGTCCATAATTTGTGCATGGCACTTTACATGATTGGGGATGTGCAAGGCTGCGACGACGCCCTGGGGCGGCTGTTGGCCCACATCGGGTTTTCACCCAGCCGCGACACGCTGTACCTGCTGGGCGATCTGGTCAACCGCGGGCCGCAGTCGCTGGCGGTGTTGCGGCGCGTGATGGCGCTCGACGGTGCAGCAAGATGTGTGCTCGGCAACCACGACCTGCACCTGCTGGCGCTCACACAAGCGGTGCGCAAGCCGCACAAGAGCGACACCTTGCAGGCCGTGCTGGACGCGCCCGACCGCAGCCAGCTGATCGACTGGCTGCGAGCACAACCGCTGGCCTTGGCGGCCCACGGCTGGCTGATGGTCCATGCGGGTGTGCTGCCCCAGTGGACGGTGCAGCAGACGCTGGCCCTGGCCGGTGAAGTGCAGGCGGTGCTGAGCGGCCCGCATTGGGCGGATTTTTTGCATCAGATGTACGGCAACCGACCCGACCACTGGCGCGACGATCTGCGCGGTGCCGAACGCCTGCGGGTGGTGGTCAATGCGTTCACGCGCCTGCGCTTTTGCAGCGTTGAAGGCGTGATGGATTTCGACACCAAGGACAGCGCCGATGCGGCCCCGCCGGGTTTTTTGCCCTGGTTCGAGGTGCCGGGTCGGCGCAGCGCGGGCACGCCGGTGGCGTTTGGCCATTGGTCCACGCTCGGGCTGTTGCAGCGCCCCGATGCGCTGGGGCTGGACACCGGATGCGTGTGGGGCGGCTGCCTGAGCGCGGCGCGCCTGCTGGATGCGCCGGGCCAGGTGGAGGTGCTGCAGGTGCGCTGCGAACAGGCCCAGAGGCCGGGCCGGGCCAAGGCCTGAGGCACGGCCCACAGAGCGCGCTCAGGATTCGGTTTCAGGCGTGCGCTCGGTGGCCTTGAACAGCGCGGCCACTTTTTTCTTCGGCTTGATGTTGGGCGAAAGACTGCGCGCGGCAGGCTTGTCGGCCGATTCCCAGGCCGGCTTCGCTTCGGGCGCTGCACTGGCTTCGTAGGGTTGGTCGAAGAAGGGGTCGGCCGACGGACGTGGTGCGCGCGGCGCACGCGCGGCCGGACGGGGTGCCGCTTCGTCGCGCGGCGCCGGCTGCTGCCACACGCGCTGGCCGTCGTTGTAGCGGCCCCCGGGGCGGCGCTCGGGTTCGGGCTCCACCGGCACGAACTCGGCCTTCTTGCCTATGAGTTTTTCGATGTCGCCCAGCAGTCGCGTGTCGCGGCCCGTGACGAAGGACACCGCCAGGCCCGACGCACCGGCCCGGCCGGTGCGGCCGATGCGGTGCACGTAGTCTTCGGCGTTGAAGGGGATGTCGAAGTTGAACACCGCCGGCACGTCTTTGATGTCCAGGCCACGCGCGGCCACGTCGGTGCAGACCAGCAGATCGACCGCGCCGGTCTTGAAGGCGTCGAGTGCCTTCAAGCGCTCGTCCTGGCTCTTGTCGCCGTGCAAGGCGGTGGTGTTGAGGCCATCGCGCTCCAGCGAACGCGCCAGGCGCGCACAGCCGAGCTTGCTGTTGACAAACACAAAGGCCTGCTTGACGCCACGCTCACGCAGGATTTGCTGCATCACGCGGCGCTTGTCCTCGTCGTCCACGCGGTAGAAACACTGCTCCACCGTGGAGGCGGTGGCGTTGGAACGCGCCACCTCGATGGTCACCGGGTCTTGCAGGTAGCTGCTGGCCAGGCGCTTGATTTCGGGCGAGAAAGTGGCGCTGAACAAGAGCGTGGTGCGCTGCTTGGGCAGGTAGCTCAGGATGCGCTGCAGGTCGGGCAGGAAACCAATGTCCAGCATGCGGTCGGCCTCGTCGAGCACCACGTACTCGACCTGGTTGAGCACACAGTTCTTGGCCTCGATGTGGTCCAGCAGGCGGCCCGGCGTGGCCACCAGGATTTCAACGCCTTTTTTCAGCTCCAGCGTCTGCGGCTTCATGTCCATGCCACCAAACACCACGGTGCTGCGCATCTGCGTGTGTTTGGCGTAGAGCTTGATCTGCTCGGCCACCTGGTCGGCCAGTTCGCGCGTGGGCAGAAGCACCAGGGCGCGCACGGGGTGGCGTGCGGGCGAGGTGGAAGCGTTTTCGTGTTTGAGCAGGCGCTGCAGCAGCGGCAGCGAAAAAGCGGCGGTTTTGCCGGTGCCGGTCTGGGCGGCGCCCATGACATCGCGGCCTTCGAGCACCACCGGAATGGCCTGCGCCTGGATCGGCGTCATGTGCTCGTAGCCCATGTCGGCCACGGCGCGCGCCAGCGTGGGCGCGAGAGACAGTTCAGAAAAAGATTGTGTCATTTCGACCCGTATTGTCTCACTTTGCCCGCAGAAGGCCGGCCCGACACGTTCACCCGCGTCACAGGGCCCGACTGGCAAAGGTGTCGCAGGCCTGCACACTGCCGGTTTTCAGGCCGGTGTGGAACCAGCGCTGGCGCTGCTCGCTGCTGCCGTGGGTGAAGCTGTCGGGCACCACCTGCCCTTGCGACTTGCGCTGCAGCGCGTCGTCGCCAATGGCCGCCGCCGCGTTCAGCGCCTCCTCCACGTCGCCAGGCTCCAGAATGGCCCCGCTCTTCTGGTTGTGGTGCGCCCAGATGCCGGCAAAACAGTCGGCCTGCAGCTCCACGCGCACGCTCATCTGGTTGAACTCGCGCTCGCTAACCCGCCCACGCATCTGGTCCATCTTGCCGGTGATGCCCATCAGGTTCTGCACGTGGTGGCCCACCTCGTGCGCAATCACATAGGCCTGGGCAAAGTCGCCGGGCGCGCCCAGCTGGCGTTTCATGGTTTCGTAGAAGCCCAGGTCGATGTAGACCTTCTGGTCGCCCGGGCAATAGAAAGGCCCCATGGCAGCCTGGCCGGTGCCACAGGCCGTGGGCGTGGCCTGGCGGAACAGCACCAGGCGCGGCTTGGCGTACTGGGCGCCACCGGCCTGGAAGATCTGGCCCCACACGTCTTCGGTGCCGCCCAGCACCGAGGCCACGAAGCGGCCCATGTCGTCGGTGGGCGCGCCGGCCGGGGTGGGCGCACTGTCCACTTGCGCTGTGGGCGCCATGTCGCCACCGCTGAGCACACCCAGCACGGTCAAGGGGTTGATGCCCAAGGCCCAGCCGGCCACCAGCGCGATCACGATGGTGCCCAGGCCCACGCCCCGCCCACCCAGGCGGCGCCCGCCGGGCAGACCTCCGCCCGGGCTGTTGCGGCGGTCTTCGACCTGATCGGACTGGCGGTTGTTTTCCCACTTCATGTGCTGCTCCCTGTAGTTTGTTGGACCCATTCCCGGCCCAGGGCTATAATGTAGGGCTTTGCTGGCAACATCCACAAACCCTTAAGGACACTCATATGGCAACCGCCAAACCCAAAAAGAAAAACCCCCGCCTGGCTTCCGGCCGCAAACGCGCCCGCCAAGACGTCAAACTGAACGCCGCGAACACCTCGCTGCGTTCCAAGTACCGCACCGCTGTCAAGAACGTCGAGAAGGCTGTTCTGGCCGGCGACAAGACCAAGGCCACCGAGCTGTTTGCCAAGATGCAACAAGTCGTGGACATCGTGGCCGACAAGGGCATTTTCCACAAGAACAAGGCCGCTCGCGACAAGAGCCGCCTGTCGGCCAAGGTCAAGACCCTGGCCACCGCAGCCGCCTGACCTGCAACAGGTCAACCGCCCGGGCCGGGCTCTGATGAACCCGCCCGCCGTTTGAATCGGGTGCGCTGCCAGCAAAGAAAAAGCAAAAACCGCCTTCGGGCGGTTTTTTGTTGCCTGTCGATTCAACGTGAATCTGTCAACGGGGGCGTTCGTCCGGCATCAGACAGGCCTCGACCACCTGCAGCTCGTTGTCGCGGGCGAAGTTCATGCAGAAGTCCCAGGCCATGGGCTCGGCGTCGCGCAGGTCGCGGTGGACGACCACACACTTGACGCCGCCCAGCGTGGTGGGAATACACCACGGCGAGTAGCTGAGGTGGCTGCCCGGGTGGGCGCCGCCAGGGCGGAAGGAACTCATGACGCCCGCCAAACGCTCGGCCCAGTCACTGGGCCGAAAGGTCTTGCCACTGAGGGTGACCCCCTGAATGAAGACTTCTTTGGCGGACGGAGCGACCATGGATGACGGCCCTGGAGAAAAATGGAGAGGGTGCAAGCGTACCGGGATCGCCGGGTGTTGCGGTGCAGCAAGTATTCTATCTTATATAAGACTTCACACTGGCTGGCACCGTTGTGCGCTGGCGGTTCAAAGGCATCACACCGATGCCGATTCATCACAGAACACAAGCAAACTCTGGGCCTAAAATCACACTTCAGCGGCCCACCCTGTTTGGGCCGACGTCTTTTTTGGCACTTGCCCTCACGGAGATTTTCGGATGACCGCTCACATCGAAGCCGCCTCGCCGCACGTCATGAACACCTACGGTCGCCTGCCGATCGCGCTGTCGCATGGCAAGGGCTGCCGCGTCTGGGACGTCAATGGCAAGGCCTACCTGGATGGCCTGGGCGGCATCGCCGTCAACACCCTGGGCCACGCCCACCCCAAGCTGGTGCGCGCGCTGCAGGAACAGATCGGCCAGATGATCCACTGCAGCAACTACTACCACGTGCCGGGGCAGGAAAAGCTGGCCGCCAAGCTGGTCGAGCTGTCGGGCATGGCCAACGTGTTCTTCTGCTCCACCGGCCTGGAAGCCAACGAGGCCGCGCTCAAGCTGGCGCGCAAGTTCGGCCACGACAAGGGCATCACCCGCCCCGAGGTGGTGGTGTTCGAAGGCGCCTTCCACGGCCGCAGCATCGCCACGCTGAGCGCCACCGCCAACCCAAAGATCCACGCCGGCTTTGGCCCGCTGGTCGAGGGTTTCATCCGCGTGCCGCGCAACGACATCAACGCTTTGCGCAAGGCGACCGAGGGCAACAAAAACATCACCGCCGTGTTCTTCGAGGCCATCCAGGGCGAAGGGGGCATCCACCCCATGACGGTGGACTTCATGCGCGAGCTGCGCGTGTTGTGCGACGACCGCGACTGGCTGCTGATGATCGACGAGGTGCAGTGTGGCATTGGCCGCACCGGCAAGTGGTTTGCCCACCAATGGGCCGGTATCCAGCCCGACGTGATGCCCCTGGCCAAGGGCCTGGGCTCGGGCGTGCCGGTGGGCGCGGTGGTCACCGGCCCCAAGGCCGCCTCCATCTTCCAGCCCGGCAACCACGGCACCACCTTCGGCGGCAACCCGCTGGCCATGCGCGCGGGCATTGAAACCCTGCGCATCATGGAAGAAGACGGCCTGCTGGCGCATGCGGCCCAGGTGGGCACCCACCTGCAGACCGCGCTGGTGACCCAACTGATGAACGTCAAGGGCGTGAAGGAAGTGCGTGGCCAGGGCCTGATGCTGGGCATCCAACTCGACCGCCCCTGCGGTGTGCTGCTGCAGCGCTGCGCCGACGCCGGCTTGCTGCTGTCGGTCACGGCCGACAGCGTGATCCGCCTGGTGCCGCCGCTGATCCTGAGCACCGCCGAGGCCGACGAAATCGTGGCCATCCTGGTGCCGCAGATCAAGACCTTCCTGAACGAGGCGCAGGCATGAGCATCAAACACTACCTCCAGTTCAAGGACTTCACGGCCGACGAATACGCCTACCTGCTGCAGCGGGCCGCCTTCATCAAGGCCAAGTTCAAGGCCTTCGAGAAGCACCACCCCTTTGCCGACCCCGACCGCACCCTGGCCATGATCTTCGAGAAGGCCAGCACGCGCACCCGTGTGAGCTTTGAGGCCGGCATGTACCAGTTGGGCGGCAGCGTGGTGCACCTGACCACCGGCGACAGCCAGCTCGGCCGCGCCGAGCCCATCGAGGACAGCGCCAAGGTCATCAGCCGCATGGTGGACATCGTGATGATCCGCACTTTTGAGCAGACCAAGATCGAACGTTTTGCGGCGCACTCGCGCGTGCCCGTCATCAACGGCCTGACCAACGAATTCCATCCCTGCCAGATCCTGGCAGACCTGTTCACCCTGGTCGAACACCGCCCTGCTGCCAGCGGCAACCCGCTGGATGCCATCAAGGGCAAGGTGGTGGCCTGGGTGGGCGATGGCAACAACATGGCCAACACCTGGCTGCAGGCGGCCGAGTTGCTGGGTTTCACCGTGCACGTGAGCACCCCCAGCGGCTACGAAGTCAACGCCGCGCTGGCCGGCATCACCGACCCGGCCTGCTACAAGGTCTTCAGCGACCCGCGCGAAGCCTGCCGTGGCGCCCACCTGGTCACCACCGATGTCTGGACCAGCATGGGCTATGAAGCCGAAAACGAGGTGCGCCGCGCCGCCTTTGCGCAGTGGTGTGTGGACGAAGCCATGATGGCCGTGGCCCAGCCCGGCGCCCTGTTCATGCACTGCCTGCCCGCCCACCGGGGCGAAGAAGTCACGGCCGAGGTCATCGACGGCCCGCAGAGCGTGGTCTGGGACGAGGCCGAGAACCGCATGCACGCGCAGAAGGCGTTGATGGAGTACCTGCTGCTGGGCCGCCTGGCCTGACCGCGTGAGCGCCTGCCAAACCTGCGGCGCCTGCTGCGCCAGCTTTCGCGTCGATTTTTCGGTGCACGAATCCGAGGAAGAAGGCGGCACCGTGCCGACAGGCCTGTGTGTGCCGGTGACCGACAGCCTGCGGCGCATGCGTGGCACCGACCACGCGCGCCCGCGTTGCGCGGCCCTGTCAGGGCGCATCGGCGAGAAGGCGGGCTGCGGCATTTACGAATGGCGACCCAATCCCTGCCGCGAATTTGAAGAAGGCAGCGACGCCTGCCAACTCGCCCGCGCGCGCCACGGCCTGCCGGCCTTGCCGGCCTGAACCATGCAAGCCCTGCTCGACGCCATCGCCCAAGCCCCCCGCCACATCGACGCGCAACGGGTGTTCCACGGCCGCGGTGGTCAACACCCAGGCTTTGAGCACTGGACGCTGGACGCCTACCCACCGGTGTGGGTGCTGACCAGCTTCAAATCGGTGAGCGATGACGAACTGGCGCAGGTGCAGGCCGCTCTGACCCAGCGCTGGGCCCACATTGCGCCGGGCGAGCCCTTGAACCTGGTGTTCCAGACCCGCATCGACGGCCGCAGCGAGACCCACCTGCTGGCCGGCAGCGTGCCCGAGCCACATGTGGTGAGTGAAGGCGGCGCGCGTTATGGCGTGCACGTGCTCAAGGGCCAGAACCATGGCCTGTTTCTGGACATGGCCGAGGGCCGCGCCTGGGTGCGCCAACACGCCGCCGGCCAGAAAGTGCTCAACCTGTTTGCCTACACCTGCGCCTTTTCGGTGGCCGCCCTGCAAGGCGGCGCGCGCCATGTGCTCAACATCGACATGGCTGCCGGGGCCATTGCCACGGGGCAACACAACCACGCGCTCAACGGGCTGAAGGAGCGGGCCAGTTTCATGGCCCACGACATCTTCAAGACCTGGGGCAAGATCACCCGCGCGGGTGCCTACGGCCTGGTCATCGTGGACCCGCCCAGCTACCAGAAGGGCAGCTTTGTGGCCAGAAAAGACTACCCGCGCCTGCTGCGCCGCCTGCCCGATCTGGTGGCACCGGGCGGCCATGTGCTGTTGTGCCTGAACGCGCCCGAAATCGGCACGGGTTTTTTACAAGAACAGATGGCGGCCATGGCGCCCGAGCTGGTGTTTGAACAGCGCCTGCCCAACCCGGCTGCCTTTGCCGACGTGGACCCCGAACGCGCGCTCAAGGTGCTGGTGTACCGGGCGCCCGATTTGCCGGGTGTTGCCACCGGCTCATGAATCCCGTGTCCAGCGGACGCGACCTTCAGCGCGGCGCGCCCAGCCGCGCATACCCCGCCACCAACGCCAGCAGCGTCTCCTCGGCGTAGGGCTTGCCCAGGTAATGGTCCACGCCCAGCTGGCGGGCGTGTTCGCGGTGTTTGTCGGCGATGCGCGAGGTGATCATGACCACCGGCAGGGTGTTGAGCTGCGGGTCGGCGCGCATCTGCTGCACCAGCTCGAAGCCGTCCATGCCGGGCATCTCGATGTCGCTGAGCACGACCACCGGCAGTTCTTCGCGCATGCGCTCCAGCGCCTGCGCCCCGTCGATGGCCAGGGCCACGCGGTAGCCTTCGCGTTGCAGCAGGCGTTGGGTGACGCGGCGCACGGTGATGGAGTCGTCCACCACCAGCACCAACGGTGTGGCCGGTGCCGGCTGGCGGGCCGCTCGTTCGCCCGCCTGGCGCAGCCACTCGCGGGTGCTGGCACCATAAACGGCGGCCAGGGCCACCGGGTTGTAAATCAGCGCCACCGCACCCGAGGCCAGCACCGTCATGCCGGCCACGCCGGGCAGGCGCGACAGCTGCGGCCCCAGGTGTTTGACCACCACTTCCTGGTTGCCCAGCACCTCGTCCACATGCAGCAGCACCCGCTGGGTGGCGCTGCGCAGTTGCAGCACCGGCGCCAGCTTGCCAGACTCGCGGCTGGCCACCGACTGCGCCAGCAAGGCCCCGGCCCAATACAGCGGCAGCTCGCTGCCCTGCGGCGCGAGCTGCCCCACCGGGCCCGAGGCACGCACGATGGCGCCGTCCAGCCGATGCACCTGTTCCACCAGCGCGGCCGGCACACCGAAGGTGAACTCGCCCGCACGCAGCAGCAGCACCTGGGTGACGGCGGTGGTCAGCGGCAGCAGCAGCGTGAAGCGCGAACCGCGCCCGGCCTCGGTGGCCACCTCGATGCGGCCGCCCAGCGACAACACCTCGTTGCGCACCACGTCCAGACCGATGCCCCGGCCAGCGAGCTCGGACACCTCGGTCACGGTGCTCAGGCCGGGCTCGAACACCAGCTGGGTCAACGTGGCCACATCGGCCACCGATGCCGCGTCCAGACGGCCCAGGGCCACGGCCTTGTCGCGCACGCGCTGCAGGTCCAGCCCGGCACCGTCGTCGCTGAACACCAGACCCACGTCGTTGCCTTCCTGGCTCAGCGCCAGGCCAATCAGGCCCTCGACCGGCTTGCCGGCGGCGCTGCGCTGCGCGGGCGCTTCGATGCCATGCACGACGGCGTTGCGCAGCAGGTGCTCAAAGGCCGGCACCATGCGTTCGAGCACGCTGCGGTCCATTTCGATCTGCGCACCGCTGACCTCCAGCCGCACCTGTTTGCCACTTTCCTGCGCGGCCTGGCGCACCACGCGGTGCAGGCGTTCGGCCACGGTGTCGAAGTCCACCATGCGGGTGCGCAGCAGATCGCGCTGCAGTTCGCGGCTCTGGCGGCCCTGGGCCACCAGGCCGTCTTCGGTCACGTCCACCGCACGCTGCAGGTTGCGCTGCACGGTGGCCACGTCGTTGACCGACTCGGCCATGATGCGGGTCAGCTCCTGCACACGGGTGTAGCGGTCGAATTCCAGCGGATCAAAGGACGCATCGGCCGCGCGACCGACTTGCGACTGATGCGCCTGGCGCGATTGCAGCTGCGATTCGGTCTGCAGCTCCAGATCGCGCAGCTGCTGGCGCAAGCGCGCGAGGTTGCCGGTCAGGTCTTGCAGCGACGCGCGCAGGGTGTGCAGCTCGTCCTCCATGCGCGAGCGGGTGAGCATCACGTCGCCCACCTGGTTCATCAGGCGGTCGAGCAGGTCGGGGCGCACACGCACCGTGCCGGCGGCGGCGGCGCTCATGCGCGGCGCGGGTACACGCGGCGCGAGCACGCCGTGGGCGTCGGCCGTTGCCGCCTCGGGCGCGGCCGCTGGCGCGGGCAGCACAACGGCCTCGGCCACGGTATCGGCCGCCCTCTCGCTGGCGGCAGGCAGCGGTGTTTCGGTTTCCTGCGCATCGGCACGCAGGCTGTCCAGCCGCCCGCTCAGCGCATCGAAGCGCGCTTGCAGATCGCGCAGCGCGTCGGCCTCGCCGGCACCGGGCAGCACCGCTTCGGCGGCGCTTTCCATCTGGTGCGCCATGTCGCCCAGGCCCATGGCGCCTGCCAGGCGCGCGCTGCCCTTGAGGGTGTGCAGGTTGCGCAAGACCTCGGCGCGGGCGCTGGTGTTGTCGGGCCGCGCCACCCACTGGCGCAAGGCGCCGCCCAGGCGCGGCAGCAAATCGGCCGCCTCTTCTTCGAACACATGGAAGAGATCGGCATCGGGCGTGTCGGCCGAAGGCTCCTCCACAGGTGCCGGCACCGGCTGCGGCACCAGCAGGGCCACCCAGTCGCCGGCCTCGGGCCAGACGCGCAGGCGCTCGAGCATGGTGGCCTCGGGCTCCTTGAGGAAGCCGGCCGCAAACTGGTGCAGCAGGTGACGCAGGGACTCGGCCACCAGCACCGGCAGCTGGCGCGCGTCGTCGCTCAGACGCCGGCCAGCCGGCACGGGCAGCTGGCGCAGCCGTTCAAGGGCGTGCTCCAGCGTGCGTGCGGTCTCGCCCAGGCGCTTGAAGCCCACGGTGAAGGAGCTGCCCGCCAGCGAATGGGCCCAGGCCACGGTGGTGTCGGGTGGCACGCGCTCGGGCCCCAAGGCCCATTCGGCCAGCGCGTTGCACAGGCAGCGCGACCACTCGTCGGCCTCGTTGAGGTAAACGTTGAAGAGGTTGAGGCCGATGCGCAGCGGCCCGATGACCTTGACCTGCTCGTCGAAGGCTTCGAAGGCCGGCGCGGGCTCTGCTTCGAGCGCCGGCGCGTCAAATGGTACCGACAACGGTTCGGGTTCGGGTTCGGGTGCCGGCTCCGGCACTGGCTCGGTGGCGGGCGTGGGCACGTCGGCAGGTGCCGTCACTTCAGCGGGCGCCGCCAGCGGCAGGTAAACGCCTTGCTCGCGCAGGGCCTGGCCGCTGCGCTGGAAGGCTTCGGCCGACCAGGGGTCGCCCTGCCCTTGTGCCAGCGCTTCCACCCACTGTGCCATCGCGCCCAGCGCCTCGCGCGCCAGGTCCAGCAAGGGCGCGTCGGCCGGCGCCTGTTCGGCCAGGCGGGCGTTGAGCACCTGTTCCATGGCCCAGGCGGCCTCGCCGAAGGCGGACAGGCCCACCATGCGTGCGCTGCCCTTGAGCGTGTGGAAGGCGCGCCGCAGGGTGGTCATGGCCCCCAGCTGGGCGCTTTCGCGCGACAGCGTCAGCACCGACTGCTGGCCGCTGGCCAGCACCTCGCGCGCTTCGTCCATGAAGATGGCCAGCAGCTCGGCGTCTTCGTCGTCGGTGGCGGGTTCCGCTGGCGCAGCCGGTGCCGGCGCTGCAGCCGGCGGCTCGGGCGTGGCGGCGGCCCGCTCGGACACCGCGGCCACCTCGGACACCTCCGACACGCGGTTGCCTGCCGCCAGCAGCGGGCGCAGTTCGCCCGCTTCGGCGTCGAAGCGGAAACCGCGCTGGGCCGACGCCGCGTGCAGCCCCAGCACATCGATCAGAAAGCCCAGGGCGCCCAGGTTGTGCACCAGGCTGCGCCAGGCGGGCGAGCCGAGGTCGGCGCGGCCGGCCAGCAAACCGTTGGCAGTGAGCTCCATGGCCTGCGCGGTGCGCGCAGCGTCCTGCAGGCCCAGCACCGACAGCACACCCGCCATCTGTGCAAAACGGGCGGGCAAGGCGTCCAGCCCCTGGCGCTGCGAGGGATCTCGCGCCAGCCGGTCGAGCTGGGCTTCGGCCTCGGCCAGGGTGCGCCGCACCTCGTCCACCACACTGCCCAGGGTCTGGCGCTCGCTCCACTGGCGGTAGAGCCGCTCCATCCAGGGCGCGAGTTCGGGCAGGGGCGCATCCGCCACGGTGGCCAGCACGCGCTGCGCCAGCTGGGTGGCGCGCTCGCCCAGCGCGTCGTCCAGCGGATCAAAGTCCTGCAGCGTCGCGTCGAGGAACAGCAGGGCGGTGGCCACTTCCAGGGCCAACTGCGGCCCCAATGGCGGCCCGATGTGCGCAGACGGGCCACTGAGACGCGCCATCACATCGGCAAACGCCTGGGCCAGGGGCGCGGCGGGCGGGCACACGCGGGTGACGCTGCGGCCCAGGGCCAGCATGGCTTCGGGCAGCTCGGCCAGCGCAGCGGCCGCCAGCGGGCCGTCGTCGCTGGCCTGGGCCCAGCGTTCGCTGCAGCGCTTGAGCAAGGCCTGGGCTTCGGCCAGCAGGTCGGGGTCGAGTTGCCCCAGGCGCGCCTGCTCCACGTCTACTGACGTGTGGCGCGCCAGGCCAAAGGCGGCTTGCACGGCCCGCCAGTGGGGCGCCTGTGCCGGGTCGGCCGGCGTGGCCTGGGCGCACAGGTACAGCAGGTCGTGCAACAGCTGATCGGGCACCTCGCAACGCCCCTGCGCCAGCGCAGCGTACTGCAGCAGCACGCGCGAGGCGGCGCGTTTGGTGTGCACGTCGGGCGGCAGGGCGGCCTGGGCCACGGCATCGAAGTAGCCGGCCGCGACGCGCCAGAAGGTGGCCACGGGCTCGGGCACCGTGGCCTGGCCTGGAGGCACGGCGGCCGACAACAGCTCGCAGAGCCGGGCCAGTTCGCGCGCGGCGGTGGCATCGAGCGACTTGACCACCGGCAGGATGTGGCGGTCGAGCTGGGCACGCACGGCCGGGCCGTAGGCGGGCGCTGCGCCCTCGGGCGCGGCAGGGGGCATGGTCAGGCCGTGGTGGTCCACCGTCCACAGGTCGGCCGGGTGGATGCGGTCGGCGGCGGCCAGGGTCTGGGCGTCGCGGTAGGCCGGGAACAGGTGCAAATCGGACACCGGGCGCTGGCGCACGCGGCGCTGCAGGTAGTCGCCCAAAGCGGCGCTCACGCGCGCCAGCGCCACCAGCGCGGCTTCGTCGCAGGCATCGGGCTTTTGCACGAAGCGCTGCACGGCAGCTTCCAGCGAGCGCAGCACCTGCGCCGCTGCGCTCAGGCCCACCATCTCCAGCGCGCCCACGGCCTGGTGCAGTTGCTGGCGCGCCATGCGCAGGTCGGCATCGTCCACGCTGGCCAGGTCGGTCTGGCGCGCCAGCTGGTGGGCTTGCGAGAAGCGCTGCAGCGCCGCGACCGCTTCGGTCACGCTGCGCATCACTTCCTCGTGCACCCAGGCCAGGGGGCTCAGATCATCGGCGTCGGTTCCGTGGGCCATGGGTGTCAGGCGATGCGGAAACGCGACACCGACTGGCGCAGTTCGTCGGCGATGCGGGTGAGTTCACGCACCTGCTGCACGGTGGACTTGGTGCCTTCGCCGGTCTGTTCGGTCACGGCAAAAATGTGCTGGATGTTCTCGGCCGTGCCACTGGCGAGTTCGGCCTCGCGCGAGGTGGACAAGGCGATCTGGCCCACCAGCTCGGCCACCTGGCGCGAGTAGCGGTCGATCTCGGCCAGGGCCGCACCGGCGTTGTCGGACAGGCGCGCGCCCTCGACCACGCCCTGGGTGGACGACTCCATCGCCAGCACCGCGTCCTGGGTGTCGGACTGGATGGCCTTGACCAGGTCGGCGATCTGGCGCGTGGCGTTGGCCGAACGCTCGGCCAGGCGCTGCACTTCCTCGGCCACCACCGAAAAGCCCCGGCCGGCCTCGCCCGCAGAGGCGGCCTGGATGGCCGCGTTGAGTGCCAGCACGTTGGTCTGTTCGGTGATGCTGGAGATCAGCTCGGTGATCTCGCCGATTTCCTGCGAGGACTCACCCAGGCGCTTGATGCGTTTGGCCGTGTCCTGGATCTGGTCGCGGATGCGGTTCATGCCGCCCATGCTGGCCTGCACCGCCTGCAGGCCCGACTCGGCGGCCTGGGCCGACTGGCGCGCCACGTCGGACGAGGTTTGCGCCTGCACCGACACCTGCTGGATGCGCTGCGCCATGTCCAGCACCGACTGGCCGGTTTCTCGGATCTCGCGCAACTGCTCGGTGGAGGTGGCCAGCAGCTCGATGGAGGTGTTCTCCACCGTCGCGGTGGTCTGCGCCACGCGCTCGGCACTGGTCTGCACCTGACCGACCAGGGTGCGCAACTCCTCCACCGTGTAGTTGATGGAGTCGGCGATGGCGCCGGTGATGTCTTCGCTCACCGTGGCCTGCTTGGTCAGGTCGCCATCGGCCACGTCTTGCAGCTCGTTCATCAGGCGCAGGATGGCGGCCTGTGTGGCGTCGTTGATGCGCCGGGCGTCGCGCTCCTGCGCGCTGGCCAGGTTCTGCAGCTGCTCGGCCACCCCTTGGCGCCGCTGGCTGGCGCGCAGTTGCAGCTGCACCAGGCCCCAGATGCACAACAAGGCCAGCACCGCCGTGATGGCCGCCGCGATCAGGGGCCAGGCGCCGGCGGTGTCGCCCTCCATGCTGCGGCCCTGCAGCGCCTGCAGGCGCTGGGTCAGCGGCTCGGCGTCGCGCTGCAACTGGCGCTGCGCCTCGCGCGGCGGGCCCACCTCCTGCAAGGTGATCAGCAAGGCGTTGGTGGCGCTCAGCAGCGCCGGGTGTTCGCGCTGCAGTTGCTCCAGCAGCTCGCGCTGACGGGTTTCGCGCGGTGGGCTGCGGCGGGCGCTGGCGACCAGGCCGTCGATGCGGTCCAGCATGTCGTTGACGTCCTGACCCAAGGCCACCAGTGCCGGCGCCGAGGCGCCGGTGGGCCCGGCAAAGGTCGCGGTGGCAACCCGCACACGATGCAGCAAACGCGCCAGCTGGGCGCCGGCGGCCACGTCGCCGGACGAAGCACCGTTCTGGATCAGCAGCGCCAGCAGCGCATCGGCCGCATCAGCCTGCGTAGCGCTGCGCTGGCGCACCTCGCCCAGCTGCGCCGGCAGGCGCACCAAGGCCGCTTGCTGCGCCAGCACCACGCCCACGGTGGCTTGCAGGCGCTGTGCCGTGTCGCTCAGGCCACGCTCGAGCACGGCCAGCGCCGACAGGTCGCGCTGCAAATCCTGGTCGGCCGTGCGCAGGGCGACAAAGGCCTCGGCCTCCCCCGCCACCGCAGACGCGGCCTGCTGCGCCACCCGCTGTGTGCCCAGCAAGGCCGACGGCACCGACGCCGCCGGGCCGGGCCCGCCCGACGTGGCGGCGTACCACTGGTAGGCCAGCAGCAGGCCGGTCAGCACCAGCATGGCGGTGAGGCCGCCCACCAGCAGGCGCTGGACACTGTCGGCGCTGCGACGGCCCAGCAGCGGCAGGGCCACGCTGTCGTCGATGACCTCGTCCAGCGCGGCCGGCCGGGTGGCGGAGCCCCCACTCGACGCGCTCTGACCGGGCACGGACAGGATGGAGTCGGAACCAAAGGTGGACGAGCTCAGGCCGGAAGCCGGGTCCATGAGTTCGGACGCGCTGGCGGGGTTCAGCGGCACGTCTTCCAGCGGGTCCCGGCGGCCAAACAGGCTTCGCAATGTGCTCATCAACGCCATGGTGCTTAGGGGCTCCCGGCGGTGGCCGGACGCTCATGGATGTCCAAAAAATCGGGTCGCTCGCACAGGGCGAGCAGGTCCAGGTCGTACCAGACGTTGTCCTGCTCGTCGGCCAGCACCTGGCGCACCACGGGCGAGGGCAAAGGTTCGGGCGCCGGAAACAAGGCCTCGGCCGTGCGCAGGCCCAGCAGGCGGTCCACCGGCCACACCACGTTGACACCCAGGTGCGTGCTCAAACTCACGAAATGGGCCTGGCTCTGGGCCTCGTCGGCCAGCGGCGGCCAGCCCAGCCAGCCCAGCAGATCGACCACCGTGTAGAGCTCGCCACGCAAGGTGGTGACGCCTCGGACCCAGGCCTTGGCGTGGGGCAGCGCCTGCACCGGCGACGGCGCGGCGATCTCGCCCGACTGCGCCAGCGGCACCAGAAAGCGGTGCCCGCCACAGGCCACGCCCAGCCAGTGGGCGGCGGCTGCGGGGCGGCTGGCGGCACCGGGCGGGGGGGTGTCGTGGGCCGTCATGCGCGTCTTGGGGTCACAGGGCGGCGGCCTGATCGACCGCCGCGATCTTGGCCAGCAGCAGGTCGGCGTTGACCGGCTTGGTGATGTAGTCGCGCGCGCCCTGGCGCAAGCCCCAGACGCGGTCGGTCTCCTGGTTCTTGCTGGTGCACAGGAACACCGGCACCTTGCCGTACTGCGGGTGGCGGCTCAGGTGGCGCGTGAGCTGAAAGCCGTTCTGCCCCGGCATGACAACGTCGAGCAGGATCAGGTCGGGCACGGCCTCGCCCATCTGGCGGTAGGCCTCGTCGGCGCTTTCGGCGGTGCGCACGGAAAAACCGTGGCGCGCCAGCAGATCGCGCAGGTACATCAGTTCGGTCCTGGAATCGTCCACCACCAGGATGTCATGAACCGCCATCAGTGGGCTCCCGTTTCTTGTGTGGCCAGGGCCGCGTGCACGGCCACGGCCTGCAGCAGCTGGTCGCGGGTGAAGGGTTTGGTCAGGTGTTCCTCGGCGCCCACCATGCGGCCGCGCGCCTTGTCGAACACGCCGTCGCGCGACGACAGCATGACCACCGGGATGCCGGCGAAGCGCTCATTGCGTTTGATGATGGCGCAGGTCTGGTAGCCATCGAGCCGCGGCATCAGGATGTCGCAGAACACCAGGTCGGGGTGGAAGTCGTTGATCTTGGACAGCGCGTCAAAGCCGTCCTCGGCCAGCGCCACCTGATGGCCACCCTGCTTGAGAAACAGCTCCGCGCTGCGCCGGATCGTCTGGCTGTCATCGACCACCAGCACCTTGAGTCCAGAAGAAGTGATGTCGGGCATGAACAACTGCTTCCGGTGTGGGGTGGTTCAGACCGTGTCGGGCGCGGAGGGCAGCATCAGATCGCCACCATTTCGAAATCTTCCTTGCGGGCGCCGCATTCCGGGCAGGTCCAGTTCATGGGCACGTCGGCCCACTTGGTGCCGGGTGCGATGTCGTGGTCGGGTGCGCCGGCGGCCTCATCGTAAATCCAGCCGCAAATCAAGCACATCCAAGTCTGGGGTTCGGTCATGATGCAAAGAAAATCATTGTCTTAGAATGGTTTCATTGTAGCCAGCCCCCAGGCGGCGCCCATGGGCACGGCCGGCACCGCCAGACCGCCCCGAACACCACGCACTGCGCCCCATGCCCTCCCCCCTTGATCCCACCGCCACGTCCAGCACGGGCGAAGCCGTGACACTGCCCTGCGTCATGACCTTCAACGCCAACGACCCCAGCGGCGCGGGCGGCTTGGGCGCCGACGTGGCCGCCATGTCCAGCGCCTCGGCCCATGTGTTGCCGGTGGTCACGGGCAGCTATGTGCGCGACAGCAGCGACATCCACGGCCACGTCGCCTTCGACGAAGAAGCGGTGGACGAGCAGGCCCGCTGCGCGCTGGAAGACATGACGGTGCAGGCCATCAAGGTGGGTTTTGTGGGCTCGCCCGAAAACCTCAGCGCCATCGCCGAGATCGCCTCCGACTACCCTGATCTGCCGCTGGTGGCCTACATGCCCAGCCTGGCCTGGTGGAACGAGGTGGACATGGAGAACTACCTCGACGCCTTTGCCGAGCTGCTGCTGCCCCAGACCACCGTGCTGGTGGGCAACCACAGCACCCTGTGCCGCTGGCTGCTGCCCGACTGGACCGACGACAAGGCCCCCGGCCCGCGCGACGTGGCCCGCGCCGCCGCCGAACACGGCGTCTCCTACACCCTGGTGACCGGCATCAATGCCGCCGATCAGTACCTCGAAAGCCACCTGGCCACGCCTGAAACCGTGCTGGCCACGGCCCGCTACGAACGGTTCGAAGCCACCTTCACCGGCGCGGGCGACACCTTGTCGGCCGCGCTGACCGCCTTGATTGCCGTGGGCGCCGACCTGCAGACCGCCTGTGCCGAAGCCCTGACCTACCTCGACCAGTGCCTGGACGCCGGCTTTCAGCCCGGCATGGGCCACGCCATGCCCGACCGCCTGTTCTGGGCGCACGATGGCGAAGACGAAGAAGAAGGGGACGAGGACGATGCCGAAAACGGCACTGCCACCGACGATTTCCCTGCCCCCGACACCAAACACTGAACCACGAACGCCCACACGATGGACCACAACCAGCAACTGTTTGAACGCGCCCAGAAAGTCATCCCCGGCGGCGTCAACTCACCCGTGCGCGCCTTCCGCGCCGTAGGCGGCACACCCCGTTTTGTGCAGCGCGCCCAAGGTGCGTATTTTTGGGACGCCAATGGCAAGCGCCACATCGACTACATCGGCTCCTGGGGCCCCATGATCCTGGGCCACGGCTACCCCGCCGTGCTCGAAGCGGTGCAGAAAGCCGCGCTGGACGGCTTCAGCTTCGGCGCACCCACCGAGCGAGAGGTGGAGCTGGCCGAAGCCATTCTGGAACTCGTGCCCAGCATGGACATGGTGCGCCTGGTCAGCTCAGGCACCGAAGCCGGCATGAGCACCATCCGCCTGGCGCGCGGTGCCACCGGCCGCAAAAAGATCATCAAGTTCGAGGGCTGCTACCACGGCCATGCCGACGCCCTGCTGGTGAAAGCCGGCTCGGGCCTGGCCACCTTTGGCAACCCCACCAGCGCCGGTGTGCCGCCCGAGGTGGTGCAGCACACCCTGGTGCTGGAATTCAACAACATCGAACAGTTGGAGGCCGCGTTTGCCGAACACGGCGCCGACATCGCCTGCCTGATGATCGAGCCCATCGCCGGCAACATGAACTTCGTGCGCGCCAGCGTGCCCTTCATGAAACGCTGCCGCGAGCTGTGTTCCCAACACGGCGCGCTGCTGGCCTTCGACGAGGTGATGACCGGCTTCCGTGTGGCCCTGGGCAGCGCACAAAGTGTGTACGCCCAGCTCATCCCCGGCTTCGAGCCCGACATGACCGTGATGGGCAAGGTGATTGGCGGCGGCATGCCACTGGCCGCCTTTGGCGCCAAACGCGCCGTGATGGAACACCTGGCGCCGCTGGGCGGCGTGTACCAGGCCGGCACCCTGAGCGGCAACCCGGTGGCCACCGCCTGCGGTTTGGCCACGCTCAAAGAGATCCGCAAGCCGGGTTTCTTCGAAGCCTTGTCGGCCCGCACCCAATCGCTGGTGACTGGGCTGACCATGACCGCACATGATGCCGGTGTGCCCTTCTGCGGCGACAGCCAGGGCGGCATGTTCGGCTTCTTCCTGATGCCCGAGCTGCCGCAGAACTACGCCACGGTCATGAAAACCGACGGCCCGCGTTTCAACGCCTTCTTCCACGGCATGCTCGATCGCGGCGTCTACTTCGCACCGGCCTTGTACGAAGCCGGCTTCGTGAGCGCCGCGCATTCCGAGGCCGATGTGGCAGAAACGGTGGCGGCCGCGCGCGAGGTGTTTGCCTCGCTCTGATCGGTTCAGCCGATGCACACCCAAGGGCGCTGCGGCGCCCTTGGTGTTTTCACGCCAACACAAATCAAGGCAAACGCGTCAGGTAAAACGTGGTGTCCAGTGCGGTCGGATAGCCGTTGGCGTCTTCGGTGTCGATGTCGCCTGCGTACAGCTTGCTGCCATCGGCTGACAACGCCAGAAGGTCCAGAAAGCTGTAGGCCTCGATGAAGAAAGTGCCAGGGAAGCGCAGGTCATTGACCGTCACGGTGGTCCCGCTCGAAATGCCCCCTATCGCTTCGAGCTCGCCTTCAACGCGGTAGGCCGCCACCGTCTGGTTGCCCACGGTCTGGCTCACCGAGGAGCCAAATGTGAGGGTGTTGCCCGGTTTGTCCCAACTGACGGACCCGATGCTGCCGCCTTTGCACTCGTTGTCGCCCGGCGCGTGGTAGGTATCGCGCTGCACGTAGCGCGCTTGGGTATCGCTGATTTTGCTGACGACCATGGTGCGGACCAGGCGCACCGGCTGGCCGCTGGACACCTGCAGCACGTCCTCGTTGACCATACAAGGGCTGACGAAGCTACCAACAAAACGGTCTACAACGGCCGGGGTCGAGCCACCGCCGCCGTTGTTGTTACCGCCGGGATCCACCGTGCCGTCGGCGTCAGAACCACCGCCGCAGGCGGACAGCAGCGCAGCGGTGCACAAAGTCAGGCAGAACGCCAGAGGACGAAGTTGGATGACCATGAAAACTCCCTGAAAACGTTGTTGTTAAAAAAGCACCAGCATCTCTTGGGGACACCGGTGCCTTGGATTTTCGGGGTCACTCGGCTCAGGAAATCCAATGAATGTTCAAGCCTGGCGGAGCGCACTGGGCGGGGTAGCACCCGGATTTGACAGATACTCCCGGGTGTAGCGGGGCGAACCACACAACCCCCTTGCCCCAGCACGCAACCCAAGGCTTCACATGGATTTCGCAGGTTTTTTTCAGCAGTACTGGCCACTCCTGTTGCTGGCGCTGTGGTTTGGCTACAAGTGGTGGAACGCGCGCCGGGTGGTGGGCATGCTGCCGGCGCTCAGGCAACAGGGCGCCACGTTGGTGGACGTGCGTTCGGAGGCGGAGTTTGCGGGCGGCAGCGCGCCGGGCAGCATCAACATTCCCCTGCCTGCATTGGGCAGCCGGCTCGGGGAGATACCGAAAACGGCGCCGGTGGTGCTGTGTTGTGCCAGCGGCACGCGCAGTGGCATGGCCAAGATGCTGCTGAAGAAACACGGCTACGCTCAGGTGTTCAACATCGGCAAGTGGACCCATCTGCTGCCTTGATCTGACACGCGCCATGCCGCGCCCCCACCACAAGGTCTACGTGGTTGAGCTGCACCCGGACGTGTTGCTGGAAGCCAAGTTTCGCAAGTGCAACCCGGGCTATGTGGCGGGCAAACCCTGTGTGTACGTGGGCATGACAGGCCTGGACCCGGACGTGCGCTTCGACAAACACAAGGCGGGCATACAAGCCAACGTCTACGTGTTCAAGTACGGCCTGCGCCTGCTGCCCGATCTGTACGAGGGCTTCAACCCGATGCCCTACGAAAAAGCGGTGGCGCGCGAAATCGAGATCGGCATCGACCTGCGCTCGGCGGGCTTTGCGGTGTGGCAGGCCTGAACGCGCAAGAAGCTGTCAGCTTGGCGAGCCAGCCACAAAATCGACCGCCGCACACACCGCCGCCACCTGGGCCGCCACACATTGCTCCGCCGTGGTGTTTGGGCTGTCGGGGTAGACCTCGGTGGTGGTGGTGAAACGCGCGCCGGTGATGCCCGCACACAGGCCCAGCGGGCCAAAAGGGTAACGAATGACGCCGGGCGCCACCATGGGCGAACCAATGATCTGCCCTTTGTCATCGGCCGGCGCGATGTGTGTGACCGCCTGCACCGCCTCGATGATGGCCTGCTGGAAGGCGGGCTGCGGGTTGTGGCTGTCGTCCACCAGGTAAAAGCCATCGGGAATGTGACCGGGCTCGAACGGCTTGCCGTCGCGCGCGGCCAGCGCAGGGCGGTATTCCGACTCGTCGGTGTCGGTGGTTTCGTGCAGGTCGATGTGGGCCACGAACTGGCCGCGCAGAGGCGCCACCAGCTGCATCAGCGCGGCACATTCCTGCACCGTGCTGCCGGGGTGGAAGTTGCGGTTGGGGTCGATGGCATCGAAGTTCCATCGATGGATGTGCTCGTAGGCCCAGGGGCTCACACAGGGCACGATGAGCAGATTGACCCGACCGGCCCACGCGGGGGCGTGCTGCTCGGCAAAACGCACGGCGCCGAGCACGCCACTGGTTTCGTAGCCGTGCACGCCGCCGGTGATCAGCACGGCGGGCCGGCCGGGCATCCAGTCGGGGGAACGCAGCGCCACCAGCGGGAAACGCGCGTCGCCGTACACCACCTCGCCGTGCCGCAGCCGCTCAAAACGCGGGCCCAGCCGCTGAGCCACCGCCAACACGTCGTCCGCATAGCTGCGCTGGCGCACCTGGCGCGCCCGCCAGGCGGCCAGCTCGGTGGTGCCCCAGGGCTGGCCGGGTGTGCCTATGGGGTAGGTGATCGGTGTGTTCATGCGGCAGAGGGCTCTGTGGGGACCTGGCAGCAGAGGTGCAACAGGCGTTGGTGGGCTTCACTTTCGCGGTCCAGCCGCAGGTTGCGCTTGGCGCTCAGGTAGTGGGTGGTGAACACGTCCAGGTAGGCGGCCAGCGCTTCGGCGGCGTGGGCCTCGCTGGCCAGGGCCAGGCACTGCGCCGCCACTTCCGAGGTGCAGAAATGCTGGCCGTGGAAGGAGCGGCGCAGGCGGTAGTTGGAGTCGTGTCCGGGCTGCAGGGTGAGCACCGGCAGGCGATCCAGGTAGGGGCTGCGGCCAAACATCTTGCGCGCCTCCGACCAGGTGCCGTCGAGCAGCACGAACAGCGGGCGCTTGCCGCTGGCTGCGGCCGGCGCCACCTCGCGCACCACGCGTTGCGGCGCCGCGTACTCGCCGGGAAACACCACATAGGGCTGCCATTGCGGGTCATCGAGCAGCGCCAGCAAGGCCGGATCAACCGCCACGCGCGACCACCCAAAGGCCCAGGTGTCGGCCACCAGATCGGCGATCAGCCAGCCGGTGTTGCTGGGCTTGAGCGGTTCGATGTCGGCCATGAGCAGGCACACGCCGGCCCGTGTGCTCACCTCGGGCCGCAAGGCGCAGAGGCAGTGGCTGGCCTTGAGGCGGCAGCCCTCACAGCGGGCCGAGGCCGAGCCCCGGGCCACAAACGGTTTGGAGCTGGCGGCCAGGCGGGCGGCGCGCAAACGGGCGACCGCGTGGCTCGCAGGGAGGCCCACCGTCACTTTTTCTCGACCGGGTTCGCCGTCAGCCAGTTGGCCGCGTAAGGCCGCAAAAACTCGCGCGCCTTTTCGGGGTGGGCCACATTGAGCCAGGCGTCATAGGCGCCCTCGCCCAGGATCACCGGCATGCGCTTTTCACTGCCCGGGTGCTGGTAGCGGTGCATCAGCGCGTGGTTGTTGGCGTTGAGGGTGAGCAGGGTGAAGCTGACGATCTCGGCACCGTCGGCGCCGACCCAGCGCTCCCACAAACCGGCCAGGCCCATGGGCTGACCGTCCACGCGTGCAATGCGCGTGGGCACGGCTTTGCCACTGCGCAGGTCATCCTCAAAAAACGCCATCATGGGCACGATGCAGCGCTGGCCATTGAGCCACGCATCGCGGAAGTTCTTGGACGTGGTGACGGTTTCCGAACGCGCCGTCACCAGCTTGGGCGAACGCAGCTTGGCGTCGGACGCCGACTTGACCCAGGGCGGCACCAGGCCGAACTGCCCCGCCACCAGTTCGCGGCCCGCCGCCTCATCGCCTGAGGCTTTTCGAATGAAAACACCGGGCTTGCGCGGCCACATGTCGTGCGGCGGCGCCTCCAGGGGGGCCGGCAGTCCAAAGGCTTCGGGGTACAGCGTGGCTTGCGGCAGGGATTCGTAGTGAACAGTCATGGGCCCATGCTAGCCGACCTGGCCCAGCGCCACCGAGTTGTACCCACAGACTGTGAACGGAGCTGTGGACAAGCACAGGGACATCTGCGCCAAGCCGCGCCGGCATTGGGCTGGCGCGGCGTGCTCAAATCGTGGGCAGTCCCTTGTTGTGAACATGAACGATTCCCTGCCCCTGCTCTGGCGCGACGAACACCTGGTGGCCGTGCACAAACCCGCTGGCTGGCTGGTGCACCGCACCGGGCTGGACGCGGGCGAGACCCGTTTTGTGCTGCAGACCCTGCGCGACCAGCTGGGGCAGCTGGTGTACCCGGTGCATCGGCTCGACAAGGGCACCTGCGGCGTGCTGCTGATGGCCTTGCACCCGGAGGCCGCGCGCCGGCTGGCCCAGGCCTTTGTGCAGCACGCGGTCCACAAACGCTACCTCGCGCTGGTGCGCGGCTGGGCGCCCGTGGCAGCGGAGGTGGACCACGCCCTGCGCCCCGACGACGCGCCACCTGACGCGCCCACACAGCCCGCGCAAACCGGCTTTCAGCGCCTGGCTTGCCTGGAATGGCCAGCGGCGGCCGACGCGCGCCACGCCACCACACGCGCCTCGCTGGTGGCGGCCATGCCCCACACCGGGCGGCGTCACCAGATCCGTCGCCACCTCAAACACCTGGCCCACCCCATCATCGGCGACGCCACCCACGGCAAGGGACCACTGAACCGCTGGTGGGCGCAGCAGCTCGGACAACAACGGCTGTGGCTGCACGCGCAGTCGCTGCAATTGACCCACCCTTTCAGCGGCGAGCCGCTGCACCTGCACAGCGGTCTGCTGGCCCCCGGCGGCGCCGCGTCCAACCCTACGCCTCACCCCGATTTGCTGGACTGGCATCGGTTGCTGCAACTGCAAGGGGTATGGGTATGGGACGAGGCGGTGAGCGGATAATCCGACGCCATGGAAACGACCCTCAACCTCTTTCCCCTGGGCTGGCAGCACTACCTGCTGGGCGGGGTGTTCATTGGCGCCGGTGTGGCGCTGCTGTTCGTGTTCACCGGCCTGGTCGGTGGCATGAGCAGCGTGTTCTCCAGCACCTGGTCTTACGTGGTGCAGCGCCCGTACTTTCAGCAGGCGCGCTACACCGAGTCGCGCCTGTGGCGCCTGGTCTATGCGGCCGGCCTGGTGCTGGGCGCACTGCTGTGGTGGCTGGCGCTGGGCGACGGCACGCCGGGCAGCACCAGCGTGCCGGTGTGGCAGCTGGTGGCGGGCGGGTTTCTGGTGGGTTATGGCGCGCGGCTCGGCAACGGCTGCACCTCGGGCCACGGCATCTGCGGCCTGGGCTCGCTGCAATGGCCATCGCTGGTGGCGGTGCTCACCTTCATGGCCACGGCCTTCATCACAGCCAACCTGGTGGCGAGGTGGCTGCCATGAACGCGCCACACATGACGCCGGGCAAGCTGCTCGCCGTGCTGCTGGCGGGTGCGTTGTTTGGTTTTGGCCTGGCGCTGTCCACCATGGTTCAACCCGACGTGGTGCTGAGCTTTCTGCGCTTGGGCGACTTCGGGCTGATGTTGGTGATGGGCGGCGCGGTGGTGGTCACCCTCGTCGCCTACAAGCTGCTGCCCAGATTGCTGAAGCAGCCGCTGCTGGGCGGCTACTTCCACTGGCACGTGGCCCACATGAACCGCGACACGGTGTTGGGTGCGGCCATTTTTGGCATCGGCTGGGGCCTGTGCGGCGTGTGCCCCGGCCCGGCCATTGCCGGCCTGGGCACCGGCAACTGGGACCTGTTGTGGGCGCTGGGCGGCATCGCCCTGGGCGCCTTGGTGCAAGGCCTGCGGGCACGGTAACATTGCCCTTTGGCGCCAATTCCGGCACCCAACCAACCCACACGGAGGCCCCATGGCCAAAGGCGAACAGCGCAAAGAAAAGATGGTCAAGAAGCCCAAGAAGGAAAGCGGTCCGCGCGACACGCCCTCGGGCGCGTCCGACCGCCCGGTGGCGCCCACCACGACGGTGATTCCGCGCGGCAAGATCAAGGACAAGTGAGCCCGGCGGCCCAGCCGCTCAGGACACGGCGCCCTGCCCGTAGGCGCCTTGCAGCAGGCGCCCGCTGCGAAAGCGCTCCAGCGCATAGGGCGCCAATGACACATCGGTGGGCAGGCCCAGCGCGGCCTGCGCCAGCACACGCCCCACGGCGGGCGAGAGTTTGAAGCCATGGCCTGAAAAACCGAAGCCCACCACCAGACCGGGCACATCGGGCACGTGGCCCAGCACCGGGTTCCAGTCGGGCGTCACGTCGTACACGCCGGTCCAGGCCGACGCCAGACCGGCTTCGGCGAACGACGGAAAACGCTCGGCCACCTGCTCGCCGAGTTCGGCCACGTAATCCATGGGCACGTCGCCCTGTTCGTTGTCGGGGTGGTCCAGCACGTCACCGGCCGTGCCTTCGCTCACCAGCATCTGCCGCCCGCCGTAGCTGCGGCAGTACAACATGCCGCGCGAGCCCAGGTCTTTGTAGACCGGCATCTGGTAGCTGTAGGCCTCGGGGCCTTCGAGCGCGATCACACGGTGGCGCTCGGGCGCCAGCGGCACGTCGATGCCGGTCCAGCCGTGCAGCTCGCTGGCCCAGATGTTCTGCGTGCTGATCACCACCGGCGCATGAAATTCGCCGGCATCGGTGGCCACGCCGGTGACGCGGCCACCCTCGCGCAGCAGGCCTTGCACCGCCACACCTTCCATGAAACGCACGCCCAGCCGGCGCGCGGCGCGTGCGTAGCTGCTGGCCACCAGGTAGGCGTCGGCAAATCCGGCCTCGGGCTCGAAGCCAATCAGCGCGGCGTCGTCGAACCGGCAGATGGGCAGGCGCGCGGCGGCCTGCTGCGCGTCCAGGTAGTCGATGGGAATGCCACGCGCCTGCTGGGCCGCCAGCGCCTCGCGCAGCGGCGCGAGCTTGGGGCCGTCGGGCACGGCGATCAGGTAGCCACACTTCACCAGGCCGGCGGAGGCATCTTCGTCCTGCAGCGTTTCGGCAAAGTGCTCGAAGGTACGCCACGACTGTTGCGCCAGCGTGATGTTCTCGACCACCGAGTAGTGGGTGCGCAGAATGCCGCTGGACTGCGAGGTCGTGCCGGCGCCGATCTGCCCGCGCTCGAGCACCAGCACACGGCGCTGCCCCAGCGCGGCGAGGTTCCATGCCACCGATGCGCCCACCACACCAGCCCCGATCACGATCGCGTCCCAAGTTGCCACAGTGGCCTCCAGATCAAACAGGGCGCCAGCTTATGCGGCTTGGGCGGTGCGGCGCTTTGTTTTGTGCCGGTTGAAGATTTGCATCAAGGATTCAGAGCGCTGGGCGCGGCGTCTTCGACGCTGATGAGCTCGGGCGGCAGCTTGAGCTCGGTGCTGATCTGGCGCTGCAGGTCGCGCGCGGCCACGCGCACCATGGCGGCGATGTCGTTGGCCAGCGGGCCCAGTTCGTCGGGCCGGAACACCAGCCAGAAGGTGCGCGACAGCGGCGGGCAGGGCTTGCCTTGCGAGCGCAGCGAGGACAGCGGCAGCAACTGCAGCCCCATGGCATGAAAACGCGACTGCCACAGACACAGCGGCGTGGTCAGCGCGATGCCCAGATCCTCGCTCACCAGACTCAGCAGCGGGTCGGTGGCGTCGAACTCGAACACCCGCTCCACCCCGGGCGCGTGCCGCCCCAGGTAAGCGTCCACCAGCGCGCCCATCTTGGAGCGCGTGCTGTAGTTCATGAACGGGCGCATGGCGTGCAGCTGCGCCAGCGAGGCCACTGGCGGCACCACCAGACGGGGCGGCAGGGCCAGCAGAAACTGTTCCGAAAACAGCGGCAGGCAGACCTGGCCGGGCGCTGGCCGGGGGTCGTCGGTGGTGACCAGCACATCCAGCTGGTGGCGGCCGAACTGATCGGCCAGCTCGGGGTTGATGCCCGACATCAGCCGCAGGCGTTGCACCCAGCCGGCCAGGCCGCGCACCATGGCCGGGCCGATGGTGGCGGCAAACGAATCCACACAACCCAGGCGCAGCAGCGAACGTTTGTTGCGGCTGAGCAGGCGCACGGCGTCGGCCATCTGGCCGGCGCGGGCGAGCAGGTCGTGGGCCTGTTCGTACAGACGCTGGCCGCTGGCGGTGGGCCGCGCGGGGCGTGTCGAGCGGTCCAGCAGCGAGGTGCCGAAGCTGTCTTCGAGCTGGCGCACGTGCTGCGACACACCGGCCTGCGAGATGCCAAGGCGCCGCGCAGCGGCCGACACCGAACCGCTTTCGACCAGCGCCACCCAGCTGCCGAGCTGCTCCCACGACGGCGGCGCGACCTTGTCTGTCTGGCGCTTCTTGCGCGGGGCGGGCAGGTCGGCTGTTTTGGGTTTCTTGATATTGAGCATCACATTTGACGAAGCCTGGGAGACCCCGCTGGTTCGGCACCACACTGTAGCGGCCCATGACGGGGTCAACGCTCTTGGCGCTGGCCGGCGCCTCTGGTAATTTGTGTTTCCCACTCCCAACCGCAAGGAAGACTCGAATGAAGTTCAATCGACGCACCGCCCTGACCCTGGTGGCCGCTGCCACCGCCACCGTCGGCCTCGCAGGCACGGCCCTGGCCCAGCAACGGGTGTTCTTCGGCATCGCCACGGGTGGCACGGGTGGCACCTACTATCCCCTGGGCGGCATGCTGGCGCAGCTGATCTCGAACAAGGCCACGGTCGACGGCAAGAAGTTTGCCGCCACCGCCGAAGCCGCCGGCGCCTCGGTGGGCAACGCCAAGCTGCTGGGCACCAAGGACATCGAGTCGGCCTTTGTGGCCGCCGACATCCTGGACGCGGCCTACAACGGCAAGAACCAGTTTGCCAACGCGCCGCTGAAAAACCTGCGCGCACTCGGCGCGCTGTATCCCGAAACCGTGCAACTGATCACCCGCGCCGACTCGGGCATCAGCAGCGTCAAAGACCTCAAGGGCAAGAGCATTTCCTCGGGCGCGCCAGGTTCGGGCCAGTACCAGCTGGTGACCGATCTGCTGCGCGTCAACGGCATGGCCCGCACCGATGTGAAGGAAGACAGCTCGTCCTTCACCCAGGCGGTCGACAAGATCAAGGACGGCAACCTGCACGCCACGCTGATCACCGGTGGCGTGCCGGTGGCAGCGGTCACCGATTTCGCGCAAAGCCACGCGCTCAAGGTCATCCCGCTCAGCGGCCCCGAAGTGGACGCGCTGCTCAAGGAACAGCCCTACTACACCAAGGTGGAGTTGCCAGCCAACAGCTACAAGGGCCAGACCGCCGCCGTGCCCACGCTAGCCGTGATGGCCATCTGGGCCAGCCACGACGGCGTGCCCGAGAACGTGGCCTACGAAGTGACCAAGGCGCTGTACGAGAACACCGCCATCATGGGCCAGGTGCATGTGCAGGGCAAAAACATCGCGCTGACCAACGCCACCTCGGTGGCCAGCGTGCCGCTGCACCCGGGTGCCGTGCGCTACTACAAGGAAAAAGGCCTGGTGAAGTGACACCCGCGCGGCGCAGCGCCGCGCTGGCGCTCGCACTCGCATTGGTGCTGTGCGGCCCGTTGGCCGCCAATGCCTGCGAGCTGGTGTTCAGCGAGCACCGGAGCCAGCGCGAACTGTTGCGCCTGCCGCTGCGTGCCACCGAGCCCCGCGCCGACGTGGCCTTCACCCACTCGGTGCTGGGCACGCCCGTGCTGGACCGTTATGTGTGGCGCGCTGGCACGCCTGGCTGGCGCGCACACCTGGTGGAAGAGCAGTTTGACGGCGAGGGCTATGGCCTGCCCTCGGCGCCCGGGCCAGGCGAGCGCCTTGAACGCGTGTTGGCCGGTGGCCGCAGCTTTTCGCGCCTGACCCTGGACCGCGTGGTGGACCCGCTGGTGGTGCGCCCGCTGCCGGCCCAGCAGATGCGGGTGCAGGTGGCCGGGCAGGCGCCCGTGCTGCTGGGCCATCTGAGTGACCAGGCCATCGAACTGCGCGCCAAGGGCTGCCAGAAACAAGCCGACCCAACCGAAGACAACACACAACCATGAGCACCACCCAAGCCGAAGTCGATCGCCTGATCGAACAGTTCGACCCCGAAGCGAGCTTTCGCCGCCTGAGCGGCTGGAGCGCGAAGGTCGTGCTGGTGTTGTGCGCCGGACTGGCCGCCTGGCACTACTACACGGCGGGTTTTGGCCTGCACAACGAGATTGCCCACCGCGCCATCCACCTGACGGTGGTGCTGGGCCTGTGCTTTCTGGTGTTTCCGCGCCAGAAACGCCTGCCCGGCCCGTGGGAATGGCTGGTGTCGCTGGGGCTAGTGGCCTTTTACCTGTTCATGGGCACGCAGTTGCTCAGTGGCCTGAACGAGCCGGTGCCCGACGCGATGCGCTACGCCTTCATGGGCGTGCTGCTGGCAATTGCAGGCCTGGCGCTGCCGTTTCGCATGTACGACGGCAGCCACCACCACATCCCCTGGCGCGACTGGGTGTTCGCCGCCCTGGCCTCGGCCATTTCGCTCTACCTGCTGGTGTTCTTTCAGGACATCTTCATCGAGCGCCCCGGCAACCACACGCCGCTGGACCTGATGATGGGCGTGATCGCGATTGCCATGGTGATCGAAGCCACGCGCCGCACCATGGGCATCTTCCTGCCGCTGCTGGCCATTGCCACCATCTTCTACGGGCTGCTGGGGCCCTACCTGCCCGGCGGCCTGGGCCACCGTGGCTACAGCCTGCCGCGCATCGTGGCCCACCTCTACAAAGGCACGGAAGGCATTTACGGCATCCCCGTGGGCGTGGTCGCCACCTTTGTTTTCCACTTCGTGCTGTTCGGCATCATGGCCCAGCTCACCGGGCTGGGGCAGCTGTTCGTCAACCTGGCCACCATTGCGGCGGGGCGCTTTTCGGGTGGGCCGGCCAAGGTCAGCGTGGTGTCGTCGGGCCTGTTCGGCATGATCTCGGGCTCGGCCATCGCCAACACCGTCACCACCGGCGTGATGACCATTCCGCTTATGAAGAAGGTGGGTTTTCAGCCCCGGTTTGCGGCCGCCGTGGAGGCCTCGGCGTCGTGTGGCGGGCAGATCACGCCACCCATCATGGGCGCGGCCGCCTTCATCATGGCCGAGACGCTGGGCATACCCTACAACCAGCTGATCCTGATCGCCATCGTGCCGGCCATGCTGCACTACTTTGCCATCCTCTACATGGTGCACCTGGAGTCCAAGCGCCTCAAGCTGCGCGGCATGGACGCATCCGAGATCCCCAGCATCGGCCTGGTGCTGCGCAGCTCGTGGCACCTGTTCATTCCACTGGTGGTGATGGTGACGCTGCTGCTGATGCAGTACACGCCTTTCCTGGCGGCGTTCTGGGGCATCACCCTGACCGTGGCGTGCTCCTGGATTCCGCGCCTGCTGGGCCCCCTGGGCAAGGGCATGACCGGCATCGCCGTGGGCCCGCGCGCATTGGTGCAAGGCCTGGACATGGGCACCAAGGCCGCGCTGGGCATTGGCGCGGCCTGCGCCTGCGTGGGTTTTGTGCTGGGCATCACCACCCTCACCGGCATGGGCTTCAAGTTCTCGGCCTGGGTGGTGGATGTGTCCAGCGTGGCCGCGCAGGGCCTGGTGGCGTTGGACGTGTTCGGCCTGCTCGACCTCAAGCAGGTCACCATCCTGTTCGGCCTGCTGTTCACCGCCATCGCCTGCATCATCATGGGCTCAGGTGTGCCCACCACGCCCACCTACATCATCCTGGCGGCCATCGTGGCGCCGGCACTGGCGCAGCTGGACGTGCCCCAGCTGGCGACCCACTTCTTCGTCTTCTATTTCGGCGTGCTGGCTGACGTGACGCCACCCGTGGCGCTGGCCGCGTTTGCTGCGGCCGGCATCGCCCGCAGCGAGCCCATGCGCACCGGCATGACCGCGTTCCGCCTGTCCATGGGCAAGGCGCTGGTGCCGTTTGCCTTCGTGTATTCGCCCTCGCTGCTGCTGCTGGACTTCACCTGGCCCGCCTTCCTGCTGGCAGCCACCTGTTCGGTGGTGGCGGTGATGGGGCTGGGCGCGGCCTACACCGGCTACGTGGCACGGCCCATCAAACAACCGGCGTTCTGGACGCTGAACGTGTTTTCGCTCTCGCTGATTTTTGCCAACCCATGGGTGGCCGCCATCAGCATCCCGGTGGTGCTGGGCGTGCTGCTGTGGCATGCGCGGCCCGACGCAGCCGAGACATCACCCGCCCCGGCGCATCAGAGCCGCGTGTAGGCCAGGCCCGAAGCCACGCCGCCAAACAGGTCGCCCTCGACCATGGGCACACCGGCAAACGCGGCCTGCAGCGCCTGCTGAAACGGTCGCAGGGCAGACGAGCCGCCGGTGAGGTAGACGGCATCGAGGCCGCCCGCGTTCAAGCCGGCCTGCGCCACACAGTCTCGCGCGCACGCCACCACCCGCACCAGCAAGGCCTGCAGCTGGTCGGCCATGTCGCTCGCGGCCATGTGCGCGGTCAGCGCCCGCTCGATGCACGACAGGTCCACCTCGGTGTCGCCACCCGACTGCGAGCAGCGGATCTTGGCCTGTTCCACCTCGTGCGCGATGTGGTGGCCGTGGCGCTGCTGCAGCACGTCCATCAACCGCGCATGCAGCACTGGATCGGTGTAATTGGTGCGCAGGGCCTGGGCCTGGCTGATCGCGCGCGGCTGGTACAGCCACTGGATCAGGTGCCAGGTGGACAGGTCAAAAAACACCCGGCTCGGCACCTCGCGGCCCTGCGGACCCAGGTGCCGGTAACCGAGCAGTGGCATCACGTTCTCCAGGCTCAGCCGGTGGTCAAAGTCGGTGCCGCCGATGTGCACGCCGGTGGTGGCCAGCACGTCGCCGCTGCGGTCGGGCTGTGCCATGTGCTGCGGCCCCAGCCGCACCACGGTGAAGTCGGACGTGCCGCCGCCGATGTCCACCACCAGCACGGTGGCCTCGCGCGCGAGCCTGCGCTCGTAGTCCAGCGCAGCGGCGATGGGCTCCAACTGGAACGACACCTGCTCAAAGCCCACCGCGTGTGCCGCGTCCAGCAGCGACTGCTGGGCCTGCGCATCGCGCTTGGGGTCGTCATCGACAAAAAACACCGGCCGTCCCATCACCACCTGCCGCGGCGCGTGGCCCAAGGTGGCGGTGGCGCGGTCGCGCAGCGCCGCCAGAAAGGTGGCCACGATGTCCTGAAAACTGATCTGCTGGTGATTGATGACCGTGGTTTCCAGCAGCAGCGGGCTGCCCAGCAGGCTTTTGAGCGAGCGCATCAGCCGGCCTTCGGTGCCGCTGAGGTACTGCGCCACGGCATCACGGCCAAAGTGCGTGCTGCGGTCCTCGGCGTTGTAGAACACCGCCGTGGGCATCGACACCGCATCGCCTTCCAGCGGAATCAGACGCGCCACGCCGTGGGTGTCGGCCCAGGCCATGGCGGAATTGGAAGTACCGAAATCGATGCCGAGCGTGCCGGGCTGCAGAGACGTCATGAAAACAAGCCAAATGCGGCGCAAAAAATAAAAAGACCAACGGTGTGCCGTTGCGCATATCCCGTCCGCAAAATGAACCATAACCTGTCCGCAACCCCTGGGACAGGAGTGCCCATTAAGTGCGTGAATCAGGCATAAACTGGCCGAACGGACAAAAATAAACCATAACCTGTCCAAAAAAAATTCATAGCCGACTTGGGGCAGTTGGGTCCACTGCTCGACACGCGAACCCACATCAGAGGCATGCCCTGTACCTGCGGTCAAAACCTGACTGGGAGTCAGCTAAGGTGAATGCCAGCATCCACCTTTTCTACCGGCAAGTGATAGCTGACCTTCTCGCCGTCGACCTGGACCCACTGTTTCGACCGCAGTTGAGCCAAGACTTTGTCCGCCTGACTCCCATCAAGTTTTTGGTGCTCTAGCGCGGTTTTGATGGTGTTCGCCAGTTTGTCCAGTCTCGTCTGTCGAGCGTTTCCACGTTTCTTCAGGTTTTCAACGACCACCGCCAGTGGGCTCCCTGCTTTGAGCGGAACCTCGCCCTGACTCGGAGTCGCAGCGGCAGCAATCGCTGCCCGCGCCTGGGCAGGACAACCGAAAGCACCTCGCTGCTTGAGGATGACCTCAAGCTTCTCCTTCAACGACATGCGGCCAAACAGCGCGTTGAGGATTTTGCAGCAGACCACGACATTTTCATCGTTGTCTTTGCCACCATGCGTCTGAGCAACGAGGTGCTCCAGACTCGCGTCGGATTTCTGCAGCACCTGCTTGCAGAAAAAACACTCGCCACCCTGGGCGAAAAGGAGTCGGTCTATCGGCTTGGTAGGCATCTGGCTATCGTGCAGTTTTTAGCACATCATGCCAAAAACATGAGCCCACACAGCCGGCACATCGCAAGCCAAGAGGACACGGAGATGAATTCCGACGAAACACAGCCCGACACCACCCCACAGTCAGCCGTCCAAGCCATAGGCCCGATAACGCGCGAACAGCTCTACGAACTTGTTTGGACCAAGCCGATGCTCCGTGTGGGCGAAATGTTTGGTGTGTCATCCAGCTACATGGCCCGCGTTTGCACAGAACTTCGAGTTCCCAGGCCTGGGCTGGGGTACTGGACTCAATATGAAATGGGGAGAGCGCCGCAAAGACCCGCACTCCCACCTGCCGAGCCCGGGGACTTGACCGAGTGGAAGCCCGGGCTGTCGGTTGGCAACACCCAACGTGTAGCGCGCAAGCAAGTAGCTGCGGCTCCCACTGCAGGCGGCCAAAGTGTGCACAGGCCTGGGCGCTCCTCGAAAAAGGCAGCCCTGCCATCAGTACACCCGCTGCTGAAGGACGTGAGGCCGCTCTTCCTGAAATCACGCGAGAGAAGCACGGGCCTGCTCCACCCTTTCAAACGCATCCTCGTGGACATCATCTCGTCGCCAGCGCTCCTGGACGATGCGCTGATAACCGCCAACGCGCTGTTTCTCGCGCTGACAAAGAAAGGCCACCGCGTGATGCTCGCGCCAGGCCACCTTCAGATGAGGCGAGCAGACGTTTCCGTCCGAGATGTCCAAGAGCCGAACAGCCACCACGAAACACCGTGGTCGCCCGACCGCCCAACGGTACTGTTCATCGGCGAGCTGGCTATCGGCTTGACTTTGTTTGAAATGCTGGAGAGTGTTGAGACGGTCTACGTCAACGGAACCTACATCCCGATGCGTGAACTGACAGACCAGCAGCGGCGCAAGTACACAGGGCCAAGGCACTGGACATCAACGAAGCACCGCCCCTCGGGTCGATTGATTCTGAAAGCCTACTGTCCAAGCTCCCATCGCGTCACGTGGATAGAGCACTGGAAGGAGTCAAAGCCTGGTGAGCTGCGGACGGTGATACCCAAGGTTGTTGACGCACTCGAAGCCTCAGTTCCAGAACTGACACGGCTACTGGCAATCGCAAGAGAGCAGGAAGAAGAAGCACATAGAAAATGGGAGGAGCAAAAGCGGGTCTGGGAAGAACAACGGCAGCGCGAGCGACGAGAAGATGCCAATAAATCTGCTCAGAAAGACCTCGCTGCAGCAATCGCTGCGTGGGACGAACACCGCAAGGTGGAGGCGTACTTTTCGGCCATCACACAGGCTGCTGAAAGCCTGGAATCCGATACCCGCGATGCCGTCATTGAGCGGGTCAACTTGGCAAAGGGATTGCTGAGAGTTGCGAACCCTCTGGAGATGCTTATTCGCTGGAAAACACCGGAAGAACGTCTGTAGTGGAGTTGACCCGGGTCCGTGGACACATCATTCTTTGTGTTCAAGGAGTCGCAAATGTCCAAAGTACGACCGCCGTACCCGGCGGAATTTCGCCAGCAGATGGTCGAGCTAGTGCGAGCGGGTCGCTCACCCACGCAGCTC
>JAUYSB010000055.1 GCA_030696525.1 Hydrogenophaga sp. | reverse complement strand
GCCAGCAGGCCCTGCCAGACGGTGGGCACACCGGCCGAGACGGTGACGCCTTCGCTCTCGAACAGATCGTGCAGGCTCTTGCCGTCCAGCCCCGGGCCGGGAAACACCAGCTTGGCGCCGACCATACAGGCCGAATACGGCAGGCCCCAGGCGTTGACGTGGAACATGGGCACCACGGGCAACACCGCGTCGCGGGCCGAGAGGTTGAGCGCATCGGGCAAGGCCGAGGCAAAGGTGTGCAGCACCGTGGAGCGGTGCGAATACAACACGCCCTTGGGGTTGCCGGTGGTGCCGCTGGTGTAGCACAGGCTCGATGCCGTCTGCTCATCCAAGGCGGGCCACTCGAAGTGGTCGGTGGGCTCGCTGGCGATCAGGTCCTCAAAACACAGCAGGCCGGGGATGTTGCTCTCGGCGGGCATGTGGTCGCGGTCCACCATCAGCACGAACTTGCGCACGGTCTTGAGCCGCGCGGCCACGGCTTCGACCAAAGGCAGGAAGGTCTTGTCGAAGCAGAGGATCTCGTCTTCGGCGTGGTCGGCGATCCAGGTCAGCTGGTCGGGGTGCAGACGCGGGTTCAGGGTGTGCAGCACCGCGCCCGAGCCCGAGACGGCGTAGTACAGCTCCAGGTGGCGGTAGGTGTTCCAGGCGATGGTGCCCACACGCACGCCAGGGGCCATGCCCAGGCCGGCCAGGGCCATGGCCAGCTTGCGCGAACGCGACGCGAGATCGGCATAGGTGTAGCGGTGGATGTCGCCTTCGACCCGGCGCGAGACGATGTGCTGCGTGGCGTGGTGGCGCTCGGCGTGTTGGAGAAGCGATGAGATCAACAGCGGCTGCTGCATCATGTGGGCGTTCATGGGTGGTCCTTGGAAGCAGAGGGAGCGGATGAGACCGAGGGGTCGGGCTGGCCCAGGTAGAACCGGCCCACCAGGCGCTGCGCCCAGTTGCCGAACGGCGGCTGGAACAGCTGGATGGGAAAGAAGCGGTGGCGGCTGAACACGGTGCGCGCGTGGGACAGCTCGCGGAAGCCCTCAACACCGTGGTAGGTGCCCATGCCCGAGTTGCCAATGCCGCCGAACGGCGCGTCGTGGTTGATGATGTGCCAGGCGCAGTCGTTGATCGTCACGCCACCCGAGTGGGTGTGTTGCAGCACCTCGTCGCGCGCAGCGGCGTCGTGGGTGAAGCAGTACAGCGCCAGCGGCCGGGGCTGCGACTGCACCTCGGCGATGGCGTCGCCCAGCGTGTCGTAGACAAACACCGGCAGCACCGGGCCGAAGATTTCCTCCTGCATCAGGCGCATGTTGCGCGTGACACCGGTCACGATCTGCAGCGGCATTTGCCGGCCTGCGGCTTCGCCCACGGACACCACGGTGGCGCCTTTGTCGCGCGCATCGTCGAGCAGGCCTTGCAGGCGCTGGAGCTGGCGCGCATTGACGACCGCGCTGTAGTCGGGGTTGTTGACCACACCGGCCGGGTACAGCTGGCCAAACGCGCGCTGCACGGCGGCCACAAAGGCGGCCTCTTGTGCGCGCGGCACCAGGGCGTAGTCGGGCGACACACAGATCTGCCCGCAGTTGAGGCCTTTGCCAAACGCGATGCTGCGCGCCGCCGCCTCCAGCGGGTAGTCGGCGCAGACGATGGCGGGCGACTTGCCACCGAGCTCCAGCGTCACCGGCGTGAGGTTCTGTGCCGCCGCAGCCATGACCGCTTTGCCCACCGCGGGCGAGCCGGTGAAGATTATGTGGTCGAAGGGCAGGGCGGTGAAGGCGGTGGGGTCGGTGAGTTCTTCACCGAACACGGCCACCTGGTCTAGCGGAAAAATCTCGCCCAGCATGCGGCCGATGACGGCGCGCGTGTGCGGCAACACCTCGGACAGCTTGAGCATCACCCGGTTGCCGGCCGCCAGTGCCGCGGCCAGCGGGCCAAAACACAGGTAGATCGGGAAATTCCAGGGCACGATGATGCCCACCACCCCTTTGGGCTGGTAGGTCACCTGCAGGCTGTTGGAGGCCAGCAGCAGCTCGGGGCGGCGCCAGCTGCGGCGCATCCAGCGGCCCACATGCGAAACGGCATGGTCGATTTCCAGAATCGACGGCAGGATGTCCAGCATCTTGGTTTCCGCGTGGGCACGCTGGCCAAAGTCGGCCGCCACACTGTGGGCCAGCGCGTCCTGGTAGCGTTGCAACTGGCGGCGCAGGCGGCGCAAATCGTCGCGGCGCTCGCCGGCGCTGGGGTTCGGAAAACGCTGAAAGGCGCGCCGCTGGCGGGCCAGGACGTCTTGCAGCGTGAGCGCCATGGCTTCGCTGGTGTCGGGGGTTTTCATGTGTCTCCTCGTGATGCCACTTGCAACGAGGGGCGATTGTTGGCAAGACGACGCTTGCCGATTTGTTGTTTTTGGACAATCTGGCGAAGCGGCCAACCCGCGCAACGCTGCGGCCGGGTCAGCGTTGGCGTCGGTACTGGCTGGGGCTGCAGCCGGCCATGGCGCGGAAGGCGTGGCTGAAGCTGGCGATGTCGCTGTAGCCCAGCCGGTAGGCGATGTGGCCGACGGACACGCCCGGCTTGTCCAGGTACTCGCAGGCGCGCTGGTGGCGCACCGCCTTGGCCAGATCGCGGTAGCTCTCGCCTTCGGCCGCCAGCGCGCGCTCAAAGGTCTTGCGGCCGACGTTGATGAGCTCCGCCAGTTCGTCGGCCGTGGGTTGGTGGGCCTCGGCCTCGCGCAGCAGCAGCCGCACCCAGTCGCTCACGCGCGTGGTGCGGCTGACGCTGCGCACGCGGTCGGCCAGCTGCTCGGCCTCGGCCTCGTCGCGGGCGCTGGAAGCAGGTGCCAGCGGGGCCAGCAACCTGGGCCCGGGCACCACCAGGCGCATTTCTGGCAGGCCGGTGCGCACAAAGTGAAAGCGCACGCCTTTGAGCGCCTGCAAACGCGCCACATAGCTGGGCGGCTGCATCGACAGGTAGATGTGAAACGGCTCCATGGAATTGAGTGCGTCGGCGGGCAGGTTCACATAGCCGGCAAAGGCGTACAGCTCCAGCATCACACGCAGGCCGGTGGGGCCCATGGGGGCCACCGGGCGCACCAGCAGTTCGCCCCGGTCGGCATAGCGCATGTACTGCAGCGACAGCGAAGGCGAGATCAGCCGGTGGTAGCGCGCCTGCATGCGCATGCGCTCCTCCAGCGTGCGGCAGCGCAGCAGCAGCGGCGCCAGCGGCCCATGGTCGCTCACCCGCAAACGCAGGCCCACTTCCAGCGCAAAGTCGGCGTAGCCCGGCGTGGCCAGGATCAGCGTCAGCATGTCCTCCAGCCGTTCCAGGCTGATCGGGAAATCGGGCTCCAGTTGCGCCCCTTCAGGCAGGCCTGCGGCCGCCGCGAAGGCCCGCTGCAGGTCGCGTGGCGCCTGCTCCAGCACCTTGAGCATGGGAGCGAAGTAGCGCTGCGGAAAGACGGGTGCGAACAGGGGCATGGGGCAGGGCGGTAGGGAAACGCAAGCTATCACGATGTCAAAAAATAACAAATCGAGACAAGCCCTGATTCCTAGAATCCGCCCGCAACAACAGCGTAAAAAACGCAGGAGACACGATGAACACAGCGCGCAACGCGTCGCCGTCCCAGGCCCAACCGGGCCTGCCAGGCCTCCCCGACGCCCTGCAGGAGCAGGAGGCGTTTGCCATCGCCTACCAGGCCTACCTCTGGGGCTACCCCTATGTGAAGTCGCTGCTGCTGCGCCGCGAAGCCACCCACCCCACCTCTCGCAACCACGCGCCCTACAACCAGTTTCACCGCTACACCGAACTGGCCAAACCCGGCTTTCACGACTTCACCCCCACGGTGGAGGCGCTGATGAACGTGGGCTGGTTCGATCTGTCGGGCGGCCCGCTGCTGATCGACGTGCCCGAGGTGCTGGAGCGCTACTGGTCGGTGGTGGCCACCGACATCGCCGGCAACACGGTGAGTTACCTGGGCAGCCGTCTGGGCTCGGCGCCGGGGCGTTATGCCTATGTGTGGCGCGGCTGGGGCGGTGACTTGCCCGACGGCGTGACACGCATCGACATCGACTCGCGTTTTCTCATCACGCTGGTGCGCAGCCTGGTGCGCCAGGGGCGCGAGGGCGATCTGCAAGCCTGCGTGGCCAGCAACGCGCGCTTCACCCTTCAGACGCTGCCGGGCGCGCGCCCCATGCCGGTGGATGCCGGCCCCACGCCGCCTCTGAGTGCCCGGCCTGACGCCCCACATTTCCACTCGCTGGTGTTTTTTGAGTTGCTCAACGCCGCCATCGCCGAGGCCGGCGTATTGCCCGGCGAGGAAGGGGTGGCCGCGCAGTTCTACGGGCTTGGCATTGGCTGTGCCGGGCGATTCGACGCCGAGCGCCTGAGCGATGCCCAGCGGCGCGGGCTGCAGCAGGGCGTGTTGGCGGCGTTTGGCCGCGTGCAGGCGCACCTGCAAGTCAGCGCCCAGCGCCAGGGCACCTGGTTCTTCAACTACAAGGTGGGTGTTTACGGCCACGATTTCCTGTCGCGTTCTGCCATCGCCCTGGGTGGTTTCGGCGCCATGGTGCCCGAGGAAACGCTCTACGTGTACGCCATGACGGACGCGCAGGGCGCCCCGCTGGACGCCGCGCGGCGATACCGCATCCGCTTTGACAACGGCGGCTACCCGCCGGTGGATGCCTTCTGGTCCATCACCCTGTACACCCGGCCCGCCAACCAGCTCGTGGCCAACCCGATTGACCGCTACAGCATCTCCAGCGAAACCACCGGCCTGCAGCACGGCCCCGATGGCTCGCTGACGATCGCACTGCAGAGCGACGCGCCCGAGGGAGAGCTGGCCGCCAACTGGCTGCCCGCGCCGCCCAGCGGCCCGTTTTGGCTGGTGCTGCGCACCTACGTGCCCCACGCGCCATTGCTGCAAGGCCACTACACCCCGCCGCCCGTGACGCGCGCGGACTGAACCCATCACGCCATTCGAGGAAACCCCATGAGCACCCCAACCTACCGCCTGCTGGGCGGCCCCGGTTCGCCTTATTCGCTGAAGTTGCGGGCCGCGCTGCGCTATCGCCGCCTGCCCCATGTGTGGGTGGTGCCCCAGGGCTACATCAACCAGGGCGGTGAGCTGGCCGCCGCCGGCAAGACCACCATCCCGGTGCTGCAGCTGCCCGAAGACGGCCGCTACTGGGCCGACAGCACACCCATCCTCTATGCGCTGGAGCAACGCCACCCCGGTCAGCGCTCGCTGATTCCGAGCGACCCGGCCGATGCCTTTCTGGCCCACCTGATCGAAGACTTTGCCGACGAGCTGCTGGTGCTGCCCATGTTCGCGCACCGCTGGGGTTTTGAGGCGGACCGGCAGTTCTGCCCGCGCCGCCAGCTGACCGGCTGGATGGGCGCTGCACCCACGGCGACCTTTGAAGCCTATGTGGCCCAGTTCACGCAGCGCCAGGTCAACCTGATGCAGGCGCTGGGCGGCATGGAGAACCTGCCGCTGTACGAGCACATCTACCACGGTGTGCTGCGCCAGATCGAGACGCTGCTGACCGAGCAGCGCTACCTGTTCGGCACCCAGCCCTCGCTGGCCGAAATGGGGCTGTTCGGTCAACTCTCGCAATGCGCCATCGACAGCACGGCATCCGACTACATGAAGCGCAACGCGCCGCGCGCCTTCCAGTGGGTGCAAGACCTGGACGACGCCTCGGGCGTGGACGGCGCCTGGCGCCAGCCGGGCGAGGCCGCTCCGGCGGCGCTGGCCGGCCTGCTGGCGCTGGTGGTGCAGACCTATCTGCCTTACGCTGAGGCGCAGGTCGAGGCGGTGCAGCGCGGCGAGCAGCAGATATCGGTGGCCCTGGCGGGCATGCCTTTCACTGGCAGCGTGCGTCCGTACACCGCCACCAGCCTGTTGTGGCTCAAAGACGAATATGCCCAGCTCGACGATGTGGCCCGTGCGCGGGTGGACAGCCTGCTGGGCAGCGCGGCGGCTGACATGCTGCGCTGGCGTGAGGGCGAAGCCCAGTTGGTGCCGCCACACGTGCCGGCCTGATCCCGCGTCACCTCCCCCTACACAGCCACCGGAGACAACACCATGGCCTCAGTGATTTTTTCTCAAGACGCGGCACAGACCAGCGCATCAAACCAGGCGGTGTCCACCAGCGGCTGGCTCACCTTTGGGCTGGTGTTCCTGCTCATGATGGTGGACTACATCGACCGGCAGGTGATCGTGTCGATGTTCCCCGCGCTCAAAGCCGAGTTCGGCTGGACCGACACCCAGCTTGGCGCGCTGTCCTCGGTGGTGGCGCTGACCGTGAGCCTGGGCGCCCTGCCCATTGCGGTGCTGGTGGACCGCTGGAGCCGCACCCGCAGCATCATGATCATGGGCACCGTGTGGAGTGCGGCCACCATGGCCTGTGGCCTGGCCACCGGTTACCTGCAGCTGTTCCTGGCTCGCCTCACGGTGGGCCTGGGCGAGGCGGGCTACGGCCCGGCCGGCAGTGCGTTGCTGGCCTCGCGTTTCCCGGCCCGCATGCACGGCTTCATCCTGGGTGCCTTCCAGGCGGCCGGTGGCATCGGCTCCATCATCGGGGTGGTGCTGGGCGGCTACATCACGGCCAGGTGGGGCTGGCGGGCGGCCTTCGGGGTGGTGGGTGTGCCCGGCCTGATCCTGGCGCTGATGTTCTGGTTTGTGCCCGACTACAAAACCTTCCAGGTCAATCACGGCAGCCAGCGGCCTTCGCTGGGCAGCCTGGTGCGCGCCATCTGGCAGGCGCTGCGCCAGGCGCCCACGGCCCTGCTCGTGGGTCTGGGCGGTGCACTGCACCTGGCCTTTGTGGCCAACATGCTCACCTGGCTGCCCAGCTTCTACACCCGCGTGCACCAGTTGCCCCAGGAGCGCGCTGGCGCCATGACCGCGATGACCGTGCTGGCGTTTTCGGTGGGGGTGATCGTCTGGGGCCGCGCCATCGACCGCTTGGGCGCCGCGCACCGCACCCGCCGCCTGCAGGCCATGGCGGTGCTCAGCCTGGTGTGCGCCGCGCTGATGGCGGTGGCCTTTGGTGCCATGCCGGTGGGCCGCGCACAGATAGCGATGATCGTGCTGGGCGGCTTTTTCATGGGCTGCACCGTGGGCACCGTGATCGCCATCGTGCTCGATGTGATCCACCCCGCGTTCCGCGCCACGTCGGTGGCCTTTGTGGCGCTGCTGGGCAACCTGGGCATGGCCATCGGGCCGTTGGCGGTGGGCATGGTGTCCGACCGCTTCGGGCTGCAAGCCGGCCTGACGCTGGCCCCCATTTTTTCCGTCTTGGCCGCGGCCGCGTTTGTGGCCTGTGTGCGGGTTTACCGTGCCGACCTGCAACGCCTGGCCGCCGCGCAATGACAACCGTCTAAAAAGAGCACCCGCATGTCTTCCATTCCCTCTCCTGCTACCGCCTTCGAGCGAGCCGACGTCCTGCCCGCTCCGTGGCGCCGCCACCTGTTGCGCGGGTGGGCCGCGCTGCTGGTGGCTGCGCTGTTCGTGTACGGCCTGATGGCCATCGACGCCGGCATCAGCAACTACACCAGCGCCGGCGACCCCAGCGTGGCCGCCGCACGCGAGGCGGCCAAGGCCGCGGTTGACCGCGGCGAACGTATCGACAGCCAGGGCCTGGGCGACGCGGTGCGCTACCAGACCCTGACCCTGGTGGCCTGGCTCAACTCCGAACGCTATGCCTACGGTGAAAACGGTCTGATTGAAACGCTGGTGCACTACGCCACCATGCCCACACTCAACGCCAAAATTCTGGCGCTGCACAACGTGCTGGGCGGCTTCTGCATGTTGTTTGGTGCCATCCAGTTCTGGCCTGCGATGCGACGCAGCCACCCCCGCTGGCACCGCGCCTTTGGCATGAGCTATGTCATCGGTGCCCAGGTGGCCATGGTGGCCGCGGCCAGCTACCTGCTGCTCACGCCGGTGGACAAGATCTACGACCAGATGACCTTCTGGGTGCTGCTGTGGGCCATGGCAGTGGGTGTCACCGTGACGCTGTGGCTGGCGATGTACCACCTGTGGCGCGGCGAAATCGCCCAGCACCAGGGCTACATGTGCCTGAACTACGGCCTGCTGCTGACCGCGCCGGTGCTGCGCCTGGCCTGGGTCGGCATGGGCTGGATCGATCCGGCGGCACGCCAGATCGAAGGCGCGTTTGCGGCCCACGCCATCCTGGTGCCGCTGAGCCTGTTGTGTGGATATGCGCTGTTTGTGGTCAACCGCTGGTCGCAGCGCGACCGAACCCTGCCGGCCACCGTGCGTGCCGAGCCGCAGTCGCTGTGGTCGCAGGGGCTGACCGTGGGCGTGGTGTTGGTGCTGATCGCCTCTGCCCTGCTGCTGGTGCAACACCTGGTGGTCACGCCGGGCCTGTCCACCCTGGACCAGGCCCAGGTGTGGATGCCCGCTGGCCTGCTGGCGCTGGACCAGCGGGTGCTGGTGGAGCAGTCGATGCTGCGTCTGGTGTTCGCCGGGGCCAGCGTGCTGGGCCTGCTGATCGGCGCCTGGCGGCTGTGGGGTTCGCGCCTGCAGTCGCGGCAGCGGCCCCTCTTTGACAAGCGATCAAGCTGGGCGCTGGCCGCTGCGGCGGCGGTGGGCGCTGTGGTGCAACTGATCTGGGGCGTGGCCATGGGCGTGCCGAGTTTTGCCACACTGACCGGTGGCACCTTGTGGGTGTTTGGCGGTCTGGTCACGCTGTGTTTTGCCGCCCTGCTGGCCTGGGCCGCGGCGCGTGGCCTGGACAGCTGGGCCGACGAATGGGCCGTGTTTGTGCTGACCTGCCTGGTGGCCATACCGAGCTTGTACGTCTTGCTGCCCCTGGTGTCCGCGTTTGAGCCGGCCCCGATGTTTGTCGCGGCCGGCCATGTGTACCGCACCGCCGGCGTGTTGCAGTGGTCGCTGCTCGCTGTGCCGTTTGTTTGCGCGATGCACAACCGTGTGACGCGCAGCAAATACGCCCGTTGAGCAGGGGCTGGCGGCCTTTGGGTTGAATAGGGCGGGTGTTTAACTTCGCACGGAGCTGCCCTTCGGGCGCAGGAACCGCTTGGCTGGCCTGTGTGTATCAAGCGTCCCCTTCGATTGATTTACTCTTGTCTTGTATGGGGGAGGCAGCCAACGCCGTGCGTCAAATGAAGGCTTGTTGAGGCAGCTCTTGCGCTGGAACTGGCTTGCTGAACAGATAGCCCTGAAATGCTTCGCAGCCGTATGCCTCCAGCAACTCGTATTGCGCAACGTTCTCAACACCTTCTGCCACCACGCCCAAGCCCAGGTTGGAAGCCAGGCCGAGAATGGTCTTGGCGATGGCGAGGTCCTTGCGGTTGTTCAGGATGTCATTCACAAAGGACTTGTCGATCTTGAACTGATCCAAGGGCAGTAGCTTGAGGTAGCTCAGCGACGAATAACCCGTACCGAAGTCATCGAGCGAGAAGTGCACGCCCGCGTCGGTGAGAAGGCGCATCTTGTGAATGGTACTGTCCAGATCGGCCTGCAACAGGCTCTCCGTCAACTCGAGCCGCAGGCGCGTGGGGTTGGCGCCGGCGCGGGCCAGCGCCGACTCGACCGTGGCCACAAAAGTGGGTTCGTTGAACTGGCGTGCACTGACGTTGACGGCCACGGTCCATGCCGTGCGCACCGGGTCATCGGACCACGCGCGCAGTTGCGCACAGGCAGTGTCCAGCACCCATTCACCAATCTGAAGAATGATGCCGCTCTGCTCCGCCAGCGGAATGAAGGCGGCCGGCGACACCAGACCACGTTGAGGGTGCACCCAGCGTACCAGGGCCTCCACACCCAACACCCGACGTGCGCGGTCGACCACAGGTTGGTAGTAGAGGCGCAGCTGATGCTGCTCCACCGCCACACGCAAGTCACGCAGCAGGCTGGCGCGGCTGTTGACATCTGCCTGGAGTGACGGATCGAAGAAGCACACCTGATTGCGGCCGCCCGCCTTGGCCTTGTACAGCGCCATGTCGGCCTGTTTGAGCATTTCTTCCGGGTCATCCGCTGCGCTTCCAAACAGGACCACACCTACGCTGGACGTTGTAATGACAGGCTCGCCGTGTACTTCATAAGGGTAAGCCAGTCGGACACGCACTTTTTCGGCCCAATCGCTGGCCGCAGCTGTGGCCGCAGCCATGTCGGATGCAACATCTGTGAGCACCACCACAAACTCGTCGCCACCCAGACGCGCCACGGTATCTGTTTGCCGAACCGAAGTGCGCAAACGGTTCGCCACCGCGCGCAACAAATCGTCGCCTAGGGCGTGTCCCAAGGTGTCGTTGATTTCTTTGAAATGGTCCAGGTCCAGGTCCAGAAGCAGAAGGGCGCCCATATGCTTGTCGCGCACAGCATGGACAACGGCCTGCGACAAACGCTCTGCCATCAAGCGGCGGTTCGGCAGATCGGTAAGCGCATCGTGCAAGGCCATGCGTTGTGCATCCTGCTCGGCCTGCTTGCGCTTGGTGATGTCGGCGCGGATTGCGATGTACTGCTCTGCAAGGCCGTCTTTGCCCACAAACGGCACGATGGTGGTGTGCACCCAGTACAGTGAGCCATTCTTGGCCCGGTTGCAGATTTCGCCGGTCCAGACATTGCCACCGGATATGGTGTGCCATAGGTCCTGAAAGAAGCCCTCGCTGTGGTGCCCTGAATTGATGACACGGTGGGACCGGCCCAGCAACTCCTCCCGGCTGTACTGGGAGATCTCGCAGAACTTGTCGTTGACGCTGGTGATGATGCCTTGCGCGTTGGTGATGGCCACGATGGCGTGGGCATCCAGCGCGGCCTTGAGTTCGGAGACCTCATGCATTGAATGGGCGAGGTCTTGTTGGAGGCGTCGTTGCTCCGTCACGTCCAGCACCACGGCGATGACGCCCACCACCTGTCCGGCAGAGTCGTGCTCCGGTGCCATCCAGACCGTCGCGTGGTTGGCCTCGCCATTCACCAGGTAGGTCTGCCCCTCATAGCCCGTCGACTGGCCCGACAGGGCCAATTCAAAGTGGTGGCTGACCGTGCCATTGCGCTCGGGCTTGACGATTTCACCGAACGGACGGCCAACTATGGATTCAACCGCTTGCCCCAGCCGCGATGCGAGCCGGGCATTGACGTACACGTAGTGTCCCGCGGAATCGATGCGTGCCAAGCCGGCCGGTATGCGGGTGAGCAGGGTGTCCAGCTCGGCCTGCTTGCTGCGCACTTGCTGTTCGGAACGCTGCAGCAGCTGGTAGGGTGAACGTAGCCCCAGCAGGAAGGTGGCCATGAAAATCAGCGCAAACGCCGAGATCTTCAGAAGGTGGCCAAGAAAAAGCAGCACGTCGCCGGTATCAAAAAATCCGTTGAGCATGAGCTGGGCCAGCCCCATCAGGAAGCAGGCCCAAGCCAGGTATCGGTTGCGTTCCTTGGGTGCCGAACTGGCGAAGACCCAGCCCGCCGCCCAGTAGCCGGCCATCAGCACCATGTCGATCTGACCGTTCAGCGTTGTCGCGCCCTCACCGGGGACGTAGGTGACGGGAAACAGGTCGAGCCGCCAGGTGCCCCATGCAAACACCACCGCCAGCGTGCCCAGCGCAGCCACCAGCCAATGCCAGCGCTGGCCCGGCAAACGCACGCCCAGGGCCAGAAGGCAGAAGGTCAGCAGATCAAAGGCCCGTGCCAGAAACCAGAAAAAAATGGCTTTTGGCGTACTCGCGGGTGAGAACAAGTCGGGCATCCCCGGGTAGCTCACCGCATGCAACAGGTCCAGGCCTGCCACCACGGTGAAACCAAAGATGAGGGCGCGCGAGGCAGGTCCCTCTTCCTCCGTGAAGACGTTCCAGGCCAGCACCACCACCAGCAAGGCCACGAACACCGAAAACAGTTCGATGATCAGGTGGAGCACCAGCAGCTCCCCGCTGCCTTCGACAAACAGGCTGAAACGAGGCATGGCCCACACGGCCATCAACACCAGCAACACCGATCCGGTGGCCCACAAGAGAATGCCTCTGCGGCGCTGGTCGGAAATCGTCATGCATGACCTCACGGGTTGGCTGATTGCTGATCTCGATGTCGAGCGACCTCGTCGCCATGGCTCCCACCGCGCCTTTCAGGCGGTTCACGTCTCCCTGTATCAGTAGCTTACGCCTCCACTTGCCAGCCCAGACCCGGCGTCTTGACGCTTTCCAGCGCATCCCCGCCCAAGGTCTGCGGTTGCAGCAGGCCGCTGTCCACCGCTTCCTGGGCAAATTCGGCCAGCGTGCGCACCCGCGCCGCTGGCACACCGGCTTGGTTGAGCACGCGCTCCAGCTCGGCGCCATAGCGGTTGCGCAGCGCCACGCCCAGCAGGCTTTTGAACTGTTGCGGGTTGCTCGACCGCGCAAACCCGCCGCCGGTGTCGCTCAGCAGCGACTGCAAGGCAGGCGCGTCCGTGCCCAACGCGGCCACCAGCTTGCCAATCTGCGCCGGTGTGTTGGCGCCGATCGCGATCCAGCCATCGGCGCAGGCAAACATGTCGGACGCCGGGCTGCCCGAGTAGGCCTGGTTGCCCACCCGTGGTGGGTTCTGCCTCGTGCTCAGGGCTTCGCAGGCAAACGGGTACATCAGTTGCAGCGAAGCGCCCCACATGCTGACGTCCAGAAAACAGCCACGGCCCGAGCCTCCTTCGCGGTCGCGCTCGCGCAGCGCACTCACCATCGCCAGCGCACCAATGATGCCGGTGGCCGCGTCAATGACCGGAAAGCCGGTCTTGATGGGTGGGTCGTTGGTGGCCCCGGCCATCATGGCCATGCCGGTGGCCGCCTGCACCACGTGGTCGTAGGCACCGCGGTCGCGGTGTGCGTCGCTGCTGTAGCCGTAGCCGGAAATGGCGCAATAGATCAGGCGCGGGTTGAGCGCCCGCATCGCCTCGTGGCCCAGCCCGTGGCGTGCCAGGACGCCGGGGCGGTAGTTGTCGAGCAGGATGTCGGCGTCGCGCACCAGGGCCCGCACCTCTTCGCGCCCGGCCTCGGTGGCGATGTCGATGTCGCGAAATTGTTTCCCGGCGTTGAAGGCAGTGAAAGAGCGTGCGGCCGTCGCACTGCCGTGGCGCATCACGTCGCCAGCGCCGGGCTTCTCCACCTTGACCACATCGGCGCCCATCTGGGCCAGATGGAAACTGGCAAATGGACCCGCAATGACATGGCTGAAATCGACCACCCGCACACCCGCAAGAGCCTGTGGCAAAAACATGTCGTCACCGCCTTCTTTACTGGTTGTTCAGGCCGGTGGCCTTGACCAACTGCTGGTATTTGACCGTTTCCGTTTCGATGAAACGACTGAACTCGGTCGGACTGGACGACAGCGCGACCAAGGTTCCTGCGGCTTCGTGTTCGGCACGCACCGTGGGGTCGGAATAGACTTGCTGGAGGGCCTTGAACCACACATCTGCCACCGCAGGCGGCAGCCCTGCTGGCGCCCAGATGCCACTCCAGGCATCGAGCATCAGTTCGTCTTTGCCCGTGACTTCCTTCAGCGTGGGCACCTGGGGCAAAGCCGCTAGGCGGGCACTCCCGGTGGTGGCCAACGCCCGCACCTTGCCCTGCTGCAACAGGCCAACGGCCGTTGACACCACCGGGAAGCCGAAATGGGTGGCACCCTGCATGATGCTGGGCACGATCTCGACTGAGCCCTTGTAGGGCACGTGCACCACATCCAGGCCGAGCGCGTGGCCAAGTGCTGCGCCGCTCAGGTGGGCCGCGCTGCCCACGCCGCCCGATGCGTAGTTGAGCTTGCCCGGGCTCTTGCGTGCCGCGTCCACCAGGTCTTGCAGGGTGTTGAAGGGCGAATCGGCGGCCACCACCAGCAGCTGGGGGCTGGTAAGCGTGCGCCCGATGTGGGTGAAATCCTTGATCGGGTCGAACCGCACGCCGGGCTGCATGGCCTTTTGCGTGATGTGGGTGGATGCGCCCAGCATCACCACGTAGCCATCCGCCGGTGCCCGCGCAACCGATTGGGCGGCCAGGATGCCGCCGGCGCCGACGATGTTTTCAACCACCACGCTCTGCCCCAGTGCCTGACCCAGGCGCCCGGCCACGCGACGGGCCAGCACATCGGGGCCACCCCCCGCGGCAAAGGGCACAACCAGCTTGACCGGCCGCGTCGGGAACGGCGTTTGCGCGAGCAGCGACAAAGGGGACGTGAGTGCCAGACCCAAAGCTCCGGCCTGAAGGACGTGACGGCGTTGCATGTGTTGTCTCCTTTGTGTGGTTGAACTGTTGGCAGTCTAGGGCGTGTGGGATATAAACGAAATTCACATTTTTCTCATAAGTGATAAGCGTTACTATGGATGTTCTTTCCGCCCGCATTGAGCAGCTGCGCTTGCGCGATCTGTTGATGCTGGAGCACATCGCTGCCAGGACTTCCTTGCGTGAGGTCGCTCAGCAACTGCATGTGACCCAGCCAGCGGTGACCCAGGCCCTGCGTGGTCTGGAGCAGGCTTTTGGCGTACGACTGGTCCAGCGTGGGGAACGAGGCCAACGCGGTGGCGGCTTGACCCCTGCTGGCGAAGCCGCGCTGCACCGCATGCGGGTGGCGCGCCAGGAGCTGTTGGCGGCTCAGCGCGCCGCGTTGACACCCGACGTGGCCTGGCTGCGGTTCGGCGTGTTGCCGCTGGCCATGTACGGCGTGGTGCCCAAAGCGCTGACGCGCCTGCGCACAGCGCGTCCGGACATCCGCGTGACGCTGCTGGAAGACACGGTGGCCCGGCTATGGCAGCGGCTCGATGAAGGTCTCTTGGACGCGGTGGCGAGCCGTGTGCCCGTGCGCAATGAACTCTCGCAGCTGCCTATCGGGGTCGATTTTCAACGCGTGGGCAGCGACAGGCTCGTGTTTGTGGCCGGCGCTCGTCATCCCTTGGCAGACCTGCGGCGCTTGCCTCTGGCCCGACTGGTTGATCAGGCCTGGGTGCTGCCGCAGCCATCGGCTTTCACGCGGCAGGTGTTTGACGACATGTTTGTGGGCGCCGGCCTCACCCCGCCCGAGCCTGTGATCACCTCGATGTCCTTTCACAGCAACCTGAACCTGATCGCCGACTGCCCTGATTTGCTCACGATTGCACCGGCATCTGCGGTGCACAAACACACCGCATCTCTGGGCCTGAAGGCCCTGCCCACACCGACCCAGTTGCAGGCCAGCGACGTGGTGCTCGCCTACCGCCGCAGCGCGCGGACATCACCTCATCTGGGCGCGCTCATCACGGCGTTTGCCGCTTGAAGCGCTGATAGGTGGCCCTGCTCGATGCAGACGGCAGCCTGTTCGCTTTCAGGAACATGTCTGCCCTGGATGACACCGACACGACGCTCTACGAGCAAGAAATCGTGGGGCTGTCGCTCGCCAAAGAGGCAAACGTGCAGCGTTATGCCTGGGCGGTGGGGCTGCGCGACGCCATGCTCGCGACCACCCCGGAAGCCCGTGCCGCGGCCATCAAACGCATGAACGATTGGCGTGCCTGGAGCCATGAACTGAGCGCTTTGGCCAGAGAAAAAGCGCAAGATGACCCACAGCTCCAGGCAGCCTTCAAGAAGCTGGATGAGCTTTGGAAGGCCGATCAGCAGGCCAGCGAGGGCCTGATGAAGCTGCTGGCCGAGGCGCCCCTGCAGGCCGCTCACCGATGCTGGCCTACCTGCGCGATCAGGTGGTGCAGCCCAGGCTACCTCAGATAGGTTTTCACCAGCTCGCGCCAGAACGCCGCACCCGGCGCGATGATGTCGTCGTTGAAGTCGTAGCCCGGGTTGTGCACCATGCATGCGCCCGGTGTGCCGGGACCACCGTTGCCGATGAAAAAGTAGCTCCCAGGTACTTCGTTCAGCATAAAGGCGAAGTCTTCGCTTGCCATACACGGTGGTCCGTTCAGATCCACTTGCTGCTCACCGAAAAGTTCGGTGGCTACGCTCGCAGCCAAGGCAGTCTCGGCCGGCGTGTTGACCAACACCGCGTAACCGTCGCGCCAATCGACGTGGGATTGCACCTGGTAGCTCTCGGCATGCAGCTTCACCAGTTCAACAATCCGGGCCTTGATGTGCTGACGCACCTGTGGGTCGAGGGCGCGCACGCTCAACTCCAAGGTCGCATCTTCAGGAATCACGTTGTTCGCCACGCCCGCGTGCAATGCGCCAACGGTCACCACCGCCGCTTTCAGGGGATCGACGTTGCGCGACACCACCGTTTGCAACGCCATCACGATGGACGCTGCCGCAATCACTGTGTCGACCGCCTCATGGGGCATGGCGCTGTGGCCGCCACGGCCCTTGAGGTGGATGCTCACGTTGTCACTGGAGGCCATCGCCGGACCGCTGCGAAACACGAAGCGTCCGGCCTCGATACCGGGCATGTTGTGAAACGCGTAGACGGCGTCGCAGGGAAAGCGTTCGAACAGTCCGTCCTCGATCATCTTCACCGCACCACCGGCGCCTTCTTCGGCCGGCTGGAAGATGAGGTGCAACGTGCCGTCGAAGTTCACGTCTTCGGCGATCATCCGGGCTGCGGCCAGCAGCGTGGCGGTGTGGCCATCGTGGCCACAGCCGTGCATGCGCCCATGAGTGCGGCTGACCCACTCCGCGCTGCCCGTTTCGAGAATAGGCAGTGCGTCCATGTCCGCTCGGATGCCCATTCTCCGCGTGCCGTGGCCGCGCCGCAGTGTGCCCACCAGGCCCGTTTTGCCCAGGCCGGTGGTGACTTCGTAGCCCCAATCGCGCAGCTTTTGCGCCACCAGCGCCGCAGTGCGGTGTTCTTCAAACGCAAGTTCCGGGTGGGCATGGATGTCGCGGCGTATGCGAATGAACTCGCCCACCCGTTCCGTCAGCGCGTTCGCCAGGTAGGCGGCTTCTGTGTTGGCGTTCATGCGAAGCTCATTGCGGCTGCAGGTTCATGGCCTTGGTCATGGCCTGGTATTTGGCGGTGTTGTCGGCATATAACTTGCCCACAGTCGCCAGCGACTGCGGGCGCGGCACGGTCATGGCCTGTGCTTCCAGTGCGCTGCGCACCGTCGGGTCGTTGGCCACTTCGCTCAAGGCCTTGTGCAGTGCCTGCACCACTGGTTCGGGTGTGTCTTTGCGCACGAAGTAGCCTGCCCAGGTGTCGAAGACAAAGCCCTTGAGTGCGCTGCTTTCGTTGAGCGTCGCCACCCGCTTGAAGTGCTCTTGCCGCTCGGCAGACAACACGGCCGTCGCCTTGAGCTTGCCGTCCTCGACCAACTGCACCTGGCCTTTTCCGTAAGGCGTCATGAAGATATCCACCTGGCCGCCCATCAGGTCTTGCACAGCCGGCGCGCCACCTTTGTAGGCCACATGGGTCATGGGGATGCCGGTGACCTTGGACATGTGCTCACCCAGCAGGTGGTACAACGATCCCGGGCCCACGCTGGCGTAAGTCAGCGGCTTGCCTTCTGCGGCAGACTTCTTCGCGTAGGCCACCAGTTCGTCACCATTGTTCGCCGGCAGATCCTTGCGGGCCAGCATCACCAGCGGGTTGACAGTGATCATCTGCACAATCCGGAAGTCCTCGGGCTTGTACTTGATCGCAGCGTTGGACAACGGGGCGAGGATCAGCTCATTGGGCGACCCCTGAAAAATCACGTGCCCATCGGCTGGGCTGGCCAGCACCTTTTGCGCAGCGATGCCGCCACTGGCTCCGCCCAGGTTCTCCACCAGCACCGGTTGGCCGAGGTGTTTGGCCAACACGGTGTTCAACGTGCGGGCAATCACGTCCGACACGCCACCGGCTGGGTAGGGCACCATGAGGGTGACCGGTTTGCTGGGGAAGGTCTGCGACCATGCAGCGCCACACACCAGCAGGCTGCCGAGCACACACGCCGCTGCTTTCGAGGGAAATTTCATGACGAACTCCAGTGAAAAAAGGATGGGGACGGGTTCGTCGTAGGCAGTGCATTGATTGCCGTCCAATGCATTTTTATTCGTGTTCTAATGATATAAAAAGCATTGATCATGACGCTTGTCCAGCTTCGCCAGTTCATCGCACTTGCCAAAGTCGGTTCCTTTGTGAAGGCCGCCGATGTGTTGTGCATGACACAACCGGCACTCAGCCGCAGCATCAAATCGTTGGAGGAAGAGCTCGGTCGGCTGTTGTTTGACCGCGTTGGAAAAAAGATCGAACTCACTGCTTTCGGACAAGAGGTGCTCACCCGCAGCCAAGTTCTGGTTGAGGAGGTCGAGCAGCTCAAGCATTCCGGGCGAAGTCTGGGACCAGAGGATGCAGGTCGCATCCGTCTGGGGCTGAGTTCAGGGCCTGGTGCGATGTTGAGCACCCCGGTCATGATGCATTTCGCCAAACACTTCCCGCGTTTTCACGTGGACTTGGTGAGGGGCAACACGATCGGTCTGGTGCAGTTGCTGCGAGAACGGCAACTTGATGCGGTGGTGGCTGATATCCGTTTGTTGCGACCCGCGCCGGATTTGCGGGTGGTACTGACGGCCGAAATGGACGGCGTCTTCATGTGCCGCCGCGATCATCCGCTGGGAAACATGCCTCGGGTCAGCTTCGCTCAATTGGCGCGCTACCCGGTGGCGTCGTCACCCCTGAGCGATGAGCTTGCGCGCATTCTTGTGGAGCGTTACGGCGAAAAGGCCCACCCCTCTGTGCTGGTCAGGTTCAGCAGCGATGAGCTGTCCCACATGATCGAGCTGGCCGAGAAGACCGATGCGGTCCTGCTGGCCATACGTGCTTGTGCGCCGGATCTGGTGAAAGTGCAACTGCATCCGCCCCTCAAAACCAAAGCTCGGTTCGGTCTTGTCACGATTGCCAATAAGGCCGAGGCCATCTTCGTGCCTGAGCTTCAAAAACTGATGAGCGAAGTACTGCAGTAGCGCAGGTACCATCTAGCCCCGTGTGAAGGCCGCAGACAGGTACTTTACGGTTCGGCAAACGATGTCCGAGATGTTCGATCGGAGCCACCGCTGCTACGGCTACAGCAAGCTGCAGGCTTCGCCGATCAGGCAAAAGATCATCGAAGTCTGGCTCGAAGATGCTGACGGTCAAGCTACCCCGGTGATCGTCGTCCGCGAGATTCAGCGTCGTGAGGGCAGTCTCGCCGGGTTGGATCAAGTCCGATATGGTGTGTTCATGTGTCGCAATGTGGCTTGTACAGGGTGGACTGGATCAAACCGATCATCCACTTTGCTGCAGGAGCCAGGCTGCGCCGCTCTGGGTAAATCAGCGACAGCGGCAACTGACTGCGCTCGGCGCGCAGCAGGGGCAGTGGGCACAGTCGCCCCGCTTGGATGTCATCCTGGAAGGTTTCCCTCGCAGCAAACAAAATAGCGTCGGAAGCCAAGGCCACTGACCGCAGGATGTCGATGTTGTCGCATCGCAAACCCCGAATCGTGCGGGTGCTGTCCAGTGCATACAGCGCTGCCAGGCTGGGCTCGGCGGCGGGCGGAATCTGCGGTGCCAATAGTGGAAACTCGCGCAGGCGTGGACGGATTTCACGCGGCCCCAGCGTGGCCAACCGGTGGCCCGCCCGCACCAGGTAGGAAATGTGCAGGTGCGGCAGCGGCTCGACCGTATACCCAGGCGGCGGCGGAAGGCTGTGCGTCATGGCGACAACAAAATCGAGCTCATCACGCGTCATCTTTTCCAGCAGGCGGACCCAACTTTCGATTTCGACCTGCACCGACAGGCCGGGGCGCTGCGCCATTTGCGTCTGGAGTACCTCCGTCAGGAAGATGGACGCGGGCATAACGCCCACCCCGAAGGCGATATGCCCGATCTCCACGCCGCGCAGCAGCGCCGCTTCGCGCTGTAGGGCCTGTGCCTCGGACTGCAGGCGGCGCGCGCGCGCCAGCATGCTGTGACCGACGGCCGTGAGGCTTACCCCCTCATGTGAGCGATCCACTAGTACCAACTCCAGCGCAGCCTCCAGGGTCTGGATGCTGCGGGTGAGCGCGGGTTGCGTCAGGTGCAGTTTCTGCGCGGCACGCGAGAAGTTTTTTTCCTCGGCAAGCACCACGAAGTGCTGAAGGCGGCGGAGATTGAGCATAAAAAAGTTTGATGGATGGCGGCTTCAATATGCATTGGATTTTGCATGAGGCATATCCCAAAATGAACCCGCCATCTGTCGTGTGCGGCGGCTATTCACTAAAAAGTAGGAGACAAAATGAACAAACCAGTTGGGGTATGGACATCGACTCGGCGCGCATGGTTGCGCAGCAGTCTGACATTTGGGATGGGTCTGGCCCTTCTGTCGCTGGCGGGCCCCAGCCTGGGACAGGCAGTCGATTGGCCACAACGCGGCCGGCCGGTCCGCATCGTCATTCCCTTCCCAGCCGGCAGCGACAACATGCTGCGTCTGATCGCGCAGCGGCTGGGTGAGCAGACGGGTGGCACCTTCATTGTGGACAACAAGCCCGGCGCTGGCACCCTTATTGGCGCGCAAGACGTGGCGCGCGCGCCTGCCGACGGGCACACGCTGCTTTACACCATCGTGGTGACTCACACGCAGAACCCACATCTGTACAAGAAGCTCCCCTACGATCCCTTCCGAGATTTCACGCCCATCGTGCAGACTGTGCGCTCCGGCACCATATTGGTCACCCACCCGAAGGCGCCGTTCAACAACGTGCAGGAAATGGTGGCCTACGCGAAAAAGAATCCGGGGGCACTGAACTACGCCTCTTACAGCCTCGGCTCCACATCGCACCTCAATGGCGAAATTCTCAAGCACAGCACGGGCCTGGACATCGTGCATGTGCCCTACAAGGGGGTGAGCGACGCCACTCGCGTCGTGATGGCTGGCGATGTGCAACTCTACTTCGACGGCACGGCCTCGGCCATCGAGAGCGCCAAGGCCGGCAAGCTCAAGCTGCTCGGTGTGGCTGGCGACAAGCGTCTGGCGGTGAGGCCAGATCTGCCCACGATCAGCGAACAAGGCGTGTCTGGCATCGACATCCTGGGTTGGCAAGGCTTCTTTGCGCCGGGTGGTCTGCCAGCTCCCCTTGCAGACAAAATCGCTGCGGCAGTGCGTCAGGTCATGCAAACCCCCGAATTGCAGGAAGTGGTTCGCCTGCAGGGCAATGAAGTCAGCGGAGCAGGGCCAGAGGCCTTTGGCAAGATCGTTCGCAGTGACTACGAGCGTTGGGGTGAGGTGATCAAGCGCACCGGCATCCAGCTCGATTAACCCCCTTTTTTTGAAAGCAACTCCCATGCATGAACTCGTGATTCGTGGTGGCACGCTGGTGGACGGTACCGGCGCTGCGGCCTATGCGGGCGACCTTGCCGTTGACCAAGGCGTGATCTCCCAGGTGGGTGGCAAAGCGGGCGCAGCGCGACGGGAAATCGACGCCAGCGGTTGCCTGGTCACGCCCGGCTGGGTCGACATTCACACCCACTACGATGGCCAAGCCACCTGGGACCCCTACCTTTCGCCCTCCACCTGGCATGGCGTCACCACGGCCGTCATGGGCAATTGCGGCGTTGGTTTCGCGCCCGTGCGCCCTCAGGATCGCGAATGGCTGATCCGTGTCATGGAAGGCGTAGAAGACATCCCAGGCGCGGTGCTGTCCGAAGGCATTCAGTGGGATTGGGAGAGCTTTCCTGAATACCTGGACGCCCTGGCGCGGCGTCCCAAAGCCCTGGACATCGGGGCGCAGATACCGCATTCGGCGGTGCGCACCTATGTGATGGGCGAGCGTGGCGTGCACCACGACGAAGCAACGCCCGAAGATATCCGCCAGATGTGCGAACTCGTGCGCGAAGGCTTGAAGGCCGGCGCGTTGGGCTTTTCCACTTCGCGAACCTTCCTCCACAAATACGAGGGGCGAAAGTACCCGCCCGGCACCTTCGCCACCATCGGCGAAATCGCCGCCTTGGGCGCCGTGATGGGCGAGGTCGGCCATGGCGTGTTTCAGATGACGTCCAACCACGTCTCGATGGACGCGGAAGTGGCCTGGATGAAAAAGCTGGCCCAGCAGAACAAGCTGCCTGTGATGTTCAACCTGCAGCAGACCGACCCGGCCCCCGACCTCTGGCGCTCTTTGTTGGCCACCCTGGATGAAGCGCAGACCCAGGGCGTGCCGCTGTATGGCGGCATCAGCGGCCGGCCTGCCGGCTTGTTGTTCTCGTGGGAAACCAGCCTGCACCCCTTCATCCAAAGCGAGGTCTACCAGTCCCTGCTGGAGCTGCCTTTCGAGGCACGTGTGAGGCGCCTGTGCACGCCCGAGACGCGCGCGCAGATCTTGCACGGCCCCAAGTTCCAGATCGATAAATCGCTGGAACAAATGTTCAGCGAGTTCAGCCGCATCTACCCGCTCGGCGAGCAGCCCGACTACGAGCCTGACCCGGCCACCAGCGTAGCCGCGCTGGCACGACGCAGCGGCGAGGACCCGCTGGAAGTGATCTATGACCTGATGCTGCAAAAAGACGGCCGGGCCATTCTGTACTTTCCCAGCTTCAACTACGCCTACGGCAACCTTTCGCAGGTGCATGAAATGCTGCAACACAGCAGCACTGTCAACAGCCTGGCCGATGGGGGCGCGCATTGTGGCTACATCTGCGATGTCAGCATGCCCACCTTCATGCTCACTCACTGGACGCGCGACCGCAACCGCGGCCCCCGACTAGGCCTGGAGGCCATGGTGCGCCGCCAGACCTTGGACACTGCGCGCGTCTATGGCCTGCATGACCGTGGCGGGCTGCAGGTAGGCCTGAAGGCCGACATCAACGTGATCGACTACGCGCGCCTGGCGCTGCATGCCCCACGCATGGTGTATGACCTGCCCGCTGGTGGCCGCCGCCTGATACAGGAGTCCGATGGCTATGTGGCCACGCTGGTGGCTGGGCACCCCATCATGGAAAACAAGCAGGCCACTGGCGCACTGCCGGGTCAACTGCTGCGCGCGGGCGGTAGCGCATGAGCGCTGCCCCGCGCTTTGCTTGGCCGGACTACCTGGCCGCCGGCGCCGTGGTGCTGATCTGGGGACTGAACTTCGTGGCCATGAAGTTCGCCCTGCAGGCGCTGAGCCCTTTTCAGCTGGGTGCGGCGCGTTATGTGGTGGCCGCACTGCCACTGGTTTTTCTCATCCGCCGCCCGTCCGTGCAGGCGCGGTGGGTGCTGCTCTACGGCCTGTGCCAGGGCGTGGGGCAGTTCGGGCTGCTCTTCGTTGCGCTCAAAGTCGGCATGAGCGCTGCGCTGGCCTCGGTGCTCATGCAGACCCAAGTGTTCTACACCGTCATCTTTAGCGCCGTGTTCCTGCATGAGAAACCGGGCCGAAACCTACAGTTGGGGCTGTGGCTTGCGGCTGTGGCCCTGCTGTGTTTCGGTACCGATGTGATCGTCACCGCCGGCCAGGGCGTGACTGCGCTGGGACTCATGCTCAACCTGGGCGCGGCGGGCATGTGGGCCGTCTCCAACATCGTTGCGCGCAAAGCGCAGCAATCGGTTGCCTATCCGGCAGGCTACGACCCCCTGGCCTTCGTGGTCTGGAGCTCGCTGGTGCCCATCCTGCCATTTGTGGCCCTGAGTGCCTGGATGGATCCGCCCTTCATCTGGGCGAGCCTGTCGCAGGTGGACTGGCGCAGCTGGACCTCCGTGCTCTACCTGGGCTGGTTCGCCACCATCCTGTCCTATGCCCTGTGGACCGGCCTCCTCAAACGCCACCCGGCCAACCGCGTGGTACCGCTGAGCCTGGGTGTGCCTGTCGTGGGTCTGCTGGCTGGCTTGCTTGCATTGCAGGAGTCTGTCACGGCCTGGCAGTGGGCAGGCACCGGCCTGACCATTTCGGCCCTGGCCTTTGTCTTTCGCAGAGAGCGTGTGGTGGCCACGCCGCGCATCAACCCTCTCGTCAAAGAAGCGCCATGAGGCCCTCCGTGTTGATTTTCAGCGGTAGCAACCGTGCCGGTTCCCTCAATGAGCAACTGGCCGATGTGGTGGCGGGCTTCGCCACGCAGGCCGGCGCCCAGGTCAGCCGCCTGCGCCTGCGCGACTATCCGCTCCCTCTCTACAGCGCCGATCTCGATCAGGCTGGTCCGCCGCCTGCCGCCCTAGCGCTCAAGGAGATTTTTGCCATGCACGCGGCCTGGATCATCTGCTCGCCCGAATACAACGGCAGCTACACGGGATTGCTCAAAAATGCCATCGACTGGGTTTCTAGTCCGGTCAAGAACCATCCGCTCTGGTCGGACAGCTACCGGCCCTTCGAGGGCAAGGTCGTGGGCCTGCTGAGCGCATCGCCCGGAGGGCTGGGCGGTGTGCGTTCGCTCGACCCGCTGCAAACCCTGCTGAGCAATCTTCGCTGCTGGGTCAGCCCATACCGCTACGCCCTGGCGCGCGCTGATCAGGCACTGCAAGCGGCCGAAGGTTTGCCGGCAGCCAGCGCATTTGCCGTGCGCGAGGTAGTGCGCAAGACCCTGTGGGCCGCAAAGGGCTTGCAGCTGGCTGGCCACCCAGCCTAGGAAGCTCGAGGTCAAAAAGCTTTGATCGCATTGGGCGATGAGCTACCACTGTTCCAAGCGTTCATCTTGTCCAGTGCAATGCGCTACGTGGTTAGGCAGCGTACACAGACCCCTTGGTGAGCAGGTTGAGTTGAGATTTCCGAGCGTTTGGAAAAACGTGTCTCAGCTCCAGCGAGGGCGGCCTCCCCAAAGTGAGGCAGCACTATCGTGGTGCATTTCTCTTGACTTTGACATTTTTGACATAGAATCACACTTGTTTACATTGTACGCAGCTACCGATGCTGATGCCCCAACCCAACAGCAAAACTGCACGGAGTCGAGATGACTTTGTCGCAACTGGTCTCTGGCGCGACCTCATTTCCGACAGCTCTGCGTACGTTTGTTTGATAGCGATCGCACTCATGGTGGTCGTATCTGAACTTCCCCCGCTTCAGATCTTTGCAGAGCGATCAGGGGGGCTGCTGCTGACCCACGCCATGTTGGAGATGTTCGCGATCATCGTGTCGGTACTGGTGGTCATCGTGGCTTTCCAGAACTTGGACGATGCGCAGAACAGGTCAGCCAACATCCTGGTCTTTGCTTTCACAGTGGTTGCTGGCGTTGACCTCGTGCATGCCTTCTCATTTGAAGGAATGCCCGACTTTCTCACGCCTGCCAGTACCGCCAAAGCGATCTTCTTCTGGCTCGTTGGTCGTTCCATAGAGTTGCTTGCAATGATGTTCATACTGGCCCGTGTTGAACTACCCGGTCAGCGCTGGCAATGGCTGGGGCTGGCCCTGCTGGCGACCCTTAGCGCCTTGCTGATTGGCAACTATCACCTTCATCGGCTGCCAGAAACGTTCGTGCCAGGGCAGGGCGTTACGCCCTTCAAGGCCTGGTTCGAATATCTGTTGTTCGCAGGAAATTTGGTTGTTGCGATATTGCTGTTTCACCAGTCACGTGAGAGTGAAAGCGTCAAGCTGCGCTACCTGGCAGTTGGAAGTTTCATCATCGGCGTAGGGGAGCTTGCCTTCACAGACTACGGCAGTACAAGTGAAGTCAGCAACGTACTGGGCCACGTCTATAAGGTAGTTGCGTATGTGTACGTGTTTAGGGCAATATTTCTCATCACCGTTCGTCAGCCCTAACAGCGCCTCAAGCTTTCTGAACTGCATCTACGAGAGAAGGAAGATGAGTACGACTCGCTGGTAGCGAACCTGCCGGTGGGGGTAGTGCGCTTTGACAAAGGATTGCGCTATCGCTATGCCAGCCCAATGGTTGAGAAAAGTCTAGGTCGCTCGAGTGCTACCTTGCTCGGAAAGTCAATCGCGGAGGTCTGGCTGGAGTTGACCCGGGTCCGTGGACACATCATTCTTTGTGTTCAAGGAGTCGCAAATGTCCAAAGTACGACCGCCGTACCCGGCGGAATTTCGCCAGCAGATGGTCGAGCTAGTGCGAGCGGGTCGCTCACCCACGCAGCTC
>JAUYSB010000039.1 GCA_030696525.1 Hydrogenophaga sp. | reverse complement strand
AGACCTTCTTGGCGCCGCGTTCCTTCAGGACCTCGGCCGCCTAGACCAGCGTGCCGGCGGTATCGATCAAGTCGTCCATGACCACGCAGTAGCGTCCGTCGATCTCGCCGATCACATGCATGACCTCGCTCACGTTGGCCTTGGGCCGACGCTTGTCGATGATGGCCATGTCGCAGCCCAGCTGCTTGGCCAGCGCGCGCGCGCGCACCACACCGCCCACGTCGGGCGAGACCACCAGCAGGTCGGGGTAGTTCTTCTGGCGCAGGTCGCCCAGCAGCACCGGCGATGCGTAAATGTTGTCGACCGGGATGTCGAAGAAGCCCTGGATCTGGTCGGCGTGCAGGTCCATGGTCAACACGCGGTCCACGCCCACAGCCTGCAGCATGTTGGCCACCACCTTGGCGCTGATCGGCACGCGGCTCGAACGCGGGCGGCGGTCCTGTCGGGCGTAGCCAAAGTAGGGGATGACGGCCGAAATTTTCGCGGCCGATGCGCGCTTGAGGGCGTCGACCATGATGATGAGTTCCATCAGGTTCTCATTGGTCGGCGCGCAGGTGCTTTGCACGATGAACACGTCGCGGGCACGCACGTTCTGCGTGATCTCCACGGTCACCTCGCCGTCCGAGAAACGGCCCACGTTGGCCGAACCCAGGGTGGTGCCCAGGTGCTGCGCGATGTCAGCGGCCAGCACCGGGTTGGCGTTGCCGGTGAAGATCATGAAATCTGGCGGTTGCGGCTGCATGGCAGGTCCCGGTGGTGCAACGGTGTTGTGCAACGTTGAAAACAGAACAAGCGACCATCACATACGTTTTGGTCGCTTGTCTCGGTGCTGCGGGCCACATGGCCAACAGACTTCTGTCAGGTTTGGCAGGGGAGGAAGGACTCGAACCCTCGCATGCCGGAATCAAAATCCGGTGCCTTTACCAACTTGGCGACTCCCCTACGCAGGTTGCTTGTCCGAAGGACAAACCACCGAAACTGTCGCTGTGCAGCGCATTGTTAACGCGGCGGGCATGATTCTAACCTTCACACCAGGCGCGCAATGGATGCTCTGCCCAATTGCTGCAAATTTTTACCTGCCAGCCCGGTGACGCATCGGACAAATCCGTGCCTTCCACCCAGGGTGCAAACACCGCGCTTCCCGATCCGGTCATGCGTGCCTGAAGGCCTTTGCGGGCCAGCCACGCGATGCAGTCCGAAATGTCGGGGCACACGGCTTGCGCCACGGCCTGCAAGTCATTCGCCCCATGGCTCCAGACCAGTTCTGGATTCTCTTGGGCATCTGCAGCAAAGCCTGAGAGTATAGCAGGCTTTGTGTCGCGTTTCAAAACGGGCGAGCCAAATATCGCGGCGGTGGACGCGCCCGTGGGCGGCTTGACCACCACGAAGCGGCCCGGCGGCAGGTCCACCGGCGTGAGTTGTTCGCCAATGCCCTCGACCCAGGCGTTGTGCCCGCCAATGAAAAACGGCACGTCGGCGCCCAGCGCCAGGCCGATTTCGGCCAGCCGTGTGCGCGGCAAACCCAGTTGCCACAGCCGGTTGAGGGCGAGCAGTGTGCTGGCCGCGTCGCTGGAGCCGCCGCCCAAACCGGCTTCGGTTGGCAGGCGTTTTTCCAGCGTGATGTCGGCCCCCAGTGCGCAGCCCGTGGCAGCTTGCAGCGCGCGCGCCGCGCGCACCACCAGGTCGTTGTCGGGCAAGGCGCTGCCGGGCACGGCGTCGATGCGGCGGATGGCGCCATCCTGCCGCAGCTTGAAATGCAGCGTGTCGCACCAGTCGATCAGCATGAAGACCGATTGCAGCAGGTGGTAGCCATCGGCGCGGCGGCCCACGATGTGCAGGAACAGGTTGAGTTTGGCGGGCGCCGGAACGTCGCGCAGTTCGGTCAATGCCGTGTTCATGGTTGCAGGCGAATGCGAAGCTCGGCGCGCGGTGGCGGGGACTGCCGTTGGGCCATGATGCGGCCGTCGGCATGCCCGCCGAGATCGACCGACCAGCCGGGTGCCTGGGCGGGGTGGCCGCGCAACCACTGGAACAGGGCTGGCAGCGGCAGCGCGGCGCCGGTGAGTTGTTCTGTCAGGTCGTCCATGCTGGCGTAGGGCGCGCGGTGCTGGCCCTGTTGCAGTTCGGCGCCGGTGGCCGACCAGCGGGCGACCGCCACGGTCTGGCCCAGGGGCGACATCAGGGCCAGCTCGCCCGCGCGCGCGTCACCGCGCAACTCGAAGGCCGCACTCATGGCCTGGGGCGGCTCGGCAGCAATGTTCAGGGCCAGGCGGCCGCTCCAGAAGTTGTCTTGTGGCGCCGATGCAGGCGGTGTGGCACAGCCGATCAGGCCGGCGAGCAAGGCAGCCGTCAGCGCCCGCTGGCACGCAGCACGCAGCGGGCTCACGGTGTGACCTGCAGGCGCCGCAGCGTCTCGGTCAGCGTGTCGTTCTCGTTGTTGAGCAGCAGGCCCTCGCGCCACACCTGCAGCGCACGTTCACGCTGGCCGGCCACCCACAGCACCTCGCCCAAGTGGGCGGCAATTTCGGCGTCGGGCCGCTTGTTGTAAGCGCCTTGCAGCACACGCAATGCCACGTCGAGGTTGCCCATGCGGAACTCCACCCAGCCCAGGCTGTCCTGGATGTAGGCGTCGTCGGGCGCGCGGGCCAGCGCCTGCTCGATCAGCACCTTGGCTTCGGGTAAACGCAGCTTGCGCTCGGCAAAGGAATAGCCCAGTGCGTTGTAGGCGTGGTGGTGGTCGGGCTGGCGGGCGATCAAGGCGCGCAGCAGGCGTTCCATGTCGTCAAAACGCCCGGCCTTCTCGGCCACCATGGCCTGCTCGTACACCAGGTCGGCGTCGTCCGGGAACAGTTCCACCGCCTTGGCGTACAGTTCGTAGGCCAGATCGAAGCGCTTGTGGTCGCGCAGCAGTTGCGCTTCGGCCACCAGCTTGGTGCGGGCATCGGTGGGCAGGCGCTCGGGGGCTTTCTGCAGCAGCTCACGGGCGGCATCTAACTGGCCCTGGCGCGCGAGCATGGAGGCCCGGCGCATTTGCACGGCAAACACCTCTTGCGGGTTGTCGATGCGGTCAAGCCAGGCGGTGGCGGCGGCAAAGTCGCGCCGTTTTTCGGCCAGCTGTGCCAGCAACAAAAACGCCTGGACACGGCCGCGCGCGGCTGCGTCGCCGCCGCCGTCGGTCTTTTGCAGGTAGCTTTCCAGCGCGGTGCTGGCCGCCGTGTCGCGGTTGTCGCGCGCATGCAAGGTGCCCAGCAGCAGCCAGGTGTCCGGCGGGGCGTCGCTGGCCTCGCTCAGTGTGGTGAGGGCCTTGAGCGCGTCGGCCGAGCGTTGCAGTTCCACCAGCACGCGCGCGTAGGCCAGCTCCACCGGGCGGTCGCCATCGCGGGTGGCGCCCAGGTAGCGTTTGACCAGGGCTTCAGCGCCCTCGCGTTGCGTGGCCTCCTCCATCAGTTCCAGCGCCAGTGCGGCCGCGTGGCGCGAGCGCACCGAGGCAGCTTGGGCGCGCTGCGCGGCGTCCATCGCGTCGGCAAAACGGCCGGCCCCGAGCTCCATGCGGCCCACCGTCACCCAGGCGGCTGAGCCATGTGGTCCATTGGCCAGTTCGTCCCGCAGGGCTTCGCGCACGGCCAGCACGGCCGCTGGTTTGTTGCCCACGCGGTTGAGGGTTTGCGGAATCGACAGGATCAGCTCGTCGCGGGTGTCGGCCTTGCCCTGGGCCACCAGTTGGCGCAGCACCGGCGCCGTGTCGGCCACGCGGTTGAGCGCGAGCAGGATTTGCAGCTTGTAGCGCAGGGCTTCGTTGCTGTCCTTGTTGGACTCGGCCCAGGCGTTGGCCGCACTCAGTGCCGCCTCGCCCGAACGGGCCTGCAGGGCAATTTCCACCGCACGGCGGTAGAGCTGCGGGTTCTGCGTGCGCCGCGCTGCGTCGAGCAGCAGCGAGTAACCCGCGCCGGGGTCGCCGCCACGCACCTGCAATTCGCCCAGCAGCAGCTGGTAGAACAACTCGCCGTCCATGTTGGACGATTGCGGCGCAGGCGCAGGCGCAGGCGCAGGCGCAGGCGCAGGCGCAGGTGCCGCCTGGGCCCAGACCTGAGGTGCGAGCGCGAACGCGCCCACGGCCAAACCCAGGCACCAGGCCAGTTTTGAAGGAAACAGGGCAGCGGCTTTCATCCAGGTCATGATAATGGAAGGGTCATGCCCCCATGCCGTGGCGTGGGCATCGCTCAGGCTGCATCCCCCGCCGCTCACACACCATGCCCGAACTCCCCGAAGTCGAAGTCACACGCCAGAGTTTCGCCGCTGCCATCGCTGGCGCGCGCATCAGCGCCTTGCGCATGGGCCTGCCCCTGCGTTGGCCCCTGGGCGTGGACCCCGCCGTGCTGGCCGGGCAGACCGTGCTGGGCGTGCGCCGCCGCGGCAAGTACCTGCTGATGGACCTGAGCGATGGCCTGTTGTTGTGGCACCTGGGCATGTCGGGCAGCCTGCGTTTTGATGCCGCGTTGCCACCGCCCGGCAAACACGACCACGCCGACCTGTTGACCAACCTCGGCACCCTGCGCCTGCACGACCCGCGCCGTTTTGGCGCCGTGGTGTTTGCCGCCAGCGAAGACGATGTGGTGGCCGTCAAGCTGCTGGGTGGCCTGGGCGTGGAACCACTGGGTCCCGGGTTTGCGCCCGTGGCTTTTCACGCCGCACTCAAAAAACGCCGTGCGCCCATCAAGCAGGTGCTGCTGGCGGGTGATGTGGTGGTGGGCGTGGGCAACATTTACGCGTCGGAGGCCTTGTTTGCCGCCGGCATACGGCCCACACGCCGCGCCCACCTGCTGACCCGTCCGCAGGCCGCGCGCCTGCACACGGCGGTGCGCGAGGTGCTGTCGCGCGCCCTGGCCCTGGGCGGGAGCACGCTCAAGGATTTCAAGAACGCCCACGGCGAGAGCGGTTATTTCCAGCTCGATGCCATGGTTTATGACCGCGCTGGCCTGCCCTGCCGCGTGTGTGGCACGGCCATCAAGGCGCTGCGGCAAGGTCAGCGCTCGACCTTCTACTGCCCACATTGTCAGAAAGCCTGAGCCTGGCCGGGGCCCGGTGCTATATTGCCCCGATGCTTGATTTGCCCGTCTGACACGCCATGGACTTCAACCAGGAATTCGACCAGCATGGCGCTTGGCGCCGCCAGTTTGCCCAGCGCTTGAAGCAGCTGAGCGACTGGTTGAGCGAACACGAGCTGATGGACGCCGGCGTGCTGGCGCGGCTGGACCAGCTGCAGTCCCAGGTCAAGGCCGACAAGGTCATGGTGGCCTTTGTGGCCGAGTTCTCGCGCGGCAAGTCCGAACTCATCAATGCGGTGTTTTTTGCCGGCTATGGCCGACGCATCATGCCGGCCAGCGCCGGACGCACCACCATGTGCCCCACCGAGCTGGGCTTTGATGCCGACATCGCGCCCTGCCTGCGCCTGCTGCCCATTGAGAGCCGGCTGCAGCCGCAGTCGCTGATGGAGTGGCGCAGCGCGCCCCAGGAGTGGGAGCGCATCGACCTCGATGTGAACGACCCCGGCCAACTGGCCCAGGCCATCGAAAAAGTGGCCGAGGTGGTGCGGGTGGACCAGGCCAAGGCCCGCGCCCTGGGCTTTTGGCACGACGAGGCGCCCGAAGACAACCCGCTGCCCGATGCCGATGGTTTGATCGAGGTGCCGCGCTGGCGCCACGCGCTCATCAACATGGCCCACCCGCTGCTCAAGCAGGGCCTGGTGATTCTGGACACGCCCGGACTCAATGCCATCGGTGCCGAACCCGAACTGACCGTGAGCCTGCTGCCGCAGGCGCACGCGGTGGTGTTCATCCTCGCGGCCGACGCGGGCGTGAGCAAGTCCGACCTCACCATCTGGCGCGAGCACCTGGCGCCGGCGGCAGAACGCATCGACTCGCGCCTGGTGGTGCTCAACAAGATCGACACGCTGTGGGACGACCTCAGCACGCCGGAATACATCGCCGCGCAAATCCAGCGCCAGCGCGAGAGCTCGGCCCGTGTGCTGGGCCTGCGCGAGGACCAGGTGATCGCGGTGTCGGCACAGAAAGGCCTGCTGGCCAAGGTGCAGCAAGACCCGGTGCGCCTGGCCGCCAGCCACCTGCCCGAGCTGGAACAGGCGCTGGGTGAGGGCTTGCTGGGTCGGCGCAAGCGCATCCTGCAAGGTGTGGTGGCCGACGGCATACAAGAGTTGCAGCTTGAGACCGGCCGCATGCTGCACGCGCGCGAACGCGAGCTGGTGGAGCAGCAGCAGGAGCTTGAAGGCCTGCGTGGCAAGAACGCCACCGTCATCCGCCAGATGCGCTTGCGCATCGAGCAGGAGCAGACCGAGTTCGACAGCAGCGGCGCACGCATCCAGGCGGTGCGTTCGGTCCACCTCAAACTGCTGCGCGAGCTGTTCGGCCTGCTCAGCACCACCACCCTCAAGACCGAGGTGGCTCAGCTGGCCGAGGCGCTGAAAAAGCCGGGCATCAAGTTCGGCGTGAAGAAGACCTACGGCGAGAGTTTTGACCGCCTGCGCGATGTGCTGCAACGCTCGCAGAAGATGGGCGAAGACATACAGACCATGCTGGTCAACAGCTTCAAGAGCCTGAACGTGGAGTTCGGTTTTTCGCTGCAGCCACCGGCCGCGCCCGACCTCAAGCGCTACCACGACGACCTGGCCCTGATCGAGCGCAACCACCTGCAGTACCTGGGCCTGAGCAACACCCTCAAGCTGGCCCAGCCCGAGTTTGCGGAGCGGCTGGCGCGTGCACTGATGTCGCGCCTCAAGGCGGTGTTCGATGCCGCGCTGGTGGAGGTGGAAGCCTGGAACAAATCGGCCGCCGCACAGCTCGACGGCCAGTTGCGCGAACGCCGCCGCAACTTCACCCGTCGCATCGAAGCCGTGACCCGCATTCAAACGGCGGCGAGTGGTCTGGACGACCGCATCAGCGAGCTGGCGCAGATGTCGGCCGAGCTGCAAGCCACGCAGGCCCGCCTGGCCGAGCTGTGTGGTCAGCTGCTGGACGAAGAGCTGCCCGAGGCGGCACCTGCTGCCGAAGCCGCAGCCGAAGTGCCCGAACTGCCGGCCTGATGCGCGCGCCCGTTGAGGCGCTTGCCGCCGCGCAGCGGCAGGATCACGCCCTGTTCGACCGCCTCGTGGCCTGGCAACGCACCCACGGCCGCAGCCACCTGCCGTGGCAGCACACGCGCGATCCCTACCGCGTGTGGCTGTCTGAAATCATGTTGCAGCAGACCCAGGTGGTCACGGTGCTCGGCTATTACCAGCGTTTTCTGGAACGCTGTCCCACCGTGGCCGATCTGGCGGACGCCCCCGCCGACGAGGTGATGGCCTTGTGGAGTGGCCTGGGTTATTACAGCCGCGCGCGCAACCTGCACGCCTGTGCGCAGCAGGTGGTGGCGCGTTTTGGTGGCGTGTTCCCGAGCACGTCCGCCGAGCTTCAATCCCTGCCCGGCATCGGCCCATCCACCGCTGCGGCGATTGCTGCCTTCTGCTTCGGTGAACGCATTTCCATCATGGACGGCAACGTCAAGCGGGTGTTGTCGCGTGCCCTGGGTTTTGACGGCGACCTGGCGCAGGCCACGAACGAACGCGCTTTGTCGGCCCTGGCCCAGGCGCTGGTGCCGGCCGATGCCAGCCACGACGAGATGACGGCCTACACCCAGGGCCTGATGGACCTGGGCGCCAGCCTGTGTGCGCGCAGCCAGCCGCAGTGCCTGTTGTGCCCGCTGTCGGGTGACTGCCGTGCCCTGGCCGGCGGCACGCCCGATGCCTACCCGGTGAAAACGCGCAAGCTGGTGCGCCGGTTTGAGAGCTGGTGGCTGCTGGCCTTGCGGCGTGCCGACGGCGCCGTGTGGCTGGAGCGGCGACCGCCGCGTGGCATCTGGGCGGGGCTGTATTGCACGCCGGTGTTTGGCGACGAGGCCAGCCTGCAGGATGCGCTTGCCGCCTGGGGGCTGGATGCCGCCTCGGTCCAGTGGCAGGCCGCCCGCAAACACAGCCTGACCCACCGCGAATTGCGGCTGCTGCCGGCCGTGCTGGATGTGGCCGCGCCGTTGACACCTGATGCCCATGGCCGCTGGGCCACGCGCGCCGAGTGGGCTGGGTTGGGATTGCCGGCGCCGGTGCGCACCTGGCTGGACGAAACCTGAGTCAGTCCAGCTCGCGGTGCCGCAGGCGCACCGCCCAGTGCGGTGCAAATTCGGCGGCCAGGGTCTCGACCATGAAGACTGAGCGGTGTTGCCCGCCGGTGCAACCCACGGCCACGGTGACGTAGCTGCGGTGGTCGTTCTGCATGGAAGGCAGCCAGTGCTGCAGGAAATCCGAAATGTGCTGGCGCATGGTCAGCACCTCGGGCTGCTCGCGCAGGAAGTCGGCCACCGGGGCGTCGCGCCCGGTCAGCGGACGCAGCTCGGGCTCGTAGTGCGGGTTGGGCAACATGCGCACGTCGAACACAAAGTCGGCGTCCATGGGTATGCCGCGCTTGAAGGCGAAGGACTCAAAAACCAGCGTCAGTTGCGAAGGGCGAACATCGATCAGCGCTTTCATCTGGCTGCGCAGCGCGGCCGATTTGAGCAGGCTGGTGTCGAGCACCAGGGCGCGGTCACGCAGGTCGGCCAGCAGCTCGCGTTCGAGTTCGATCGCGTCCACCAGCGCACGCTGCTGGTCGGTGGCGTCGGCCAGCGACAGCGGATGCATGCGCCGGGTTTCCGAAAAGCGGCGCAACAGCGTGTCGGTGGTGGCGTCGAGGAACACGGTGGTGAGCTGCACGCCGCTTTGGCGCAGGCTGTGCAGGCGCTTGGGCAGGCCGGGCAGGGACGAGGCGCTGCGCACGTCCATCGCCACCGCCACGCGCTCGGCGCGGAGCCCGTTTTCCAGCGCCACAAAGGCTTCGAGCAGTTCGGGCGGCAGGTTGTCCACGCAGTAGAAGCCGGCGTCTTCCAGCGCGTGCAGGGCCACCGATTTGCCGGAGCCGGACATGCCGGTGATGAGCACAATCTGCATCTGGCACGCGGCGGGAGTGTTCATACGCTGGCGGCGCTTTCGAGCATTTCGCGCGCGTGCGCCAGCGAGGTGCCCGAGCTGGCGCTGCCGCCCAGCATGCGGGCGAGTTCCTGCACGCGCTCGGTGGTGTCCAGCGCCTGCACCTGGCTGACGGCGCCCTGGCTGCCACTGAGCTTGGCCACGCGCAGGTGCTGATCGGCACAGGCCGCGACCTGGGGCAGGTGGGTCACGGCCAGCACCTGACGGTCG
>JAUYSB010000254.1 GCA_030696525.1 Hydrogenophaga sp. | reverse complement strand
GGGCTTCATCATCTTGGACAGCGGCCCGCTTTCGGTGTGCTCGGGCGCGATCTTCAGGTAGCCGCCCACGTGGTGCTGCACCAGTTCCTTGACGTACTCGGGGCTCTTGACGGCCAGGTCGTAGCGCAGGCCGGAGCCGATCAGGATTTTCTTGACCCCTTTGAGCGCTCGGGCCCGGCGGTAGATCTTGATCAGCGGGTCGTGGTTGGTGGTGAGGTTCTGGCAGATGCCGGGGTAAACGCAGCTGGGCTTGCGGCAGGCGGCCTCAATCTCGGGCGTGCGGCAACCCAGGCGGTACATGTTGGCGGTGGGGCCGCCCAGGTCGGAGATGACGCCGGTGAAGCCTTCCACCTTGTCGCGGATGTCCTCCACCTCCTTGATGATGGATTCTTCCGAGCGGCTCTGGATGATGCGGCCTTCGTGCTCTGTGATGGAGCAGAAGGTGCAGCCGCCGAAACAGCCGCGCATGATGTTCACGCTGAAGCGGATCATCTCCCAGGCGGGGATCTTGGTGGCGCCGTCGTGCCGGCCATGTTCGTCGGCGTAGGTCGGGTGCGGGCTGCGGGCATACGGCAGGTCGAACACGTGGTCCATCTCGGCCGTGGTCAGCGGAATGGGCGGCGGGTTGATCCACACGTCGCGCGCGGTGCTGCCCTCGCCGTGCGCCTGCACCAGCGCGCGGGCGTTGCCCGGGTTGGCCTCCACGTGCAGCACGCGGTTGGCGTGGGCGTACAGCACGTTGTCGCTTTTGACCTGTTCGTAGCTGGGCAGGCGGATGACGGTGCGCTCGCGGGGCGTTTTGTGCCGGGGCTGGAAGACCAGGGGTTGGATCGCGGGGTTGGGCTGTTCGCCTTCCTCTTTCGCGCAGCTCTGGCCCTTGGCCTGCGCCTGTTCGGCCGTGGTCAGGTAGGGGTTGATGTGTTCTTCCACGCGGCCAGGCTGATCGACATCGGTCGAATCGATCTCGAACCAGCCTTCGGGCGAAGACTGCCGCACAAAGGCGGTGCCGCGCACGTCGGTGATGTTCGCCACCGGCTCGCGGGCGGCCAGGCGGTGGGCCACTTCCACCAGCGCGCGTTCGGCGTTGCCGTAGAGCAGCAGGTCGCATTTGCTGTCCACCACGATGGAGCGGCGCACCTTGTCGCTCCAGTAGTCGTAGTGGGCGATGCGGCGCAGGCTGCCTTCGATGCCGCCCAGGATGATGGGCACATCCTTGAAGGCCTCGCGGCAGCGCTGGCTGTAGACGATGGCGGCGCGGTCGGGCCGCTTGCCGCCCACGTCGCCCGGGGTGTAGGCGTCGTCGCTGCGGATTTTCCGATCGGCCGTGTAGCGGTTGATCATGGAATCCATGTTGCCCGCCGTCACGCCCCAGAACAGGTTGGGCTTGCCCAGCGCCTTGAAGGGCTCGGCGCTCTGCCAGTCGGGCTGGGCGATGATGCCCACACGGAAACCCTGCGCCTCCAGCACCCGGCCCACCACCGCCATGCCAAAGCTGGGGTGGTCCACATAGGCGTCGCCGGTCACCAGGATGATGTCGCACGAATCCCAGCCCAGGCGCTCCATCTCGGCGCGGCTCATGGGCAGGAAAGGCGCGTTGCCAAAGCGTTTGGCCCAGTACGGGCGGTAGCTGGTGATGGGCTTGGCGGCGCGCGCGAAAAAGGAAACGTCGACGGGGGCGTTCATGTAAGACCTGGGGGATAACCGCGCATTTTAAGTGGGCGAGGTGTTTTTGCCGCCCCTGTCGCGTGTTGGCCCGCCCGCAAGCAAGGGCATGCCTATGATTTCAGGCACAACACCAGGAGACACCATGCCCAGCTTCAACACCCTCACGATTGAAAAGGACCCGCGCAACCCGCGTGTGGCGCGCCTGCTGCTCAACCGCCCGGAGCGCCTCAACGCCATCACCGACGACACGCCGCGCGACATCCGCGCCGCCGTGGACTGGGCCAATGCCGACGACGAGGTGCATGTGATCGTGGTGGCCGGCGCCGGAAAGGGCTTTTGTGGCGGCTACGACCTGGCCGACACCGCCGCGCAGCACATCGAACACCCCTGCCAGCAGGAAAAAGCGCCCTGGGACCCGATGGTGGATTACGCCTACATGAAGCGCAACACCGAGGACTTCATGAGCCTGTGGCGCAGCCCCAAGCCCACCATCGCCCAGGTGCACGGCGCGGCGGTGGCCGGCGGCAGCGACATCGCCCTGTGTTGCGACCTGCTGGTGATGGCCGACAACGCGCGCATCGGCTACATGCCCACCCGCGTGTGGGGCTGCCCCACCACGGCGATGTGGAGCTTTCGCCTGGGGCCGGCGCGCGCCAAACAACTCATGTTCACCGGCGACGTGCTGAACGGCAAACAGGCCGCCGACTGGGGCCTGGCCAACCTGGCGGTGCCGGCCGAGCAGCTCGACGCCGCGACCTTCCAGCTGGCCGAGCGCATTGCCGGCGTGCCGCGTGGCCACCTGGCCATGCACAAGATGGTGGTCAACCAGACCATGCTGAACGCCGGCCTGGAACAGACCCAGATGATGGCCACGGTGTTCGACGGCATCACCCGCCACAACCCCGAGGGGCTGTGGTTCCGGCGCTACGCCCAAGCCGAAGGCTTCAAGGCGGCGGTGTCATGGCGTGACAGCGGCCGGCCCATTCCCGAGGGCGACGAGGCGCGGGCACTCGTTCGGGAAATGGACGCGCGCGATACCAAACCCTGAGTGTCAGGGGCTGTCGCGGGCAGCCCACAGGCGGTGCGGCGCCTCCCCAAGATGGGGGAGGCGTATTTGTGAAAAATTGTTATGCTGGGCGTAACGATCACATCAAGCACCTTGAAGCAACCCAACCACTCCCCCTGTTCACAGGTTGCTCCCGTGCGCCCCGCGCGGCGCCGCTGAGTTCGTTCGACCATGCCCACAGACCAACCCTCCGATCTGCTGGCCTGGCTCTTCCCCGCTTTGCTGGCCTTTTTGTGCGCCCACGTCACGCTGGAGTGCCGTGCCCGGCTGGCCGAATCGCTGCGCAGCGCCGACGCCGACCGCTGGCAGTGGCTGGCCGGCGCCGCGCTGGCCTTTGGCAGCGGTGTGTGGTCGCTGCACATCAACGGCCTGATGACCCTGCCGCTGGCCTTCAACGTGCATTACCAGACCCTGCTGCTGCTGGCAGCCTGGCTGCTGGGCGTGGCACTGGCAGCCGCAGGCATATGGGCCTCGGTGGCGGTGCGGGTGCCGGCACTGGCCTGGGGCCTGGGCGCGCTGCTGCTGACCCTGGCGCTGGTCGGCGCCGAATCGCTGGCCCTGCGGGCAGCGGCCTCCGAACCCGCTCTGGCCTGGCCGCTGGCCGACCTGGCCACGGTGGCCGGGGCGGTGGGCGTGATCGCACTGCTGGCGCTGGCCCTGGGCTCATGGCGGCCGGCGCAGCCCGGCTTGCACACGGCGGCGCGTCTGGCTGCCTCGCTCTTGCTGGCGGCCGGCTTGTGGCGCGGCGGCGCCCAATTGCTCAATGCCCTGCCGCTGGAGCTGCTGGCCGCATCCGGCAGCCAGCAAGGCCTTGCCCTGAGTTCACTCGGTCTGCTGGCCCGGCTGGGCACCCTCATCTTGCTGCTCATGACGCTGGTGGTGGCGCGCCGTGAAGCCATTCTGCGCGCTTCGCTGGTGCAGGCGCGCGGCGACGTGGAGCGCGAGTCGCTGACCGACCCCCTGACGCGGCTGCCAAACCGGCAGGCGTTTGAATTGCGCCTCAAAGACCTGGGCCTGGCCAGCGAGCGCGACGGCAGCGGCCTGGCCCTGATGTTCATCGACCTCGATGGCTTCAAGCCCATCAACGAGTCCTTTGGGCACCAGAGCGGCGACTGGCTGCTCAACACCGTGGGCCAGCGCCTGAGCACCGCTGCCCAGCCCGGTGAATTTGTGGCCCGCTGGGGTGCCGACCAGTTCCTGCTGCTGCTGCCGGGCGTGCGTGCCCGTGAACCCCTGGCCGCGCGCGCGCGCACGCTGCTCAAGACCATCGCCCAGCCCATGGAGGTGCTGGGCCGCGAGCTGCCGGTGCAGGCATCTGTTGGCGTGGCCATCTTCCCCGACGACGGTGCCGCCGCCCTGATGGTGTCGCACGCCGATGCCGCCACCCACGCGGCCAAGGCGGCCGGTGGTGGCACCTTCTGCTTCTTCGAGCCGCACATGCTGCACGATTCGCGCGAGCAGATGGAGCTGCTGCGCGACCTGCGCCGCGCCATCGAAGACCAGGAACTGGAGCTGTACTTCCAGCCCAAGATCCACGCACCCAGCGGCCAGATCACGGGCGCCGAGGCGCTGATCCGCTGGAACCACCCCAGCAAGGGGCTGATCAGCCCCGGCGCCTTCATCCCGGTGGCCGAACGTTTCGGGCTGATCGGCGCCATCGGCGACTGGGTGATCGACCGTGCCTGCCGCCAGGTCCATGAATGGCGCGAAGGCGGCCTGCGCATGCGGGTGGCCATCAACCTGTCGGTGCACCAGTTGCGCCAGGACGACCTCGCCGAGCGCATCGGCGCAGCACTCCAGCGCTACGAGGTCAACCCCACGCTGCTGACCTGCGAGATCACCGAATCGGTGGCGATGGAGAACAACGCCAGCAGCAAGGCGTTTTTCGACAAGCTCGAGCAGGTGGGCGTGCACATCTCCATCGACGACTTCGGCACCGGCTACTCCAGCTTGTCCTACCTGCGCCAGCTGCCGGCCGAGGAGCTGAAGATCGACGCCGCCTTCGTGAAGGACCTGGAGTTCAGCAACGACGCCCGCACCGTGGTGGACGCGGTGGTCAAGCTGGGCCAGGCGCTGGGCCTGAAGGTGGTAGCCGAGGGGGTGGAAACCGACATCCAGCGCGACATCCTGCGCCAGCTGGGCTGCAACGAGCTGCAGGGTTTTCTGTTCGCCAAGCCCATGGCGGCCAACCGCCTGTTTCTGTGGGCCATGAGCGACGACGGCCCGGCCCACATCGATTTCCGACAGTCGCTGTTTGGCGACACGCAGATTCCCGACGACCTCGACGGCCCGGTGCCGGCGCGTTGAATCGCAGGCACCTCAGCCGAACGCTTGGCGCAGCGCTCGCGCCGCGTCGTTGTGTGCCTGCTGCGCCTCGGGAATGGCGCGGCCCATCTTGATGAACTCGTGCACCACGCCCCGGTAGATCTCCAGATCCACCGGCACGCCAGCGGCCCGCAGCTTGTCGGCGTACATCACCCCCTCGTCCACCAGCGGATCGCATTCGGCCAGGCCTATCCAGGCGGGTGCCACACCGTCCACGTCATCGGCGTACAGCGGCGCAAAACGCCAGTCGTCGCGGTCGGCCGGGCTTCGCACGTAGTGGTTGAAAAAATAGGTGATGTGGGGCTCTTCAAGCACAAAACCGTGGGCAAAGGTCTTGTGCGAAGGCGTGTCCTGGTGGCCGGTGGTGCCGGGGTAGAACAGCATCTGCAATGCCAGCGGCAGGCCGGCGTTGCGCGCCTCGATGGCACACACCGCCGCCAGGGTGCCGCCCGCGCTGTCGCCGCCCACGGCCAGGCGGGTGCTGTCCAGGCCCAGCGCCGCGCCCTGCCCGGCCAGCCATTGCAGCGCGTCCCAGGCGTCGTTGGCGGCGGTGGGGAACTTGTGCTCGGGCGCGAGCCGGTAGTCCAGCGACACCACCGCGCAATGCGCCAGGTGGGCCAGGTGGCGGCACAGCGTGTCGTGTGTGGCCACGTTGCCGATGGTGAAGCCCCCGCCGTGCAGGTAGAACAGCACCGGCAGCACATCCCGGCTGGGCGCAACCAGGCGCGCGGGCAGCAGCGCGCCGTCGCGTGTGGGCACCTGGATGTCCTCCACGCGGGCCATCTTGTGCGGCGCCAGGTCCAGCACGCCGGCACCGGCGTCGTAGTGGGCACGCGCCTGTTGCGGGGTCAGCGCGTGCATGGGCGTGTTGCCCAGGCGCGCCATGCGGTCGATCACGCCGCGCATCTGCGCCGTGAGCAGCGCGCGGGGGTTGTGCGGGTGGTTCATGCCCCGGATGTTAGCTGTCGCGCGGTGGTCATTTTGCGTCCCTTGCCGGTCGTATAGTCAGGGGCAAATTCACTGGAGACAACCATGGCCAACATCCTCTACATCACCAACATCCAGATCGATTTCGGCGCCATCCGGCTGCTGGCGGCCGAGTGCGAGCGCACCGGCATCACCCGCCCGTTGATCGTGACCGATGCCGGCGTCAAGGCCGTGGGCATCCTGCACAAGGCGCTGGAAGCCCTGCCCGGCCTGCCCACCGCCGTGTTCGACCAGACGCCGTCCAACCCCACCGAAGCCGCCGTACGCGCCGCGGCCGATGTGTACCGTGCCCACCAGTGCGACGGCCTGATCGCCCTCGGCGGCGGCAGCGCCATCGACTGCGCCAAAGGTGTGGCCATCGCCGTGGCGCACGACGGCCCGCTCAAGACCTACGCCACCATCGAAGGCGGTTCGCCCAAGATCACCGACCGCGTGCCGCCGCTGATCGCCGTGCCCACCACCGCCGGCACCGGCAGCGAGGTCGCGCGCGGCGCCATCCTCATCGTGGACGACGGCCGCAAGCTGGGTTTCCACAGCTGGCACCTGGTGCCCAAAACCGCCCTGCTCGACCCCGAACTCACCCTGGGGCTGCCGCCAATGCTGACCGCGGCCACCGGCATGGACGCCATCGCCCACAACATGGAAACCTTCATGGCGCCGGCCTTCAACCCGCCGGCCGACGGCATCGCGCTCGAAGGCCTGCGCCGAGGCTGGGCCCACATCGAGGCCGCCACACGCGACGGCAGCAACCGCGAGGCCCGCATGAACATGATGGTGTCCAGCATGCACGGCGCCATGGCCTTTCAAAAGGGGCTGGGCTGCGTGCACTCGCTCAGCCACAGCCTGGGCGGCGTCAACCCGCGCCTGCACCACGGCACCTTGAACGCCATGTTTTTGCCGGCCGTGGTGCGCTTCAATGCCGCCGCCGAAACGGTGCAAAAAGAAGACCGCCTCAACCGCATGGCGCAGGCCATGGGCCTGCGCTCGGGCAGCGACATCCCGGCCGCCATCACCGACATGAACGCCCGCCTGGGCCTGCCCTCGGGCCTGCGCGCCATGGGTGTGACCGAGGACCTTTTCGACAAAGTCATCACCGGCGCCCAGGCCGACCACTGCCACAAAACCAACCCGCGCCTGGCGAGCGCGGACGAATACCGCGACATGCTGGCCCAGGCCATGTGAGCGGGCCGCATCAACCCGCTTGCCGCAGCACGCCGACGGCGTGCACGTCCGATCAATTGACAAATGACAATTGACACGATTAAATAATTGATTATTTAATTTTTAAAACCAGAGATAAACTTTTACACACCCGTTCCGACAACCCCACAAAAATGCCCATCCAAAAAGGCCAAATTGTCAATTAAAGACAATTTGGCCTTTTTGCGTTCTCGAAGTGTTTTCGCATTCCAAGACCGGTGCCAACAAGCCGGCATTCCGTTGACCGCCAGCACCGCCCGTCCGGGCCATTCACCACCCAACCACCCAGGGAGTTCGACATGAATCTGATCATTGAATGGAACAACATTCTTCTGGATGCCATCCGCGCACTGGGCCGCCTCCCGGCCACCAGCCCCGACCGCGACCGCGGCGGCCCGCCGCAGGTGGCGCGCTCCATCGCCATCGTCCACACCGCCATGTTCGACGCCTGGTCGGCCTACGACGCCGTGGCCAAACCCCTGCACCGCAGCACACCGCGCAAACCGGCGGCACAACACACGCCGGCCAACCGCAGCAAGGCCATCAGCCAGGCCGCCTACCGTTGCCTGATCGACCAGTTTCCGCCCGAGATCTACCAGCCGCCGTTCCGGGCCGACTACGAACTGATGCTGGCCCGCCAACTGGCCAAGGACGGCATCGTGGTGGGCGGCCCCACACCGGCGCCGGTGGATGTGGGCAACCAGGCGGCCGACGATGTGCTGGCCTACCGCCACAACGACAACGCCAACCAGGCCAACCGCTATGCTGACACCACCGGCTACGCACCCCAAAACCGCCCCATGCCGCTGCCCATGCCGGCCGCGGTGGACGCGATCGACCTGCCCGGCAGCTGGCAGGAACTCACCTATCTGAACGCCGGCCACGAGGCCAAGACGCCCCGCTTCATCTGCCCGCACTGGAAACAGGTCAAACCTTTTGCGCTGACCAGCGGCAGCCAGTTCCGGCCCACCACGCCGCCGCAATCGCCGCTGAGCCAAGGCTTTCTGGATCAGGCCAAACATGTGATCGACATCCAGGCGCATCTCACCCCAACCCAAAAAGTGGTGGCTGAATATTGGGCTGACGGGCCGAATTCGGAACTGCCGCCGGGGCACTGGACCGAATTCGCGGCTTATGTGGCAGAGCGCGATCAGATGAACCTCGATCAAAGTGTGAAATTGTTTTTCGCGCTGACGAATGCGGTGTTCGACGCCAGCATTGCCACCTGGGACGCCAAAGTGGCATTCGACTATGTGCGCCCTGTCACCGCCATTCGGCACCTGTTCCGCGGCAAGCGCATTGTGGCCTGGGGCGGCCCCGGCCAGGGCTCGCGCGAGATCCTGGGCGAAGCCTGGACGCCTTTTCAGGTGCCCACCTTTCCCACGCCGCCGTTTGCCGAATTCACGTCGGGGCACAGCGGCTTTTCCATGGCCGCGGCCACCGTGCTCAAAAGCTTCACAGGCAGCGACACCTTCGGCTTTTTCTACCGGCAGGACACGCCCCTCAAAGCCGACCCGACCGAAGCCGTGAGCGGCATCGTGCTGCACTGGCCCACCTTCACGGCCGCCGCGCTGGAAGCTGGCGAGTCCCGCCTGTACGGCGGCATCCACTTTTACGAGGGCAACGTGGCCGGCCTGGACCTGGGCGAAAAGGTGGGCCGGGCGGCTTTTGCCAAGGCGCAAGACCTGTGGTCGGGCGCTTGAACTGACCCGGGACGGCCTTGGCAAGGTGCGCGCCTGGGCCGGCGACCGACAACTGTTGAAAATGCGCTAAATAGTTTTTAACGATTTTGGCAAATTTTTTATTTATCAGTTCTGATGGCGTCTGAGCGGTCTGTTTTGACGCTCTTTTGCAATCAGGCAGCGATGAACAACAGGGAGGGGCCATCAGCGATGGCCACGCTATGAGCACACGGCAACAACGCGGCTGGGGCTTTGCATGCGCCCGAGGCACACGCCCGCAAGCATGGTTGGTCAGCGCGCCTGGCCATTGATCGCCGGTTTCCAGAGGCTTGCCGCCCATGGACGCGATCACACCCAAGCGGATGCGCGCTGCGCCGGCCGAGCTGGGCCCGCAGATGGTTTTGACGCTGCTGGCCACGCTGCTGGCGCAGCGCCAGTGGCTGCCTGCCGCCACCGCCCTGGCTTCCACACTGGCCAGCATGCTGGGCTGCGAGCGGGTGTCGGTGGGCCGCTTGGACAAGGGCTTCTGCCGCGTGGTGGCCATCTCGCATGGCGGCAGCCCCAGCGGCGACGCCGAGCTGCTGAGCGAGCTGGGCGCGGCGATGGACGAGGCGATTGACCAGCAAACCACGCTGCGCTGCCCGCCGCTGCCGGGCACGCCGCCCCGCATCGAACTGGCCCACCAGGCGCTGTGGCGCCGCCAGGGCGGTGGCCTGTGTTCCATGCCCCTGGTCGTGCAGCGCGAGATCGTCGGCGCGTTGCTGTTCGAGTTTCAAGACCCGCAGCTGTTCGACGCGCAACAGACGCAGCAGTGTGAACACCTGATCAGTTTGCTGGCGCCGGTGCTCGATCTGATGCGGCGCAACGAGCTGCCGTGGCCGCAGCGGCTGCGCCAGGGGCTGGCGGCCTGGTGGCGCGCGCCTGGCCAGTCGCGCAGGCGCTGGGTCTGGGGGGCGTGCGTGCTGGCCTTGCTGGCACTTTTGTTCATACCGGTGCCCGACCACATCGGCGGCCAGGCGCGCATCGAAGGCGCCACACAGCGCAGCCTGGTGGCGCCAGCGGACGGTTTCATCCAGCAGGCGCTGGTGCGCCCGGGCGACCGTGTCGCGGCCGGCCAGTTGCTGGTCGAGATGGCCGACCAGGTGCTGCTGATCGACAAGCGCAAGTGGCAAAGCGAGCTGGCCCAGCACGACAACGCCTACGCCGCCGCGCTGGCCCGCGCCGACCGCGCGCAGCTGGTCATCAACCAGGCCAAGGCCGACGAAGCCCGCGCGCAGATCGCGCTGATTGAGCAGCAGCTCGGCCGCGCGCGGATCGAGGCGCCGTTCGCCGGCATCGTCATCCACGGCGATCTGAGCCAGTCGCTGGGGGCGCCGGTGCAGCGTGGTGAGGCGCTGCTCACGCTGGCGCCGGTGGACCAGTTCCGCGTCATCGTCGAGGTGGACGAGCGCGACATCGCGGGCGTGTGGCCCGGGCAGACCGGCGAACTCGCCCTGTCGGCCCTGCCCTGGGACGTGCTGGCCATCACGGTCAAACGCATCACGCCCATGGCCACGGCGGTGGAAGGCGGCAATGTGTTCGAGGTGGAAGCGGTGATGGTCGCGCCGCCCGACACCCTCAAACCCGGGCTCAAAGGCGTGGCGCGCATCGGCTCGCCGCCGCAGCCGCTGCTGTGGCGCTGGACGCACCGGGCCGTCGAATGGCTGGCCCTCAAGGCCTGGGCCTGGTGGGGCATCTGACATGTTGGCACCCACCACCAGCCCCCAGTGGTACCGCGTGGCCGAGCTGCATCCGCGGCTGCGCGGCCACGTGCGGGTGCGGCGCCAGTGCTACCGCGGCGAGACCTCGCACCTGCTGGAAGACGGTTTGCGCGGCCGCCTGCACCGGCTCAATGCCCCAGCCTACGCGTTCATTGGCCGCTGCAACGGCCAGCGCAGCGTGCAGGCCATCTGGGACGGCCTGCTCGATGCCGACCCCGACCAGCTGCCCACACAGGACGAGCTCATCGCCTTGCTGATCCAGCTCCACCAGCTCGGCCTGCTGCAGTGCGAGCTGCCGCCCGACGTCGAGCAGCTGTTTCGCGACCAGGCCACGGAACAACGCCGCCGCCGGCTGCAGGGCATCAACCCCTTGTCGTTGCGGCTGTTCGTCTTCAACCCGAACGCGTTCATGCAGCGTTTCGATGCGCTGGCGCCGGCCCTGTTCAACCCGCGCATGCTGGCCGCCTGGTGCCTGCTGGTGCTGGCGGCAGCGCTGGCCGCAGGCGTCCACTGGGCGGCGCTCAAAGCCCACGCGGGCAGCTGGCTGCTCACGCCACAGGGGCTGCTGCTGGCCTGGCTGGCCTTCCCGGTGGTCAAGGCCATCCACGAACTGGCCCACGGCCTGGCACTGCGCCGCTGGGGCGGCGAGGTGCCTCAGGCGGGCATCACCCTGCTGATGCTGACGCCTGTTCCGTTTGTCGATGCCTCGGCGGCCTCGGCCTTTCGCGAAGCACACCGGCGCTTCACCGTCAGCGCCGCCGGCATCCTGGCCGAACTCGCGCTGGCCGCGCTGGCCGTGCTGCTGTGGACGCAGGTGCAGCCCGGCACCGTGCGCGACCTGGCGCTCATCGTCGCCACCATCGGCGGTGTCTCCACCCTGGCCTTCAACGGCAACCCGCTGCTGCGTTTTGATGGCTACCACATGCTGTCGGATGCGATCGAAGTGCCCAACCTCCATGCGCGCAGCAGCCAGTTCTGGCGCCACCTGCTGCTGCGCCACGCCCTGCGCCTGCGGCACACACCCGCGCCGCACTGCGGGCGTGGCGAGCGCGCCTGGCTGATCGGCTACGCCCCGCTGTCGTGGGCCTACCGTGCGGCGCTGTCCCTGTTGATCGTGGGCTGGGTGGGTGGGTGGTCGCCCCCGGCGGCGGTGCTGGTGGCGCTGTATTCGGCGTGGTCGCTGATCGTCACACCGGCGCTGAGCCTGTGGCGCGCCCTGCGCCACAGCCCTGCTCTGCCCCCCCAGCGGCGCCGCGCCCATCAGGCGCTGGCGGCCTGGGTGTGCGCGCTGGGGCTGTGCCTTGGCGTGGTGCCATGGCCGTTTGCCACGGTGGCGCAAGGCGTGGTCTGGCTGCCGGAGCAGGCGCAGACGCGCGCCGAGAGCGGCGGCTTCGTCACCGCCTTCACCGCACGCGACGGCGACCTGGTGGCAACCGGTCAACGCGTGGCGGTGTTGTCCGATCCCGCCTTGCTGGTCGAGGCCAGTCGCATCGAGAGCGACATCGTTCAGCTGGAGACCGAGCAGCACCGGCTGATGCTGAGCAACCCGGTCGGCGCGGCCGACATCGACGCCCAGCTGCAACGCCTGCGCCTCGACCTGGCCGAAGTCGAACAGCGCCTCGTGCAGCTCGACGTGCGCGCCGGCGTGGCGGGCCGCCTGAGCCTGCCGCACCAGGCCGACCGCGAGGGCAGCTTTGTGGCCAAAGGCGAGGTGCTCGGGCATGTGGTCGGCGGTGGCACGCCCACGGTGCGGGTGGCGGTGAGCGAACACGCCGCCGCGCTGCTCCAGGCCGACACCCGCGCCATCACCGTGCGGCCGGCGGAGGCGCCTGGTGTGCGTTGGACGGCGCAACACACGGAGACCACCACAGCGGCCAGCCAGCGCCTGCCCAGCGCCGCGCTCGCAGACCGCTCCGGCGGTCCCCACGTGGTGGACCCCACCGACCCGCAGCACCTGCGCACGCGCGAGCCGGTGTTTCTGGTCGATCTGACGCTGCCTGGCACGCAGGCAGAACGCATCGGTGGCCGTGTGTGGGTGCGCTTCGAACACAGCGCCACACCGCTCGCGCTGCAGTGGGGACGCCAGTTGCAGCAGCTGTTCCTGCAAAGTTTCAAACCCGGAGGCTGAAGCATGATCACCACACCGGCCCCCGGCGTCGTCTGGGGAAGTTACCCCGAACGGACGCAGGCCGACCCGCTGGTGCACTGGCGCCTGGGCGCGAGGCGGTACCACCGGCAGGCCAACGCAGCCGAGGGCGCCTTGCCGCGCTGGCGCGCGCTGACGCCAGCGGCTTTTTCGGCCGAACTGACCCGGCTGCGCGCCCGCCTGAGCTATGACGGTCTGACAGAGGCGCACATTGCCGAAGCGCTCGCGGCCATCAGTGAGGCGGTGCGCCGCACGCTGGGCCTGGCGCTCTACCGCACGCAGCTGTTTGCGGCTGCGGTCATCCTGGACAACCGTCTGGCGGAAATGGCCACCGGCGAAGGCAAGACCCTGGCCGCGCTGCTGGCCGCGGCCACCGGCGGCCTGGCGGGTATGCCGGTGCACGTGCTCACCGCCAACGACCACCTGGTGGCGCGCGACGCCGAGCGCCTGGCCCCTGTGTGCGCCCTGCTTGGCTTGAGCCTGGGCGCCGTCACGCAGGGCATGGACGAACCGCAGCGCCGCGCCGCCTACGCTTGCGACATCACCTATGTGACGGCGAAGCAGCTGGTGTTCGACTACCTGCGCGACAGCATTCGCCCCGGCGCGGCACGACAAGACATGGCGCGACGCGCGCTGGCGCTCGGGCACGACGGCTCACCGGCGCTGCTGCGCGGCCTGTGCATGGCGGTTGTCGACGAGGCCGACAGCCTGCTCATCGACGAGGCGCGCACGCCGCTGGTGCTGTCACGGCAGGTGGACTATCCCGCCAGCCACGCCTTCCTCTGGCAGGCCTATGTCACGGGTGGTCAGTTGTGTGAGGGCAGCGACTTTCACATCGCCCCCGACGACGACCCGCCGCGCCTGACCGACGCCGGACGCGAGCGGCTGCAGGCGCTGTGTGCGCCGCTGGGCGGGCGCTGGCGCTCGACGCGGCTGCGCGAAGACGCGGTCAGCCTGGCGCTGCAGGCCCGCCACACGCACCACCGCGACCAGCACTACCTGGTCCGCGCCGGCCAGGTGGACATCATCGACGCCACGACAGGACGCGGCGCACCGGGCCGGGTGTGGGCGCGCGGCCTGCACACGCTGATCGAGATCAAGGAAGGCTGCAAGCCCAGCCCGGCCACACGCACCGTGGCACAGATCAGCTACCAGCGCTTTTTCCCGCGCTACCTGCGCCTGGGCGGCATGAGCGGCACCCTGACCGACGCCCGCGCCGAACTGCGCGAGATCTACCGCCTGCAGGTCGTGCGCGTGCCGCTGCGCACGCCCTCGGTCCGCAAGCACCTGCCCACGCGCCTGTACCCCAACGCGCCCAGCCTGTGGGCAGCCGTGACCGAGCGTGTGCGCGCCCTCCAGGCCAGCGGGCGGCCGGTGCTGGTGGGCACCGGCTCGGTGGCCGAATCCGAGGCCTTGTCGGCGCAGCTGCGTGCCGCGGGCATCGCGCACCAGGTGCTCAACGCCCGCCACGACCACGATGAGGCCGAGCGGGTGGCGCGCGCCGGCCAGGCGGGCCAGGTCACCGTCACCACCCACATGGCGGGGCGCGGCACCGACATCGTGCTGGGCCCGGGCGTGGCCGCCGCCGGTGGCCTGCACGTGCTGTGCTGCCAGCACAACACATCGCGCCGGCTCGACCGGCAATTGCAGGGCCGCTGCGCGCGCCAGGGCGACCCAGGCAGCACCGAAACCTGGCTGGCGCTGCCCGCAGGCAGCAGCCCCGTTCTGCGCTTGGTGGCACAGCTGGCGCGTGCCCGCCCCTTGGGCACCCCGCTGTGGCAGCCCGGGCTGCAGTGGCTGATGCGTGCCGCGCTGGCCTGGCAACAAAGCCGGCGCGCCCACCATGACCGCACCGAGCGCCGCCGCCTGCTGCAGGCGGACCTCGCATGGGAACAAGGACTGTCTTTTCGAGGCCAAGGAGAGTGACCATGAACACACGCCACACCAACCCGCCCGCCCGCGGGTCTTTCATCCACACCGCCTGCCTGCTGGCACTGGCCACTGCGGCGGCAGGCGCCAACGCTGCGCCCAGCACGCAGCCGCTGGGCTGCCTGATCGAACCCCAGGAAACCACCAGCCTGGGCAGCCCGGTCACGGGCATCGTCGAAAAGCTGCTGGTTGACCGGGGTGATCAGGTGAAAAAAGGCCAGGTGCTCGCGGTGCTGCGGGCCGACGTGGAACGTGCCGCCGCCGAGGTGGCGCGCAGCCGTTCGGCCGCCGATGCGGAGCTGCAGGCCACGCTGTCCAACCGCCAGTTTGCCGAGCAGAAATTCCAGCGCGCGCAAGACCTCGTGGCGAAAAACTTTCTGTCGCAACACGCGCTGGACGAAGCCAGCAACGACCTCAAGCTGGCGGCACAAAAGGTGGCGCTGGCCAGGGAGCAGCTCCAGATCCTGGACAAGGAGCGCGGCATGGCCGAAGCCCAGCTGGGCCTGCGCCAGCTGCGCAGCCCCTTTGATGGCATCGTCACCGAACGCTACCTGTCGGTGGGTGAGCGCATGGAGGAAAAGCCGGTGTTCCGCCTGGTCAAGATCGACCCGCTGCGGGTGGAAACCGTGGTGCCGGTCAGCCTGTTCGGCAGCATCGTGGCGGGGCGCAGCGCCAGCGTGATTCCGGAGTTGGCGTCCGTTCAGGCACAAACCGCCACCGTGACGCAGGTGGACCGGGTGGTCGATGCCGCCAGCAACACCTTCCGCGTGCGGCTGAGCCTGCCCAACCCAGGCCACCACATACCCGCCGGGTTGCGCTGCAAGGTCGAATTCACCGCTGCACCTGCGCCCGCCCTCGCCTCCACCCAAAAACGCTGACCGCCATGGCACGCCAACACTTTGCCGCGCCCGCCATCGAGACGCTGGAAGCGCGCATCCTCTATTCGGCCGACCTGTTGCCCATGGCAGGTGCGGCAGCAATGGGCAGCGAACAACAGCTGCTGACCAGCCCCGCCACGGCAGCGCCTGTGACCGAACTGCTGTTCGTCGACACCCGGGTCGAGGGCTATGAGATCCTGGTCGCCGACTTCACGGCCGAGGCGCAGCGGCCGGTGGAGGTGGTGTTGATCGATGCAGACGAGGACGGCATCGAGCGCATCACCGACACGCTGGCCGGGCGCCACGACATCGCTGCCATCCACCTCTTGTCGCACGGCGAACCGGGCGCCATCGCGCTGGGCAACAGCCGCCTCGACAGCAACACCTTGCTCACGCGCGCGCCCGAGCTGGCCTCGTGGGGCTCGGCGCTGGGCCGCGATGGCGACATCGTGGTCTACGGCTGCGAGGTGGCCGAAGGCGCGGAAGGCGAGCGCTTCATCGATGCACTGGCGGCGCTGACCGGGGCCGATGTGGCGGCCAGCGACGACCTCACCGGCAACCCGGCGCAGGGTGGCGACTGGGTGCTGGAGTACCAGACCGGCTGGATCGAGGCGCCCAGCCTCAACAACCCCTGGCGCAGCACCAGCTGGCAGGGTGTGCTGGCCACCTACACCGTGACCAACACCAACGACAGCGGCGCCGGATCGCTGCGCCAGGCCATACAGGACGCGAACGCCAGCGCGGGCGCCGATGTCATCGACTTCAACATCGCCGGCACCGGCACACACACCATCACGCTGGCCTCGGTGCTGCCCACCCTCACCGGCACGGTCACACTCGACGCCAGCACCGACGACAGCTTTGCCGCCAACGGCAACCGGCCCGCCATCGTGCTCGACGGCAACGGGCTCACCGGTGACGGCTTGATACTCGGCGCCACGGCCGATGGCTCCACCGTGCGCGGTCTGCTGATCAACAATTTCGCCGCCGGCGCCAGCATCCTGATCGAGAGCGGTTCGTCGGGCAACACCATTGCCGGCAACTACCTGGGCGCGCTCGACACCAACGGCAACTTTGATGGCGGAGGCGCGATCTTGTCGTACGGCTTGCGCATCCTCGGCGACAACACCACCATCGGCGGCACCACAGCGGCAGACCGCAATGTGATCGCCTGCAACAACGCCAACTACGGCATCTTCGTGTCGGGCGCGGGCGCCTTCGGCAACCATGTCAGCGGCAACTACATCGGCACCGATGCAACGGGCAACACCGGTGTTGGCGCGGACTTCATTGGCATTGCCCTGTTCAACAGCGGCGACAACAACACAATTGGAGGCGCCGCCGTCAATGCCGGCAACGTCTTCTCCAGCGCGTCCAGCACCGCGCGAGCGATCGTCCTGATCAACGCCGGCAGCGGCAGCGTCATCCAGGGCAACCGCATCGGCGTCTCGGCCGATGGCCAGCTGCTGTCCGGCATCTACACCGGCGTGCTGCTCAGCAGCGGCAACAACACCACCATCCTCGACAACTGGATTGCGGGTGCCGGCACCGACGGCATCAGAATTGGCGCGGGCGCCAGCGGCACCGTCGTCCAGGGCAACCGCATCGGCACCGACCTGAGTGGCACGCTCAACTGGGGCAGCCAGTGGTCCGGCATTGCGGTGGCCGGCAGCAACACGCTCGTGGGCGGCACCACGGCGGGCCAAGGCAACATCGTGGCGAACAGCAACCAGGCCGGCAGCACCCACGACGGCATTGCCGTCACAGGCGGCAGTGGCAACGCCCTGCTGGGCAACCAGATCTACGGCACCGTGGCCGGCACCAGCGGCCTGGGCATCGACCTTGGCGCCGACGGCGTCACCGACAACGACGCTGGCGACGGCGACAGCGGCGCCAACGAGCTGCAGAACTTCCCGGTGTTGACCGTGGCCGAGCCCGCCGGCGGCAACATCACTATCGCCGGCACGCTCAACAGCACCGCCAACAGCCATTTCCGCATCGAGCTGTTCGCCAGCCCGTCGGCCGGCCCGGCCGGGCACGGTGAGGGCCAGGTGTATCTCGGGCACGTCAACGTCTTGACCGACGGCGCGGGCGACGCCAGCTTCAGCACCACCCTGGCTGCAACCGTGCCCGCCGGTCACGCCGTCACGGCCACCGCCACCCGCAGTGTGGCGGGCTACGGCAGCTTCTCCGACACCTCGGAATTTTCGGCTGCCTTGATTGCCAACACGGCGCCCGCCATCACCATCGATGGCAGCGCTGACACGGCGGCACTGAACGTTGCGGAAAACACGGCCGCGGTCACCACCGTCACCGCAACCGACACCGATGTGCCCACACAGACCCTGAGCTACAGCCTTGGCGGTGGCGCCGACCAGGCCCACTTCAGCATCCACAGCGCCACCGGCGTGCTCTCGTTCAACGCCGCGCCCGACTTTGAGGCGCCGACCGATGCCGACAGCAACAACGTCTACGAAGTGACCGTGTTGGTCTCGGATGGCACGGGGGGCAGCGACACGCAGGCAATCGCAGTGACCGTGACCGATCTCAACGAAGCGCCTGTGCTCGTCCATCCGTTGGCCGACCAGGCGGCGATGGAAGGCGCTGCTTTTGCCTTCACCTTCGACGCCAACGCCTTCGCCGACGTGGATGAGGGCGACACGCTGACCTACTCGACCTCGGCCCTGCCCGCCTGGCTCAGCTTCGATCCGGCCACCCACAGTTTCAGCGGCACGCCGGCCAACGGTGATGTCGGCAGCTTCAGCGTGGACGTGACCGCCACCGACAGTGGCGGCCTGAGCGTCACAGACAGCTTCACCATCACGGTCGGCAATACGAACAACGCGCCGACCATCACGTCGGATGGCGGTGGCGCAAACACAAGCCGTGCTGTCGATGAAAACACCACGGCCGTGACCACAGTGACCGCAACCGATCCGGACGGCGACACGCTGGTGTTCACGCTGAACGGGGGGCTGGATGCGGGACACTTCGTCATCGACACCAGCACCGGCCAGCTCAGCTTCAATGTTGCGCCCGATCACGAGACGCCTGCCGACAGCGACCAGGACGGTGTCTATGAGGTGACGGTTCAGGTCGCCGATGGCAACGGGGGCACGGATTCCCAAGCGCTGTTGGTCGCGGTGGCCAACGTCAACGAGGCGCCGAGCTTCACCAGCACACCCACGACGGCGGCGGCTGAGGGAAGCGTGTACAGCTACACCATCAGCATCAGCGACCCCGATGCCGGCGCCACCCTTTACGTGACGGCCAACACGCTGCCTGCGTGGCTCAACCTCATCGACAACGGCGATCACACCGCCACGCTGTCTGGAATGCCGGCAACAGGTGACGCGGGCCACCACAGCGTGCTGCTGCAGGTGTCGGATGGCAGTCTCGCCGCGACACAAAACTTCGTGGTGGCGGTGGATGCTGCGATCACCCCGCCGCCGCCGCCACCACCAGCGCCTGAACCACCACCACCTCCACCACCTCCGGCGCCTGAACCAGCGCCACCTCCACCACCTCCGGCACCCGAACCACCACCACCTCCTCCGGCGCCACCTCCGGCGCCTGAACCACCACCGCCGCCGCCACCTCCGGCGCCTGAACCGCCGCCGCCGCCGTCACTGGCTCCGGCACCGGCTCCTGAACAACCATCACCTTCACAACCACCTGCGCCGACCGCGCCGGTTCCCCCCGCGCCTGCGCCCATCCCACCGATGCAGGTGTCCAGAGTCGTGTTCTTCCCGGCAGCAGAGCGCGCCACAGACCCGCTTGTGGTCAGCTCGAACGCCCTCGATCCGGTATGGCGCGCGGGCGATGGGGCCATGGCGTACGGTGGGGGGGCGCCGGCGTTCGAGCCAGTTGCCCAGATGGATCTCGCCGCCTTGATTCAGAGCACCGACTTCAAGCTCAAGGGACTCGAGCAGGTGAACGTCAGGGGCTCAGCGTCGCCAGTGCTGGTGGAGGAGGATTCAAGAGGCCGCGCGGAAGCACCTGAGGCCATGCTTGAACGCCTGGTGTCCTCAGGCGGCGGCGCGGCGGCGCTGGGCGCTGCACTTGTCGCCGCGCTGATCTGGTGGGCTCGCCGCAGGCGCTGGCTGCCTGGCGGGGTGGCTCGAAAGAACGATGCCTGCAAGACAGCGTGAACCCCTGTGGCGCGTCAGCGCCGGTGCGCCCCCACGTGCCGTTCGCCCCGCGCCATCGCCAGCTCCACCTGGCGCTGGCGCTCGGCGAGGCGGGCTTTTTCTTCTTCGCTGCGCTGATCAACACAATGTGGGCAACTCACGCCTTTGACGTAGTGGGGTGAGGCTTTGTCGTCTGGGCCCAGTGGCCAGCGGCAGGAGCGGCACAGCTCGTACGGCCCGGGTTGCAGGCCATGGCCCACGCTCACGCGCTCGTCGAACACAAAACACTCACCCTCCCAGGTGCTGTGCTCGGCCGGCACTTCTTCGAGGTACTTGAGGATGCCGCCTTCAAGGTGGTAGACCTCGTCGAAACCCTTCATCTTCATGAGCGCGGTGGACTTTTCGCAGCGTATGCCGCCGGTACAGAACATGGCCACCTTGGGTTTTTTGGTGCCCTGCAGCGCGGGTTGCGCGTCTATCCAGGCCGGCAGTTCGGTGAAGGTCTTGATGTCGGGGTTGATGGCGCCCTTGAACGTGCCGATCTTGACCTCGTAGTCGTTGCGTGTGTCGATCAGCACCACGTCGGGGTCGGCCAGCAAGGCGTTCCAGTCCTGCGGCTTGACGTACTGGCCCACGGTCTTGTTGGGGTCGAGTTCGGGCACGCGCAGGGTGACAATTTCTTTTTTCAGCCGCACCTTCATGCGCAAGAACGGCGGCTTGTTCGACCAGGCTTCCTTGTGCTGCAGGCTTTCCAGCCCGGGGATGGCGCGCAGGTGGGCCAGCACGGCGCGCACACCGGCCTCGGGCCCGGCGATGGTGCCGTTGACGCCCTCACGCGCCAGCAGCAACGTGCCTTTGACGGCGTTGTGCTCGCAGCACTGTTGCAGGGGCTCGCGTCGGGCGACGAAGTCGGGCAGATCGACAAACTTGTAGAGGGCGGCGGTCAGAAAGGCATCCATGACCCCAATTATCCCTGCCGCTCAGCGCGGCGCCACCATGTCAACCAGCGCACGCGCGGCCGGCGACAGGCTGTGGCGCTGGCGCAGGGCCATCAGCAGGCGGCGCTCGGTGCGCACACCCGTGAGCTGGGCGAGCGACAGCCCCAGCGCACTGGCCAGCGGCTCGGCCGCCGTGCGGGGCAGGATGCACACGCCCATGCCGGCGGCCACCATGCGGCACATGGCATCGAAGCTGCGGGACTGCGCCCGCACCTGGACGCTGTGCCCGATGGCTTCGGCGGCGGCACTGATCTGCCGCGTCAGCGAGGTGGCGCGGGGCAAGGTGACGAAATCGTGCCGCAGGGCCTGCTCGAAGGCCACCGTGGGCTGCGCCGCCAGCGGGTGGGCGGCGGGGCACAGCAGCACCAGTTCATCGATGTGGCAGACAAAGGTTTCCAGTGTGCCGGTGGCGATGCCCTCGCCGATCACCGCCAGCTCGGCCGCGCCGCTGACCAGCGCGCGCACGGCGTCTTCGCTGAGGGCATCTTCCAGATCGATCTTGACGCCGGGATAGGCCTCGGCGTAGGCGCCCAGCAGGGGCGGCAGAAAGCCGTTGAAGGCCGACGGGTTGGCCCACAGGCGCAGGTGGCCGCCCACACCCTGGTGGAAGTCGCCCAGGGCCATGGCCAGCTGCTCCAGGCCCGCCACCAGCTCCACCGCATGGCGCTGCAACGTCTGCCCTGCGGCGGTGGGTGTGACGCCGCGCTGGCCGCGCAACAGCAGCGTCAGGCCCACATGGGCCTCAAGCTCCGCAATGCGTTTGCTCGCCGCTGCCAGGCTGATGCCGAACGCCTGCGCGCCGGCGGTGAGGCTGCCGGCATCGACCACGCGGACAAAAAGCCGCAGCGTGGCCAGGTCGAATCGGTTCAGGTTGATGGGTGGCACAGCAGCCTCAATCAAAAGTTGAGGAAATGTTAATACCTTTCGAAAGACAGCGCCGCGCGCAGGCGCCCACAATCGCCGCTCACAACCACCACAGGAGACAGCCCATGAACCCCATCCGCCGCCTTGTCTGCGCTTCCACCCTGGGCCTGCTGGCCCTGGGCGCGCAGGCCCAGACCTTCCCGACCAAGCCCATCACCCTCATCGTGCCCAACCCGCCCGGTGGCGTGGTGGACACCTCGGCACGGCTGGTCAGCGAGCCGCTGGGCCGCCTGATCGGCCAGTCGGTGGTGGTGGACAACCGCGGCGGCGCCAGCGGCAACATCGCCTACCAGATGGTGGCCAATGCGCCCAAGGACGGCCACACGCTGCTGATTTCGTACTCGGCCTACCACGTGGGCAACCCGGCCATGTTCCCCAAGCTGCCCTGGGCCCAGAAAGACCTGGTGCCGGTGGCCCTGCTGACGGCCGCCACCAACGTGATCGCCGCACACCCCTCGGTGCCGGCCAACAACCTCAAGGAATTCATCGCCTACCTCAAGGCCAACCCGGGCAAGCTCAACTACGCCTCGCAGGGCAACGGGTCGCTGTCGCACGTGGGCACGGCGCTGTTCGAGCAGACCACCGGCACCAACATGGTCCATGTGCCGTACAAAGGCTCGGGGCCAGCCATTGCCGACGTGCTGGCCGGCAACGTGCAGGTCTTCATGACCACACCGCCGTCGGTGATGCAGCACGTGCAGGCGGGCAAGCTCAAGGCGTTTGCCGTCACCGGTACGGCGCGGCACCCGGGCCTGCCCAACGTCCCCACCACCAGCGAAGCCGGTCTGGACGGTTTCACCCTCGAGGCCTGGGTGGGCCTGTTTGCCCCGGCCGGCACGCCACCTGCGGTGGTCAGCCAGCTGAGCGAGCAGGTCAAACGCGCGCTGGAAACGCCCGAAGCCAAGAACGTCGGCAACAAGGCGGGCATCGAGATCCGCTACATGGCGCCCGAGCAGCTGGGTGCGCTGGTGACGCGCGAGACCGAGTACTGGGGCAAGATCATCAAGTCGCGCAACATCACCGCTGACTGAGCCCGGCCCGCACACCATGAGCAAACGCGTGTACCGCATCGGGCAGATCGTGCCCAGTTCCAACACCACCATGGAAACCGAGATACCGGCCATGTTGCGGGCCCGCGAAGGGATAGCGCCCGAGCGCTTCACTTTCCACAGCTCGCGCATGCGGATGAAGCATGTGACGAAGGAGGAGCTGGTCCGCATGGACGCCGACAGCGACCGCTGCGCGCTGGAGCTGTCCGACGCCTGTGTGGACGTGCTGGGCTACGCCTGCCTTGTCGCAATCATGAGCATGGGGCGCGGCTACCACTGCGCGTCCGAGGCCCGGCTGCACCAGCGCACGGTGGAGAACGGCCACCCCACGCCGGTGGTCACCAGCGCCGGCGCCCTGGTGGAGGGCCTGAAGACCATTGGCGCGAAAAAGATCGCCCTGCTCACGCCCTACATGAAGCCGCTGACCGCGCTGGTGGTGGATTACATCGAGCACCAGGGCGTCGAGGTGCTGGACGCGCTGTCGCTGGAAATCCAGGACAACCTGATGGTGGGTGCCCAGGACGCGAGCGCGCCGATCGAAATCTCGCGCCGGCTCAACACCGCCAACTGCGATGCGGTGGTGATTTCGGCCTGCGTGCAGATGCCGTCGCTGGCCTCGGTGCAGCCGGTGCAAGACCGCATCGGGCTGCCGGTGCTCTCGGCCGCGGTGTGCACAACGCACCAGATGCTCAAGCGCCTGGGCCTGCCCGCGGTGGTGCCCCATGCGGGCGCCTTGCTGGCTGGCGGCTACTGACCGCGGGGCCCCACACGGCTCGTGGCCGGTGGGCTCGCGTTCACAGCGGCAAGACCTGACCCAGATCAGGCCGCGCCAGCCATTCGGCCAACTCGTCGGCCAGTTGCCCGCTGGCCGCCACGGCGCCGTTCCAGGCCTTCATGCGGCCCGGCAGGTCGCGGCTGTAGGTGGTGAAATCATTGCGGTCGGGCAATTTGCCGTTGGGCAGGCGGCGCACCCATTCGGGGTCGGGCGCCAGCACCAGCATGTGGTCCAGAAAGTGGCTGGCGCGGTGGCGCCACTTCCAGGGTTTGTCCAGCCAGCCGGGCACAACCTGCTTTTGAAAGTGCGGGTACAACACGATGCCGGGGCGCATGCCGTAGTCCAGGTGCAGGTGGTAGTCGGTGATGCCACCGTCCCAGTAGGCACCGGGCGGCGCGCCGGCAATCTGGGGCACGGCGCGCAGCACAAAGGGAATGGAGCAGCTGGCCTGCAGCGCGTCCATGAAGTTGGCCTCGCTCAGGGCCAGGTGGCGGGTGCGGTAGTCGTGGGTGGCAAACGGCAAGGCAGCGGCCTGCCCGCCCTGCGGGCTGGAAAACACGACCCGCTCCAGCCACGCGCCCATGGCCTTGCGGTGCACGGCGTTGCTGAGCATGGCGCCCAGATAACCCAGCGGCGCGCGCAAGCCGGCCTCGCGCCGCATGAGGTGGCGCCCGCGCGACGTGACGATGTGCAGCCGGTAATGCGGGTGGTGCAGCACCTCGTTCACCCGCCCACCATAAAAAGCCTGCAGGCTGCCACCGAAACGCTCGCTGATCAGTTCGGGGTGCGGGCGTTTCTGGCCAGGGGGAAGTTCGTAATGCTGGGCGATGTAGTCGCGGCTCAGGCGCTCGAAGGCAGCGACCGGGTCGTTGAGGCAGGCGGTCGCCATGCGCCACGCGCCAATGGAGGCGCCGATCAGATCGACCGGCTGCGTGGCTTGGGGCAGCCAGTCGCCAAACAGAAAGCGGTCCAGCGGCCCGAGCACCAGGCCTTTGGGCCCACCGGCGGCGGCCGGGATGGCACGCACGTCGGCGGGCGACAAGCCGTTCTGCTGCAGGTGCTTCAAGGCGCCCGGCCCGGCGTACAGACGCAGGGCGCGTGTGCGGCTCAGGACGCCTCCAGCTCGCGCAGCGGCGGCACGTCTTCGGTCACGAGCACGTCGTGGTCCAGGCCCATGGCCAGGCCCAGCGCATCGGGGTAGGTGTGGATGAGCCGGTCGGCGTCGCCCGGCGTGCCATAAATGCAGGCCCGCCACACCGCCAGGTGCACCAGTGCGGCCAGGGGCTCGGGTTGCGGCGCTTCCAGCGGCGACACCTGCTGCGCGAGCGCGTCCACCAGGCGCTGCGGAAAATGCCAGCGGCGCGCCAGCTCGGCGCCCGCATCGGCGTGGCTGAAGCCCAGTACCTGCTGCTCCATCTCGGCCCGGCGCGGGTCCAGCAGGTCCAACTCGCGGTCCACCTCGGTCATGGCCTCGGGCAGGCCGGCGTGCAGCACCAGCTCGCCGATGCCATGCAACAGCCCGGCGGTGAAGGCCAGGTTTTCGTCCATGCGCAGCGGGTAGGCGATGTAGCGTGCCAGCGTCGCGGCCACCAGGCTGTGGCGCCAGTAGCGGTCGAGGTTGAGCGTGCCGACCGCGTGAAAGCAGTCGTTGAGCGCGGTGTTGATGACCAGGGCACGCACCTTGTTGAGGCCCAGCACCATCAGCGCATCGCGCGAGGTGGACACCGGCCGCAGCAGGCGGAAAAACGCCGAATTGGCCCGCTGCAACACCTTGGCCGACATGACAGGGTCGCGGTCGATGTCGCGCGCCACCGCAACAATGTCCACATCTTCCTCTCCGAAGGTGGCGATCAGGCGTGCCGCCACCTCGGGCGCCGAGGGCAGCGCCTGCGGTTGTTTGAACAGCGCTTGAAGCCGGGCGTCGGTCGCTGCCATGGCTTCAGCTCAGGAAGGCCGACAGCTCGCCGGCCGAGGTCCAGTCGGCCGGATCCTTGTCCAGCACCTGTTCCAGGTCCAGGCCCAGCAGCATGGCCACGACGTCGGGGAAGGTCTTGGTCAGGCCTTCGCGGTCCATGTTGATTTCCTGGCAGCGCGCACGCCACGAAGCCATGTGCACCACACCGGCCATGGGCTCGTGGATGTCACCTTCAAAGGGCAGCAGCTGGTGCTGCAAGGCGCGCACGATGGCGTCGGGGAAGTCCCACTTCTTGGCAAACCCGGCGCTCACGTCGGCGTAGGTGTAGCCCAGGTGGGCACGTTCGGCCTCGGCGCGGTGCAGGTCCAGCGGGGCGACACTGAAGTCGATCTTGGCCACCACGTCGGGCATGCCGATGTGCATCACCAGATCGCCCACCGCGTGCACCAGACCGGCGGTGAACGAAGCGCCATCGTGCAGGCGCAGCCCCGGCGCGAGCGCGCGGCAGGCCTTGGCGGTGTTGAGGCTGTAGCGCCAGAACTGCTCGAGGTTGACACCAGGCACGGCCTTGAAGCTGCTGGACAGCGCCACCGCCGTGACCAGGGTGCGCACATGCGAAAAGCCCAGGATGCCCACGGCGTCGTCCACGCTGCTGATCTGGCGCGTGACGTTGAAAAAAGCCGAGTTGGCCAGCTTGAGCATGCGCGCGGTCAGCGCCGGGTCGGTGGCCACCAGCGCACCGATCTTGCGCGGGCTGGGGTCGTCCGCGTCCAGCTCGGACAACACTTCTGACACGACCTTGGGAATGCTGGGCAAGGCGTTCGACTTGGCCAGCAGGGCTTGAAGTTCCATGGGCGTCGGGGGAGGACTGGAGGGGGGTTTCAGTATAGGCGCAGCCGGCCCGGCTGCGCCCCGTCATCAGCGCTTGAGGCCCTGCAGTTTGGCGAATGCCGAAGCCATCGCTCCACCCTGCGGCTGGCTGTCGCGCCCGCGCGGCGCCTGCTGGCCCCGCCCCGCGCCTTCAAAGCGGTTGTCGCGCGGGCCATCCTTGCGGGCGGGCGCGGCGTCCAGCTTCATGGACAGGCCAATGCGCTTGCGCGCCACGTCCACCTCCATCACTTTGACCTTGACGATGTCGCCGGTCTTGACGACCTCGCGCGCGTCGTTGACGAACTTGTGGCTCAGCTGGCTCACGTGCACCAGGCCGTCCTGGTGCACACCGAGGTCGATGAATGCGCCGAACTGGGCCACGTTGCTCACCGTGCCTTCCAGGATCATGCCTTCCACCAAATCCTTGATGTCTTCCACGCCGTCGTTGAAGCGCGCCACCTTGAAGTCCGGGCGCGGGTCGCGGCCGGGTTTTTCCAGCTCGCCCAGGATGTCCTTGACCGTGATGACACCGAACTTGTCGTTGGCGAACAGCTCGGGCCGCAGGGTCTTGAGCATGTCGGCACGGCCCATCAGCTCGGCCACCGGCTTGCCGGTTTTTTCGATGATGGCTTGCACCACCGGGTAGGTTTCGGGGTGCACGCCGGTCATGTCCAGCGGGTTGTCGCCATCACGTATGCGCAAGAAGCCGGCACTCAGCTCGAAGGTCTTGGCGCCCAGGCCGCTCACGTCCAGCAGCTGTTTGCGGCTCTTGAAAGCGCCGTTGGCCTCGCGCCAGCGCACCACCGCTTTAGCCACGCTGGCACTCAAGCCCGACACGCGCGACAGCAGCGGCACGCTGGCGGTGTTGAGGTCCACGCCCACACCGTTCACGCAGTCCTCCACCACAGCTTCCAGCGTGCGAGCGAGTTCGCTCTGGTTGACGTCGTGCTGGTACTGGCCCACGCCAATGCTCTTGGGGTCGATCTTGACCAGCTCGGCCAGCGGGTCCTGCAGGCGGCGCGCGATGCTGGCCGCGCCGCGCAGGCTCACATCCACGTCGGGCATTTCCTGCGAGGCGAATTCGCTGGCGCTGTACACCGAGGCGCCCGCCTCGCTGACCACCACCTTCTCGATCACCCGCTCGGCCCCGGCTGCGCTTGCGCTGCCGGTCACTTTCGCCATGAGCTTGATCAGCTCGCCGGCCAGCTTGTCCGTTTCGCGGCTGGCGGTGCCGTTGCCAATCGCGATCAGGTTGACGCCGTGTTTGTCGCACAGGCGGGCCAGGGTGTGCAGCGAGCCATCCCAGTCGCGCCGGGGCTCGTGCGGGTAGACCGTGGACGTGTCCACCAGCTTGCCGGTGGCATCGACCACCGCCACCTTGACGCCGGTGCGGATGCCCGGGTCCAGGCCCATGACCACACGCGGGCCAGCGGGCGCGGCCAGCAGCAGGTCGCGCAGGTTGTCGGCAAACACCTTGATGGCCACCTTCTCGGCGTCTTCGCGCAGGCGGGCGAACAGGTCGCGTTCGGTGGACAGGCTGAGCTTGACGCGCCAGGTCCAGGCCACACACTTGCGCAACAGGTCGTCGGCCGCCCTGCCCGTGGGGCCCCAGCCCAGGTGCAGGGCGATCTTGCCTTCCGCGATGCTGGGCTTGCCGGGTTCCGGCACCTCGGGCAGTGCCAGCTTGGCGTCCAGCAGTTCCAACGTGCGGCCACGGAACACGGCCAGCGCCCGGTGCGAGGGCACGCGGCCGATGGGCTCGTCGTAATCGAAGTAATCGCGGAACTTGGCGATCTCGGGGTCGTTCTCGTTTTTGCCGGCGGCCAGTTTGCTGGTGAACAGGCCTTCGGCCCACAGCCACTCGCGCAGCTTCTGCACCAGCACCGCGTCCTCGGCCCAGCGCTCGGAGAGGATGTCGCGCACACCGTCGAGCACGGCGGCGGCGGTCGTGAAGTCGGCGCCCTCGATCTTGCCGGCCGGTACCAGGAAGGCCTGTGCCTCGGCGGTCGGGTCCAGCGAGGGGTCGGCAAACAGCTTGTCGGCCAGCGGCTCAATGCCGGCCTCGCGGGCGATCATGCCCTTGGTGCGGCGTTTGGGCTTATAGGGCAGGTAGAGGTCTTCCAGCTCCTGCTTGGTGGGCGCTGCTTCAATCGCGGCGCGCAGTTCGGGGGTCAGCTTGCCCTGCTCCGCGATGCTCTTGAGCACCGCCTCGCGGCGGTCTTCGAGTTCGCGCAGGTAGCTCAGGCGGGCTTCGAGCTCGCGCAACTGGATGTCGTCGAGGCCATCGGTGGCCTCCTTGCGGTAGCGCGCGATGAAGGGCACCGTGGCCCCACCGTCGAGCAGCTCCACGGCGGCCAGCACCTGGCGGGGCTGGACTTTGATCTCCTGCGCGATCTGCGCGATGATTTTTTGCATGTCGAAAAACGGTGAGCCGGCAGGTGCGCCGGCCGCTGGCTGTCTGGAAAGTGGGGGAGTTTGCCACAGGGGGCGGGACTTTCTCTGGGCACGAGAGCACGGGGTGGCTGGCTCCGCGACTGTCCCCCGGGCGCTGCGCGCCCTCCTCTTTTATGTCGCTGCGCCAGCCACCCCGCGCCCTCGTCTCGCCAACGCCAGGGTGCACCCACGGTGGCGTGCCGACTTCGTCTCTGTTCGTGTGGCCTGGGTGCCCTGTGCAGCGGCATAAAGGCGGAGGCCGAAGGCCGGGGGACAGCCGCGGAACAGGGCACCCAGGTCACACGATCTCGCGTGGTCCGCGTCAAAAAAGAAAAAGGCCGCACGAAGCGGCCTCTCTCACAAAGAACGGGGCAAAAAACTCAACCCGCCAGCAGCTTCCAGGTGTCGATCACCGAATCCGGGTTCAGGGAAATCGACGAGATGCCTTCGTCGCGCAGCCACTGGGCAAAGTCGGGGTGGTCGCTGGGGCCCTGGCCGCAGATGCCGACGTATTTGCCCTCGGCCTTGCAGGCGCCAATGGCCATGGACAGCAGGGCCTTGACGGCCGGGTCGCGTTCGTCGAAGTCGTGCGCCAGCAATTCCAGGCCGGAGTCGCGGTCCAGGCCCAGGGTGAGCTGGGTCAGGTCGTTGGAGCCGATAGAGAAGCCGTCGAAGTAGGACAGGAACTGCTTGGCCAGCACGGCGTTGCTGGGGATCTCGCACATCATGATGAGCTTGAGATCGTTCTCGCCGCGCTTGAGGCCATGTTTGGCCAGCAAATTGACCACACGTTCGGCCTGGCCCAGGGTGCGCACAAAAGGCACCATCACCTGCACGTTGGTCAGGCCCATGTCTTCGCGCACGCGCTTCAAGGCCTCGCATTCCATGGCAAAGGCTTCGCCAAAATCGGCGCTGATGTAGCGCGCCGCGCCACGGAAGCCCAGCATGGGGTTTTCTTCCTCGGGCTCGTAGCGGCTGCCGCCCACCAGTTTGCGGTACTCGTTGGACTTGAAGTCCGACAGGCGCACGATGACCGGCTTGGGCCAGAAGGCGGCGGCGATGGTGGCCACACCTTCGGCCACCTTGTCCACATAAAAGGCGCGCGGCGAGGCGTGTCCTCGGGCCACCGATTCGACCGCCTTTTTCAAGTCGGCGTCGATCTGCGGGTAGTCCAGGATGGCCTTGGGGTGCACGCCAATGTTGTTGTTGATGATGAACTCCAGACGGGCCAGGCCGACGCCGCTGTTGGGCAGCTGGCAGAAGTCGAAGGCCAGCTGGGGGTTGCCCACGTTCATCATGATCTTGACGTCCACCTCGGGCATGGTGCCGCGCTG
>JAUYSB010000227.1 GCA_030696525.1 Hydrogenophaga sp. | reverse complement strand
CGCGTTGTACGCTAATGCATGGGGCAAGATAATGGTGTGCAATTCTGCATGAGGCAGGTTGAAGCTTCCCCCCAGGGTATGGCAGAGTTTGTGATGCAGTGCCATGCCCACGTTGCCGAGCACTGTGCCGCAGAGCCATGCGCCATAAAGTGCGTTCGTCCGCGCCTCTAGTAAGGCCTGCGATGGCAGTACGTCTGACGCATGAGCGTAGATGGCCGGTATGGCGTGTGCCAGAGCCGCAATGCCTTGCTCAGCCATCAGGTCCATGATGGGATTCCCGTCCTGTGCGTAAAGGCCCTCGGCGGCATGTGCGATGGCGTTAATGCCGCTGGTAACTGTCGAGGCCAGAGGAAGGCTGATACTCAGGGTTGGGTCGTAGATCACTGTGCGTGGTAGCACCCGCGGGTCCTTACCGGTTTTTTTGATGCCGGCCTCGGTGATGCCGTAGATTGAGGTCATCTCGGAGCCTGCATAAGTTGTCGGGATCGCGATGATGGGCAAGCCCGAAACCAGTGCAATCGCCTTGCCTAGGCCAGTGGTCGATCCGCCGCCGATGGCCACTGCGCAGCCAGCCCCCAGCTTCTCGGCGACCTGTCTGGCTTCGCGCGCGGTCTCGATCGGAACGTGCATGACGGCACGGTCGAATATGCCCGCAACTTGCGGTCCAAGCATGCCTGCCAAGCGTTCGGCCTGGTCGCGTTGCTCAGGCGTGCAGAGCAACAGCGCTTTGCTCAGGCCCAAGGCCTCGATCTCTGACTTGAGCATATGGAGCGAGTCAGCTCCGAAGATCACCCGCTGTTGATGGCTGGTATATGTGAAGCTTCTCATCACGTTCTTGTGGCACTGTTCGGATAGAGACGCTCAATTCGCCGCGTGGCGGATGTTGTCGAATTCGTATCAGTCAAGTTGCAGACCTATGGCTTTGACCAGCGCCGAATAGCGCTGGGTATCGGCCACGATAACCTTGGCCATTTCCGCAGGGGTGCTGCTCGTGGCTGTGAGCCCCAGACCCGCCAGCTTGTTGCGCACTTCGGACGCTCGGGCCGCAGACTCGAAAGCGGCCGAGAGGGCATGAATGCGCACAGCGGAGGTGCCACTCCGGACGGAAGCCCCGATCCAGGTCTCGCCGGTGGCCACTGGGTAACCGGCTTCGCTGAATGTTGGCACTTCGGGCAGCAGCTCAGAGCGGGTCGCACTGGTGATGGCGAGCATTTTGACCTTGCCGGCCTTGTGCGGTTGCGCGAGGTTTGGGATGGCATCGAATGCCATCGGAATTTGGCCCCCCATCAGGTCTTGGGTCATGGGCGCCCCACCCCGGTAAGGAGCGAAGGTCAGGTTGACGTCGGCAGCCTTGCTGAAGGCGTAGGCCATCAGGTGCCCCTCGCTCCCGATCGCCGCCATACCGCACATCGCTTTCTCGGGGTTCGCCTTTATCCAAGCTACCAGTTCCGCCACATTCTGGACCGGTATGCTCGGATGGACTGCCAGAGCCCAAGGAAATTTGGCAACGATTCCCACCGGTGCAAAGTCGCGCGCGGTATTGAAAGCCAGGCTTCGATAGAGCGCTTGCGAAATGCAATAGACGTTGACTGGGGCAAGCATCAGCGTGTTGCCATCGGGACGGGATTGCGCCAATGTGCCCGCCGCGATGTTTCCCGCCGCGCCCGCGCGATTCTCGACGATCATTGTTCCTAAGCTGCTAGTCGCATTTGAATAGACTCTGGCCGTGGCATCGATCGCGCCGCCCGCAGGGAATCCGACGAGCACTTTGACGACTTCCTGGGCCCACAAGGCGTCTGACCCCATCTGCGCAGCGAGGACCGTGCATCCCGCCAACAATTGGCGGCGAGTAATTGATATTTGTGGGTGCATGTTCAGTCTCCTTGGTTTTTTCTTGGAATACAGTGTCATTGGCGGGTTTATTGCGTCTGGACGGCCTTCAGCGGCATGCGGTCGAGCCAGGACTGGACTGTTGCAGGATCGTTGAACAGCGTGGACAGTTCTTCGCGCGCCTCCGCCTCGCTCTGGAGCACCGACTCCACGATCCCGCCCGGATTTGGCAGGCGGTTGGTGGCGAGCTCGAGGCGAATGCCATTCGGGTCATAAAAGTACGCGGACCAGAAGCGGCCGCCAAGCGCGATGGGGCCAATCAGGTCGACGCCCTGCTGCTTTACGTTCGCCAGCAGCGCTTCGAACTTCTCCGGAGGAACGTAGAAAGCGATGTGCTGCATGCCGCCGGGCAAGTCCCGGTTCTGCCGCTGCAAGCCCTTTGGATACTCGAAAAAGGCAAGGAGCTGATCATGACCCATGTCGAAGAAGTAGTGGCGCAGGTTGTCATGGGGCGGCTGACCACGGTCCCGCTCGAAGGGCACGCGGCGCACGTGCACGAGCTGCATTTGCAGCACGCGGGTATAGAAGTCCATTGTTGCAGGGAGGTCGTCGGTGACGAAGGCGAGGTGATCGATGCCGCGCATCGGTGTGGCAGAGCGTTGGCTAATGAGGGTCATGCTTGTTCCAGTGAGTTGATAAAAGGGCGAATGGTGGCTATTGCCGCCTCGGGGTTGTCGCCGGCAACGTGGTGTCCGGCTTCGATCTCTTGCGCCTGGATACGTGGATTTTTTTGCAGTACTTTGGGCAATGTTTCGGCCGCGAAGAGGTCCGATCGCGTCCCGCGCAGCACGAGAGTAGGGACAACGACATCGCTCAGTAGCTGCCAAAGGTCCACTCCGCGCTTGGGCGCCTCACCGGTTTCGAGCTGACGCCTGAACTGGTCGCGGAAAAAAGGATCGCGCTTAATGGCGAACCCACCAGCGACCGGCCTGGTGTAGGCCTCGAAGCGAGCCCGCTTGTCGGCGCCATCCGGTGAGTCCGGGTCGGTTCCAAAATAGCGCATCGCATCGGCCACGGTAGCAAAGGTGTCGGGTGTGGCCGCGACAGTGTTGGCAACGCGCTTCGATCCGGCGGGCGCGTTCTCGGGCGACCAGTCGACCAGTACCAAGCCGGCGACTCTTGCGGGATTGGCCGCTGCGAAGCAGGTGGCGCTGCGCCCGCCCATCGAATGCGCGACCAGGATCACCTTGTCCCACCGCAAATGATCGAGCAGGTGAGCGATATCGTCTGCCATGGTGGTCACAGAGTAATCGCCCGCTGGGCTGTACGTCGAGTCCCCGAAACCACGCATGTCCATGGCGCAGCCCAGGCGGTCGGTGCACAGTCGCGTACCGAAGTTAACCCAGTCGTAAGAAAAATACGACAGACCGTGAATGAACAGCACCGGGGTCCTAGTCGCCAGGGCGTCGGGGTCTCGCCGACCGAAAAGGCGATAAGCCAAGGTGACGTCGCCGGAGGGACATGTGTAAATGGTGTGGGACTCAATCATGTGACATTTATTTCCTGTTGCCGCGGGTTGATGCATTCAGTTCATGAAAATCGCGAGATGCTTCTTTTGTCGATGCTTTTTGATTGAGCTCAATGGTAGTTTTGGGCTTTCCTGTTGTCGACATCATGAAAGTCATAGGTAAAATGCATCGGGTGCATATGGAGAACCTGGAATTGACTCAGTTGCGTCTTGTCGAAGCGATAGCTGAGACTGGCAACCTGTCGTCCGCCGCGGAAGTAGTCGGCTTGTCGCAATCGGCAGCCAGCCATTCCCTGGCGCGATTGCGTAAAGAGACTGGCGACCCTCTATTTGTACGCACCTCACAGCGCATGCAGCCGACGCCGTACGGCGAACAGTTATGTGCAGCTGTGCACAATGCGTTGCTGCTGCTACGTGAAGGACTTCGGGGCGGCCGCAGTTTTGTTCCCGCCGATGCCAGCCGCATCTTCTCTCTGTACATGAGCGAGGCTGGACAGTTGACGATGCTCCCACAATTGCTGGCTTACTTGCGCGAGCAGGCACCCGGGGTACGCATTCATGTCAGCCGCCTTCCTGAGAAGAACCAAGGGAGTGCCTTGGAGGTGGGTCAGGTCGATATGGCGGTGGGTCACATCACAACAATGACTACCGGCTTTCACCAGCGCTTGCTGTTCCACGAGCGTTATGTATGTGTCGCATCGCTGGACAATGAGCTATTTGCCCAAGGAATGAGCTTCGAGGCGTACAAGCAGTCACCGCACGCCATCGCCGACTCCAGCGGCATGGCGCACTGGATGGTCGACCAGCAACTGGCGCGTCACAATGTGGTTCGCCAGATTGGTCTGGTCGTTCCCGAGTTCCTGGCGCTGCCCTTCGTCGTCCCGGGATCAGATCTGGTCGTCACCATGCCGAGCCGGGTGGCTGACCGGTTTGCGAAAATGATTCCATTGCGCGTGATGCCGTTGCCAGTGGAACTCGATCCTTATGAAATCTTGTTGTTTTGGCACGCGCGAGTACATATGGACCCTGCCAACCAGTGGCTAAGGCAAACCTTGGTGGCACTCTTCAAATCTTTCGAAGCGGATTTGCCGGCTCCATAAGAACGATCTCCGCGTTCTTGTGCTGTATCCGGTCTGAATTTAGGCGCTGAATCAGAGCGGGACGGTGACGTCTTCGGGCCGGCGAGCATCGGCCGAATCTTCGGTGGCAAACCAGTCCTGAAATTCAATCCAGTTGCTCGGGTAACTTTTGTTTCCACTTTGCCAAATTTCGTTCACCACGGGATGATAGGCTTTGTGGAGCTAGGGCGTGTTAACACAAACCACGAAGACCGTCAGCAACCAGGACGAAGCTGAGGAAGCCCAGGAACATCGCGTCGAGTTTTTCGAACCGAGAGAAGATTCGGCGATAGCCCTTCAGGCGTCGGAACAACCTCTCGACCTCATTTCTGCGCTTGTACATGGCCCTGTCGTATTCCCAGGGGTCAAGGCGGGTTCGTGTCGGGGGAACAACCGGAACGAACCCCAGGTCCAGCGCCAACTGGCGCGTCTCGTTCCCCTCATAGGCGCGATCCATGAGTAGATGAA
>JAUYSB010000131.1 GCA_030696525.1 Hydrogenophaga sp. | reverse complement strand
ACTGATTCGCGAGCAAGCTCGCTCCTACATATGGACTTAGTTCAGGCCCAGCAATTCCAGCGCCCGCTCATGATTCCAGTCGGCCATGTAGATCTGCGATGTACCATCCGGTGTGCGCGTGGTGCTCCACGCAATCTTGTCACCCTGCGGCGTGAACACCGGCAGGATGTCCGTGCCGTCTGTGTTGGTCACGCGGACCGGATCGTTCTCACCCAGCGTATCCACCATGAACAGCTCGAAATTCGCGTGTCCCAGCACATTGCTGGAGTAGATGATGTACTCACCGCTCGGATGGAAGTACGGGCCCCAGGACACCATCGCGGAATCCGTCAGTTGCCGCTGATTGCTGCCATCGGCATTCATGGTCCAGATCTCCGCACTGTTGCCGTCGGGATTGAAACGGCGCCATACCACCTGCTGATCGTCGGCGCTGAAGAAGGGGCCGCCATCATAGCCGGGTGACTGGGTCAGCTGTCTCACGTTGCTGCCGTCGGCATTCATGATGTACAGGTCCATGAAATAGGAAGCGTCGTCTTCGAACAGGCGCTGTTCAGCCATGCTCAGCGGCCGTGAGTAAGCCTCGCGGTTGGAGGCGAAGATAATGGACTGACCGTCCGAGGAGTAGGAACCTTCCGCATCGTAACCACGCGCATTGGTCAGGTTGACCAGACCACTGCCATCACTGTTTGCCTGATAGATTTCGTAATGTTCATCGTAGTCCCAGGAATAACCCCGTTCCACACCGCTCTCACGCATGGCAATTTCGCGCTGCTGTTTGCCAGCGGCATCCGGATCTTCGTGGGTGGAGGCGAAGATCACCAGATCTTCCAGTGGATGAATCCACGCGCATGTCGTCAGACCGGTGCCGGGTGACACTTGTGTGGTTGCGCCGGTTATCAGGTCGCGAACGTAGATCTGGTAAAAGGGATTCTCGCCCTCCAGTTCAGCCTGGTAAATGAGCCGGTTGCCATCGGCGCTGAAATAACCCTCGCCGGAGCGCTTGCCCTCGGTGATGAGCTGGTAGGTGTTCAGGAGCAGTTCGTCCTCGTATAGCGGGCCTTCGGCAGTCACAGGTGTCGGAGCGGCTGCGGTGGCGCCGGCAGCGCCATCGTATGCTTCTTCCGCTTCCTCAGTCGTGACGACTGGGGCGGAGGCGGATTCGGTTGGGCCGGCTTCCTGCGGACTGCAGGCAACCAGTCCCAGTGTGGTCAGGAGAAGAGCGAGGCAATGGTTCTGTATCATTTATGAATCCATTTGAGAATGATTATCGGGAACCACTATATCGCCGAGAGGGAAGTCTCGTCGATGGAAATCTTGTTTCAATTCGTGTCGTGGGTCTTGCAGAACCACAAAGTAAAACGGGCGACCCCGAAGGGCCGCCCGTGTTGCCTCACGCAATTCCAGGAGGGAGAGTATCCTGGAATCTTCAAGCTGACCTGTCTGGACTGGAGTCCAGGCCGGCCTCAAACAACCGGGATCAAATTTCCTGGTTGATACGGATGTACATCATGCGACCGCGGATATCGTGAACAAACGTCTCGATACCACCGAGGTTGATGAACGGCTCTGGGAACTCGTCCAGCAGGTTACGCGCACCAATCTCAACCTTGGTGGCGCGATCGCCAATCAGGTTGTCGAATGTGTACGCGTAGTTCGCGTCGATGTACGTGATGTCATCTGCAGCGCTGATACCGTTGGCCGCAATCTGGGCCGCCAGCAGTGCCGCTGAGTTGAACGAGTAGTCGAAGCCATCGATCCAACGCGCGCGGATCAGCGCGCTGTGATTATCCATGTTCCAGCTCACCGTGCCGTTCACCCGGAATTCGGGCAGTGGTGGCACTTCAGCAATCTCCTCGTTCTGGCGACCTACGCCGTCACCGGGAGGGATGCCAAGGCCGAGATCGTAGTTGTATTCGAGTGCCTGAGTGGCATCCAGATTGAACACGAAATTGCCGAAGTTGCTGGTATCCATCGTGTAGCGGGCATACACGTCGATGGCACGATGTTCCATGGTTTGCGCGTTCAGACGGGACACGATCACCCTGCTCATCACACCATCCACATCACGGAAGATGTTCTTGTCAGAGTTTGGGCCGTTGAACCAGGCCAACTTGCTGGCCTGACTGTTGCGATCGCCACCGGCTGCGAGGAACGCCTGGTAGTCCAGATTCACCACCTGGTTGAGCGTGGTGCTGGAAATACGATCCTTGAAGTCGTAGACCGCGTAGTCGATACCCATGGTCAAGGAACCGTCGAGCAGGTCCAGCGAGCCACCGATGTTGTACACATCGGCTGTTTCAGGGAACAGATTGGCATTACCGGCATTACATGCCACGCGGAATGCGTTTGAGTTGTCGAAGGGATCACCGGCGTTCTGCAGACCACAGGTTTCCGGTGAGTAAAGATCGACCAGATCCGGTGCAATGAAGGCAGAACTCCATGACGCGCGGATCGATGCGTTATCTACTGGCTGCCACAACAGAGCCACTTTCGGGTCGAAAGAATCGCCGATCGCGCCACCGTAATCCGTGTAGCGACCGGCCACTTGCACCTCAGCTTCGCCAAGCGCGTCAGTCGTCAGCGGCACGGACAATTCGAAGAACGCAGAGTTCACATCCTGCTCAGCGTCGTAATCGAAGGCACAACCGCCCTGGTGGTAGTCACACTGGTTGCGTGCTGCGTCGAAGTCCACATCAGTTTCATTCTTGCGGTATTCGATACCGAATGCGCCCAGAACCGTTCCCGTTGGGATTTCGAAAACTTCACCGGTTGCCGCGAGCTCCAGGGATGTGAAAGTGGTATCAGTCACTGTCAGGCCCTTGATCGTGATGGCATCCACCACGGCCTGAGAGTTCGCATAGTCCGGGTTGCCGTTGCTTACGCACCTGCGGTTGTTGCAGTCGAAGATTGAACTGGCGAAGGGGTTGTAATACTCCTTGGCCTGTGTGGTTGGGTTGGCGACCAACTGACCTTGCAAACCGAGGATCAGTGCTGTCTGGCTGGAGTTCTTTTCAATCGCGGCTGTAGATCCCTGCTGATAGAGACCGGCCAGTGAAACCTGCCAGCTGGAGTTTGGCACTTCATAGGTCAGTGTGTCGGCCAGGCGGAAGTCCCAGCGGTCAGAGCCCTGTGGGAATGCGCCATCTGGCTCCACTGCAGTCGGGAGTGTCTGCAGCTTGAACGCGTTGATACGAAGTTCCGTGATCCTCACATCCTCGTTGAAGGGAATGCCCAGAGCAGGGTTGAAGGGGTCTGCTGGCAATTGCACCACTCCATTGGCGTTGCGCAGGGGCTGACCGTTCGGACCAGCCAATGCGTACAGCGGCTCCATGCCATTGCCGCGGTTAGCCATGGCCCGATATGGGTTGCCGGGATGCTCGTCTGCAATGGTG
>JAUYSB010000125.1 GCA_030696525.1 Hydrogenophaga sp. | reverse complement strand
AACCTCAAAAGTGGGAGGCCACCATACCCGTTTACAAAGCGAACAGGAAAGTCAATGAAATCAACGGTCTACCCAGACCACCCCCGCGCCAGTGCTAGCTTTGCGTACCGTCACTTATTGCACTGAAAACGAGGAGACCCCAGAACTTGTCATTGGCGCGCAGGATGCGGCCCTCGGGCGTGATGTGGGCAATGCCGGTGGCCGCCTGGTGGAAGGTGGCGCGGAACAGCCCTTCGCTGGACGCGAGCGCATCGGCCACGGCCCGCTGACGCGCCAGCACCACGATGAGCAACGCGCCAAAACACAGCAGCGCCACACTGGCACCCGCCGCCAGGGCCAGATATTCAATACGCCGCTGCATCACCGGCGCCAGCACCTCGTCGGAGGCCGAACCCACCGTCACCATCAACGGGTAGCCCGCCATGCTGCGGTAGCTGAGAATGCGCGGCACACCGTCCACCGCGCCGGTGTCATCGATCAGTTCGCCTTCGGGGTCCTGCGCGCGTTGCTGAAACCAGGGCAGGCCCCGCGCATCAGCGCCAAAGCTGATTTGCCCCCCCGCCTTGCGGCCGCGCACCACGCCGTCCAGCCCCGCCAGCTCCAACAGCCCCTGGGCGCCCAGGTCGGCCTGGCGGTAAAAGTCGGTGAAGTTCGTGGGGTCCACCGACATCACCACCACGCCCCCAAAGCGGCCACCCTCGCTCACGATGCGCAGCGCCATCGGTATGCGCCACTGCCCCGACACACGGCCCAGCACAGGCTCGCTCACAAACAGGTCATCGCGATCGCTGGCACGCAGCGCCTTGAAAAAGGCGCGGTCGCTGTAGTTGACGGCGCCCGTCTCCTGGCTGCTGCTGACGATGTCGCCCTGCTCGTTGACCACACTGATGATGGTGAACATGGGCTCGCGGATCACCCCCCGCGCCACCCAGTCGCGCAGGTCGATGTCGGTGCCCTGCTGCAGGTATTGCTCGCGCACAAAGGCCGCCACCTGCTCGGCCGCCTTGAGGGTGCGGAACACCTGCTGTTCGAAGGCAATCGCCAGGTTGGCGTTGGACTGCATGGCCGATGCAGCGGCCTGCTCGCGCTCGAACGCCACGCGCTGCAGTGTGACCAGCCAGAAGCCCGCAATGGCCACCATGCAGCCCAGCGCTATCGCCAGGCTCAGCGGCGTGGCCAGGCGATAGCGGCGCCGCGAGGCCCCGGCCCCAAGACGGTCGTCCGCGTCCGGTGGCCGCGTGGTGTCATCTTTTTGGTGCATGCCCCTCCCAATGTAGCGGGGCATGTGCGACAAGTCGACAACAGGATGGCCACCGACGGGCGCTCCTGCAAATTGATCGAGAGAACCTAGCCCAGCCGCGCCAGCACTTTGGGCAGGCTGGCCACCAGCATCGCCACACCCGACAGGGTCAACATGCCCAGCACGATCTGCCGGAACCGTGCGTCGCTGATGCCGTGGTACAGCCGCGCGCCCAGCAGCACCGGCACCAGCATGGCGGGCACCACGATGGCCAGCAGCGGCAGCGCCTCGCGGGTGACCAGGCCGGTGGCCAGGTAGGTGATGAAGGTCACCAGCAGCATGGCGAGGTTGAAGTTCTGGATGATGGCGCGCTGCACGTCCTTGTCCAGCCCGCGCAGGGTGCACCACAGGGTGGGCAGCACGCCGGTGAAGCCGCCCAGCCCGCCCATCACGCCGCCCGCCATGCCCACCAGCGCGTCGGCCACGCGGCCGCCACGGGTGATGCGGGGCAGATTCTTGGCCATCAGCATCGCCGGGCACCACAGCACCAGCAGCGTGCCCAGGATGACCTTGAACGCGTCCATGTCCAGACGGGGCAGCACGGCCACGCCGATGGGGATGCCCACCAGACCACCCAGCACAAAGGGCAGCAGGCGCACCCGGTCAAAACCCCGGCGCACGGTGGCCGCTGCCACCAGCTGGCCGGTGAGCGCGCCGCACACGGCCAGCAGCGCGGCCAGGCGGGGCTCCAGCGTCCAGGCCCAGAACGACATGGCTACCATGCCAAAACCAAAGCCCGACAGGCCCTGCACAAACCCGGCGGCCACTGCGCCCAGGGCCACGATCAACAGCACGGAATCCATGTCTCCCCCTCACTGGGTGTGAACGTGCGCGGGGGGCTCACTGCACGCCCCACAGAGCCTCAACACATCTGCGTGCTCGGCCGGTGAGTCCATGAAGCGCAAGCCCTGCGCACCCAACCGCCATTGTGTGCGCTGGCGGCGGGGGCAGCACTGTGGCGGTGGATCACGGTGCCAGTTCAATACAACGTGGCTTGCTGGCGCGCTGGCAGCTCGCGGTCGTAGGCGGCGCCGTCAAACGCGCCTTGCGTGATGGACGCCAGGATGGCGCCCGGGGTAGGCACGGGGCGCGGGGTGCCGGGCGGCACGGCATCCCACAGGCGCGAGCGCTGGATGGCGCGCGCGCACTGGAAGTACACCGCCTGCACATCGACCACGATCACACATTTGGGGGGCTGGCCGTTGACCACAAACCGCGCCAGCAGGTCGGGCGCGACGCTGATGCGGGCGTGGCCGTTGACGCGCAGCGTTTCGCCCACGCCGGGGATGAGGAACAGCAGTGCCACGCGCGGGTCGGCCACGATGTTGCGCAGGCTGTCGGCGCGGTTATTGCCACGGCGCTCGGGCAGCAGCAGGGTCTTGTCGTCCAGCAGTTGCACAAAGCCGGCGGGGTCGCCGCGCGGCGAGGCATCCAGCCCGCCGGGGCCGGTGGTGGCCAGCACGGCAAAGGGCGACGCCGCGATCATGGCGCGGTAGGCAGGGTGCACATACGGCAGCTCTTTGTGGACGGAGGCATCGCTCAGCGGGCCCAGCAGGGCCTCCAGGCGTGGCAGGGTGTCGATGGCGTGCGCGTCGCGGTCGGGGGTCATGGGGCGACTTCCTTCGGGTGGGGTGGCAAGGGAGCGGCCATGGTGCAGCAGGCCTGCCGCGCTGACAAACGACTTTGCCGCCGGTGATGCGTGCGGAAAACGCACGCATCGTCGTCGCGCATAACTGACTGCGATTGCGCCGCCGCAGGACCGAGCGAGCAGCGGCACCAGAAGCGGCGCGCATCCGGCCTACGGGCCAGACACGCGCCGCTACGCCCTTTAACGAGCCGGGCGCAGCTTGACGCCGGGGAAATCCACCGGCACGCCCAGTGCCACATTGACATAGTTGGTGAACAGGTTGAGCGCCACGTGAGCCACGATCTCGACGATCTGCTCGTCGTTCACGCCCTGGTCGCGCAGAGCCTGCACATCGGCCGCATCAACCTGGCCACGTTCGTTGACCAGTTGCAGCACAAAGCGCAGCACGGCGGCAGTGCGCGGGTCGGCCGATTCGCCCGTCTGCGCGGCGGCCAGGGCCTCGCCACTCACGCCCGCCTTGCGGCCGAGGGCCGTGTGGGCGGCCAGGCAGTAGTCGCAGGCATTGCGGTTGGCCACGGCCACGGCGATCTGCTCACCCAGGGCGGCGCCGATCACGCCCCCGCCCAGCGCACCAAACGCGCCCCACATGCTTTGCAGCGCGGCGGGCGAATTGGCCACGGCGCGGAACATGTTGGGCGTGGCGCCAAAGGCACCGTGGACCTGGTCGAGCACGGCGCGCACAGTGCCGGTGGCGGCGGTACGGTCAACGAGGGGGACGCGGGCGATGGAGGAAGAAGTAGCGGACATGGTGTGTTCCTTGAAGGTCATGAAGGTGATTGAGAACTTGTGCCTGTTCTCGGCACCCCTGCAGTTTCCAGTGTCAGCTCGTACCATTTGGCACATAAAATCCAAAATTCATACCAAATCATCCAAAACCATGCCAACACCCATCACCACACCTGCGCAGGCCTCCACCCCGCTCGACCGGTTGTCGCCGCTGCTGGAGCGGTTTCGGGTGCGGGCGCACCTGTTCCACAACGGGCCGCTGTGTGGTGTGACGCACTTTGCGGCGGCGCCGGGCCGGGGCTTTTTGCATGTGCTGCGCCGGGGCGAGATGGTGGTGACGCACCAGCCCCAGGCGGGCCCGCCCGAACGGCTTCAGGTGTGCGAGCCCAGCCTGTTGTTCTATGCCCGGCCGCTGGAGCACTTCTTTCACAACGCGCCCACCGAGGGCTCAGACTTCACCTGCGCCGCACTGGACTTTGACGGCGGCGCCAGCCACCCGCTGGCCCGCGCCCTGCCCCCGCTGGTGGTGCTGCCGCTGGGCGCGGTGGACGGGCTGCAGCAGTCGCTGGACTTGCTGTTTGTCGAAACCGACCGCCTGCGCTGCGGCCACCGCGTGCTGGCCGACCGGCTGTTTGAAGTAGTGCTGCTGCAGTTGCTGCGCTGGCTGCTGGACCACCCGCAGCAGGCGCAGATGCCGCCGGGCCTGCTGACGGGCCTGGCCGACCCGCAACTCTCGCGCACCCTCACGGCCCTGCACGAGGCGCCCGGCGAGCCGTGGAGCCTGGCGCAGATGGCCCAGCAGGCGGCCATGTCGCGCAGCGCGTTTGCCGCCCGCTTCAAGGCCGTGGTGGGGGACACCCCCGCCGACTACCTGGCGCACTGGCGGCTGACACTGGCGCAGGCCCACCTGCGCGCGGGCCGGTCGCTCAAGTCCATCGCCCACGAACTGGGCTATGCCAACCCCTCAGCGCTGTCGCGCGTGTTTGCGCAAAAGCTGGGGATGTCAGCGCGGGACTGGCGCGAGGCGGTGGACGAAGGACGTTGACACGCAGCCCTGGCAGCGCCGCCGGGTCGCCCAGGAGCCCCTGGCACTGGTTTTCAAACCAAAAGCGGTGGATGCGCTAGTGGAATATGCGCTACCAGCTATCAATTAAATAGCATTTTGATAACCCACTGCACGCGGTCTCTTCCTGAAAGGAGCCTCGCGCCTCTCAGACGTTGATGGCCGCTGCCGACCCGGCCTGCTTGCGCAGCTCGAACTTCTGGATCTTGCCGGTGCTGGTCTTGGGCAGCTCGCCAAACACCACGGCGCGCGGCACCTTGAAGCCCGCCAAGTGCTTCTTGCAGTGCGCCACGATGTCTTCGGGCGTGGTCTGCGCACCGGCCTTCAGCTCCACAAACGCGCAGGGCGTCTCGCCCCACTTGGGGTCGGGCTTGGCCACCACGGCGGCGGCCAGCACATCGGGGTGGCGGTAGAGCACGTCTTCCACCTCGATGGACGAGATGTTCTCGCCACCCGAGATGATGATGTCCTTGCTGCGGTCCTTGATCTTGATGTAGCCGTCGGGGTACTGCACCGCAAGGTCGCCGCTGTGGAACCAGCCGCCCGCAAAGGCTTCGTCAGTGGCTTTGGGGTTCTTGAGGTAGCCCTTCATGGCGATGTTGCCCTTGAACATGATCTCGCCCATGGTTTCGCCGTCTTGCGGCACGGGTTTCATCGTCTCGGGGTCCAGCACGCGCACGTCGCGCTCCAGGTGGTAGCGCACGCCCTGGCGAGCGTTGAGGCGGGCGCGCTCGCCGATGTCGAGCGCATCCCAGGCCTCGTGTTTG
>JAUYSB010000200.1 GCA_030696525.1 Hydrogenophaga sp. | reverse complement strand
GGGTGGCGCTCGATCTGGCGGTAGATGGTGATGTAGCGGGCGTAGCCGATCTTCTCAGACAGGTAGGTGGCGTAGAAGATGAACTTGGGTTTGAAGAAGGTGTACTTCTTGGCCTTGGCCAGAAAGCCCAGGTCCACGCCCACACCAAAATCCTTGAGCCACTGGTTGATGAAGCCGGCGTGGCGGCTTTCATCGCGTGCCATCAGCGACATCAGCTCCTTGATGTCGGGGTTGTTGACCTTTTTCTTGATCTCAGCGTAGAGCACACAGCCCGAAAACTCCGAGGTGCAGGAGCTGATCAGGAAGTCCAGAAACTCCTTGTGCAGGGCCGGGTCCAGGCGCGAAAAGTTGCCCACCATCTCGGGCGGGCGCTGGAAATGGTCGGTGTTCGAATCGGCGCGGAACTCGTCCATCATCTGGTCCCACTCGGCGCGCACCGGGCCCACATCGAGCCGGTCCATGGCCTCGAAATCGGTGGTGTAGAAGCGCGGCGTCAGCATGGTGTTCTGCAGCGCGACTTCGGTGGCCTGGTTGGGCACCGTGGGGTTCAGGGCGGCGTTCATGGTGGGTCTCCGAAGGGGTATGTGAGGGCGTTCAGCGGGCCGACATCAGCGAGGCGAACACGGCCGAGTTGTCGGGGCCGAACGAGTCCAGATCGACGCGGCGGCCGGTGCCGGGATCGGCCAGGGTCAGACGGCCGTCGGCGCGGCCAATCAGCTCGAAGGGCAGTTCGGGGCCCAGCCCCTGGCGCTTGCGTTCGCGCGCCAGCCCGCGCATGGTGCCGCGCAGGAATCCGTTGGTTTCGGGCGCCACGCTGTGCACCACCTGGCCGTTGTCGGCGCGGCGCACGTCGATGCCACCGTCGCTGCGGTCTTCAAAGGTGAACTGGCGCACGCTGACCGCGGGTGCATCGGCCACCCGCGTGGCACCCTGGCCCGTGGCCTGCACCACCGACACCGCCAGCAGCGTGGCCAGCACCAGCCCGCCCGCGGCCATCAAGGGCACACGCGGCAGGGCATCGCGGGAATGGGTTTGCGACATGTGGGACCTCGGGGCTGTTGGTGGTGAAGGTGTTGAAGCGGCTTGAGTGGGTCAGGCAGCAACGGGCCCGCTGCTGCCCGCCCGCACACGGCGGCCAGCCGGTGGGCTGACGCTGCCCGGCGCGACGCTGTGTTCGGCCACCGGCTGATCGGCCGGCACATCGGCCGCGGCACGCGTGAGCAGCTGGCCCACCGCCGCCGCATCGGCCACACAGCGCAGCATGGGCTGGGTGCGCTTGAGCTGCCACGGCCGCACGTGCGGCCACAGGTGCAGGTAGGCGATGCGTTCGCCCGGCGCCAGCACCAGGGCGATGTCGCCAAAGTCGCCGTGCAGGGGCCGCAGACCGGCCGACTCGACCTGGCGCAGCGGCAGGTTGAAGGTGATGCTGAGCACGATGCCCACGCGCATGACCACGCGCCGGTTGGTGAGGGTGTAGATGGTGGTGCGGGCGCTGAGCCAGGCCAGCACACACAAAAGCCCCAGCGCCAGCAGCGCCAGCGGGGCGAGCAGCGCCACCGACAGCAGCGCCTGCACGGCGCCGCCGCCGTCGTACAACACGTTGGCAGCGCGCCAGCCCAGCAGCACCGCAAAGTAGATGGCGATGGCGCGCACGTGGAACACCTGGTTGGCCAGCAGGCGCCAGTCGGGCACGCCCTGCCACAGGATGCGCTCGCCGCGCGGCAGGTGCTCGGGCAGGCCGGGCGCGGCCTCGAACTCGTGTTCGTGCTGCGCCGGCTGGGATCCGGCCGCGCTCATATCAGCGGCTCCTGACGTTCGGGCGTGGCGTACAGCGTGCCGGCGCCGTAGTAGGCCATGATTTTTTCTTCTTCGAGCAGGGTCACGGCATCGGCGTTGGCGGTGCCCGGCACCTGCGCAAAATGTTTGCCCAGGATGGACTTGACCTTGACCTGGCGATCGCCGACGCGGGTGAAGTTCATGGGCAGCAGCACGCGCCGCCCGCCGCCCTCGGTGTCCACTTCCACCTCCAGGTAGCGGAACAGCATTTCCGAGCGGTCCACCCACAGGTCCATCACCGTGCCGCCCACTTCGCCGTCAGCACCCACCACCACCATGCCGCGCGGGTCGGGGTCGTGGGGCGAGACGTCAAAGGCGGCGTCGGCGCGCAGCGGCACAATGCGAAGCGTGCCTTCAAACGTCATGTCGGGCACGTCGGGCCGGTCGGCCCAGGCGCCAGGGCCCACGCCATCAAGCATGGGGTTGGCGTTGGTGGGCTGCAGCGGCGCGCCCGGCCAGTTGCCGATGGGCTCGGCCGCCAGCTTCTGCGGCGACTTGAAGTCGTTGGGCACGGTGCGGGTGCCGCCGTGCTGCAGCTTGTAGGTCTTGGGCGTGGGCATGGGCGGCCAGCCCTGCACGGTGATGTGCGCGGATCGGTCGGACTCCAGCGGGTAGCCCTCGCGTTTGTTTTCCTGCAGCAGGTAGTAGATCAAACCCGCAAAAAAGACCCAGAACGCGTAGAGCGCGAGCTGGGCCACATCGATGTAACCCGTGATGGCACCAGTTTCCATGGCGTGTCTCCTTCTCTTCCGACCAACAAACAATCAACCCGGCATTTCGGCCAGACCCAGCCGCTGGCCCGACGGGGAACGCGGCTGCGCCCCCAACCGGACCAGGGGCCCCACGGCCACCAGGGTGGCGAACAACAAACCGATTTCGAGGTGGTACACAAAGCTGTAGCCCACCGCGGGCGAGCCCAGCGCGCTGCCCAGCGCACCTTGCTGCGCCAGGGCCGACACCACGTCGCGCAGACCGCCCCCGGCGGCAATGGCCAGGCCAGCGGCCGTGGCCTGCACCGCGCCCCAGGCGCCCAGCGCCAGGCCGTTGTGCTCCTGCACCTGCAGGCCCATGGCCGCGGTCAGCGTGGCCACCGAAAAGAAGCCGCCGCCAAAACCGATCAGCACCGTGCCGATGCGAAACAGCAGGGCCGAACGCAGGGGATCGGCAAACACCACACAGGCAAAACCGGCCACGCCCACCAGGCAGCCCAGCGCCACCAGGCGGTAGGCGTTGCCACCGTGGTAGAGCCAGCGCGAGGCCAGCACAAAGGCGGCCAGCGCACCGCCCGCCATCAGCGCGGTGAGCGACGAGGTCTGGCCCACCGTCAGGCCCATGATCTGGCCGCCGTAGGGTTCTAGCAGCACGTCCTGCATGCTGAAGGCGGCCGTGCCCAGGCCCACCGTGACCAGCAGCCGCGCGGCGCGTCCGCCCTGGGTGAAGGCCCGCCAGGAATCGGCAAAACGCGGGCGCACTTCACCGGGCCGCGCGCGGGTGGCTTGCGGGTTGCGGGCCTCCTGTTTCCAAAGCGCGATCATGTTGAGCACCATGGTCAGCATGGCCGCGCCCTGGATGACCTGGATCAGCTTGACCTGTTTGAAGTCGGCCAGCAGCGCACCGAACAGCACCGAACTGACCCCCATGCCCAGCAGCAGCATCACGTACAACAGGGCCACCACGCGCGGTCGTGCATCGGGCGGCGCCAGGTCGGTGGCCAGGGCCAGGCCGGCGGTCTGCGTGAGGTGCAGGCCGGCGCCCACCAGCAGGAAGGCCAGGGCCGCGCCGATCTGGCCGAACAGCACCGGGCCGTGGGTGTCGCCCGAGAGCACCAGCAAGGCAAAAGGCATGATGGCCAGGCCGCCAAACTGCAGCAGGCTCCCCATCCAGATGTAGGGCACCCGCTTCCAGCCCAGGGCCGATCGGTGGTTGTCGGAGCGGAAACCCATGAGCGCGCGCAGCGGTGCAAACACCAGCGGCAAGGCCACCATCAGCGACACCAGCCAGGCGGGTACCGACAGCTCCACGATCATCACGCGGTTGAGCGTGCCGTTGAGCAAGGCCATGGCCATGCCCACCGACACCTGGAACAGCGAGAGGCGCAGCAGGCGGCCCATGGGCAGCTCGGCGCTGGCCGCGTCGGCAAACGGCAGGAAACGCGTGCCCACCCGTTGCCAGGCACGGGCCAGCGACTGGTTGGTGCGCAGCACGGGGTTCATGCGCGCACCAGTTCCAGCGCTTGTGAGGTGTAGAAACCGCTGGCGATGCGCTCGGTGCGCGCACCGCGCCAGGCCACCAGCTCGGTGTCGGTGGCCATCAGGCGGTCCAGCTTGTCGCGGCGCACCGGCACGATCCAAGGCGAGCGGTTGCCGCGCGGGAACAGCTTGCCCACCGCCTGCATGAGTTGCAGCGCCGGGCTGCTGGGCGCGTAGCTGAACAGCACCGCACGGCGGCTGCGCTGCGACAGGCCGGACAACACCTTGACGGCGTCGGCCGCCTGGTAGTGGATCAGCGAATCCATGCCGACCACGTAATCGAATTCGCCCAGTGCCGGGTCGAGCATGTCGCCACTGCGAAAGTCGATCTGGCCGCCGGCCAGGGCGATGGCCTCGCGCGGCTGCCGTTCGCCGGCCAGCTGGACCAGCGTGGGCGAGAGGTCGATGGCCACCACCTGGGCGCCGCGCAGCGCGGCTTCCACCGCCAGCGCGCCGGTGCCACAGCCGGCATCCAGCAGGCGCATGCCCAACATGTCGGCGGGCAGCCACGACAGCAGCGTGCCGCGCATGCGGTCGCGCCCGGCGCGCACGGTGGCGCGTATGCCGCTGACCGGCGCGTCCGAGGTCAGCCGGGCCCAGGCCTCGGCGGCGGTGCGGTCGAAGTAAGTCTCGATCTGGCCGCGGCGTTCGTGGTAGGTGGTGCTCATGGCGTGTGCTTTCGTGGTGCGGTCCGTCGGTTCAGTCGTAACCCAGCAGGTCGAAGATGTCGCGGTCCTTCATGGGCACCGCGTTGAGCGGGTCGGCGCCCAGCCAGAGCGCCGCGGCCAAGCGCATGTATTCGGCCTTGACCAGCTCCAGCTCGGGCGAGCTTTCCATCTCGAACAGCGTGCTCTTCTTGAGGCGGCTGCGGCGGATCACGTCCAGATCGGGGAAGTGCGCGGCCAGCTTGAGGCCGATCATGTTGTTGTACTTGTCGATCTGGTCGGTGGCGGCGCTGCGGTTGGCGATCACGCCGCCCAGGCGCACGTTGTAGTTCTTGGCCTTGGCGCCGATGGCCTGCACGATGCGGTTCATCGCGAAGATGGAGTCGAAGTCGTTGGCGGTGACGATGAGCGCGCGGTCGGCGTGCTGCAGCGGGGCGGCGAAACCGCCACACACCACATCGCCCAGCACGTCGAAGATCACCACGTCGGTGTCTTCCAGCAGGTGGTGTTCCTTGAGCAGCTTCACGGTCTGGCCGACCACCAAGCCGCCGCAGCCGGTGCCGCCCGGAGGGCCGCCCGCAACCACACACAACACGCCGTAGTAGCCGGGGAACACGAAGTCCTCCACCCGCAGTTCTTCGGCGTGGAAGTCCACGGTTTCGAGCACGTCGATCACCGTGGGCAGCATCTTCTTGGTCAGGGTGAAGGTGCTGTCGTGTTTGGGGTCGCAGCCGATCTGCAGCACGCGTTTGCCCAGGTGCGAAAACGCGGCCGAGAGGTTGCTGGAGGTGGTGCTTTTGCCAATGCCGCCTTTGCCGTAGATCGCAAACACCTTGGCGTTGCCGATCTTGAGCTGCGGGTCGAGCTCGACCTGCACGCTGCCCTCGCCGTCGCCGCGCAGGTTTTTGCGCAGCCCGGGTTGTTTGATGTCGGGAATGGGAATCGCGGTGATGCTCATGGCTGGGTTCTCAAACGGTCCACCGTGGTGCGGATCCCTGTGGTTGGGCAATACATGCCCCTGTGTGCGGTCATGCATGCGCTCCTTCGAAGACGCCTTCGAGGCGGTCTTCCAGTTCTTCGCCGGCGCGCCGCAAGGCGGCCAGCATCTGCGGGTCGGGCGTCCAGAACTGGCGGTCCGACGCTTCGAGCAGGCGGTTGGCCACACGCGCCGACGCGGTGGGGTTGAGCTTGGCCAGGCGCTCGCGCATGGCCGGGTCGAGCATGAAGGTTTCGGTCAGCTGCTGGTACACCCAGGGCTGCACCTGGCCGGTGGTGGCCGACCAGCCCATGGTGTTGGTCAGGTGCACCTCGATCTGGCGCACGCCCTCGTAGCCGTGTTCCAGCATGCCCTCGTACCACTTGGGGTTGAGCATGCGGGTGCGGGTTTCCAGCGCCACCTGCTCCTTGAGCGAGCGCACCGCGCCGTCGCCCCGGGTCTGGTCGCCGATGTAGACCGGCGGCGTGACACCACCGCGCGCCACCTTCACCGCCTGGGTGATGCCGCCCAGCGTGTCGAAGTAGTTGTCCACCGTGGTCACGCCCAGCTCCACCGAGTCGAGGTTCTGGTAGGTCAGCTGCACATCGGCCAGCACGCTTTGCAGCAGCGCGCCCTGCTGCACCGCGCGGCCCGTGCGGCCGTAGGCAAAGCCCTTGCGGCGCGAGTAGGTGTTGGCGATCTCGTCACCGTCGGACCAGCGGCTGCTCTCCACCAGGTTGTTGACGTTGGAGCCGTAGGCGCCCTCGGCGTTGCCGTACACCCGCAGCGCCGCCACCTCCAGCGTGCAGCCGTGTTCCTGCTGGTAGGCCAGCGCGTGTTTGCGCACCCAGTTGTGTTCGCTCGGCTCGTCGGCCGACGCGGCCAGGAAGGCGGCTTCGGCCAGCAGCCGGATCTGCAGCGGCATCAGGTCGCGGAAGATGCCCGACAGCGTGATGACCACGTCGATGCGCGGGCGGCCCAGCTCAGCCAGCGGGATCAGCGTGGCGCCGGCCACACGGCCATAGCTGTCAAAACGCGGCAGCGCACCCATCAGCGCCAGGGCCTGCGCAATCGGAGCGCCCTCGCTCTTGAGGTTGTCGCTCCCCCACAGCACCATGGCCACGGATTCGGGCAAGGGGTGGCCGTCGGCGTGGTAGCGGTCGAGCAGGCGCTGGGCCTGCTTGGCGCCGTCGTGCACCGCAAAGGCGCTGGGGATGCGGAACGGATCGAAACCGTGCAGGTTGCGGCCGGTGGGCAACACCGCCGGCGTGCGCAGGATGTCGCCGCCGGGTGCGGGGCGGATGTAGCGGCCGTCCAAAGCACGCAGCAGAGCGGCCACTTCGGTGTCTTGCGCCAGGTGGCGGTTGGCTTCAAACAGGGCGTTGAACAGCGCCACCGTCTGCTCGTTGTGCGGCAGGCCGGCGCCCACCAGCGCCTGCTCGGCGCCCTGCCCTGCGGCCAGCGCAGCCACCGCTTCGCGCGGCGGCGTGGCGCCGCCCATGGACTCGGCCATGGCCAGCAGCATGTCGGTGCGCTGCATGGCATCGGGGGCGCGGCCGGTGACGTGCAGGCCGTGGGGAATCAGGGTGTATTCCAGCTCCAGCAGCTGTTCCGCCAGGCGCACCACCTGCTGGTCGGCGTCGCCGCCGGGTGCGGCATCCCAGGCCGGCTCGGCCGCCACCAGATCGAGCACCACCGCCTGCGCCTGCAGCAGCAGCGCGAGGTCGGCGCGCTCGGGGCCCTGGGGTTCGAGGGCGCGCCAGCGGTCAATGGACGACTTGAGTTCCTGCAAACCACGGTACAGGCCCGACTGCGCCACCGGCGGCGTGAGGTAGCTCACCAGCGTGGCGCCGCTGCGGCGCTTGGCGATGGTGCCTTCCGACGGGTTGTTGGCGGCGTACAGGTAGATGTTGGGCAGGTCGGCAATCAGGCGGTCAGGCCAGCAGGCGCCCGACATGCCGCTTTGTTTGCCGGGCATGAATTCGAGCGCGCCGTGGGTGCCGAAATGCAGCACCGCGTGGGCCGCAAAGTCTTCCCGCAGGTAGCGGTAAAAGGCCGAGAAGGCGTGGGTGGGCGTGAGGCCTTTTTCAAACAGCAGGCGCATTGGATCGCCTTCGTAGCCAAACGCCGGCTGCACCGCCACCAGCACGTTGCCAAACTGCCGGCCCAGCACAAAAATCGAGCTGCCGTTGCTGAGCTGCTTGCCCGGCGCCGTGCCCCACTGGCCTTCGATCTCCTTGAGCCAGCGCTCGCGCTTCACATGGTCGTCGGCGCTGATGAGGGTGTGCACGTTGGCGTCGGTACCGTACTGGGCGGCGTTGCCGTGCAGCACGCTCTCGCGCAGGGCGTCGATGCTCTCGGGCAGGTCCACGGTGTAGCCCTGGGCCTTCATGCCGCTGAGGGTGTGGAACAGCGATTCGAACACCGACAGGTAGGCCGCACTGCCCACGTTGCCGGCGTTGGGTGGGAAGTTGAACACCACCACCGCCACCTTGCGCTGGGCGCGTTCGCTGCGGCGCAGCGCCACCAGCTTGTCCACCCGGGCGGCCAGCATCAGCGCGCGTTCGGGGCAGGAGCGCATGTCCTGCGCCACGTCACTGGCCTGGAAGGTGCAGTGGTGGTCGCAGCCCTGGCAGGTCACGCCATGGGCGCCCGGCCGGCCGCCGAACACGATGGGGCCGGTGGCGCCATCGAGCTCGGGGATGGCGACCATGATGGTGCTTTCCACCGGCATCAGCCCACGCTCGGAGCCGCCCCATTGGTCCAGGGTCTGAAATTCCACCGGGTGCGCGGCCAGGTAAGGCAGATCCAGGCTGGCCAGCACGGCTTCGGCAGCCTGCGAGTCGTTGTAGGCCGGGCCGCCCACCAGCGAAAAGCCGGTGAGTGAGACCACCGCGTCCACCGTGGCGCGCCCGCCCTTCATGAAAAATTTCTCGATCGCGGGCCGGGCGTCCAGCCCCGCCGCAAACACCGGCACCACACGCAGGCCGCGGGCTTCCATGGCGGCAATGGCGCCGTCGTAGTGGCCCGCGTTGCCGGCCAGCAGGTAGGAGCGCAGCAGCAGCACGCCCACGGTGCCGCGGTCGGCGCCACTGTGGGCGGGCAAGGCCGCCAAGTCGGCCGACAGGCGCGGCTTCATGCGCGGGTGGTAGACGCCGACCTCGGGGTATTCCACCGGCGGCGCGGCCTTGGCCAGCGGGCGCAGCGGGCGGCGTGTGCCTTCGGCGCCGCGTGCCACCACATGGCGCACCAGGTTGAGCATGTTGTCATCGGAGCCGCCCAGCCAGTACTGCATGGCCAGGAAGTAGGCCCGCACGTCCTGCGCGGTGCCGGGGATGAAACGCAGCATCTGCGGCAGGCGGCGCAGCATCTTCATTTGTGCAGCACCGCCGGTGGCGGGTTTTTCCTTGTTGCCGCGCAGCTTCTTGAGCAGGGCCAGCGGCCCGCTGGCGGGCTTGCCCATGTCGAACTGGCCAATGCGGGTGAGCTGCACCACCTCGCTGGCCGACATCATGCAGATCATGGCGTCGCACTGGGCGCGGCGTGCGCGCAGGGCATCGATGATGGGCAGGAAATGGTCTTCCATGAACAACATGCCGGCGATCACGATGTCGGCCTGGGCGATGTCGTTGCGGCAGCGGATGATGGCGGCGTCGTTGCCGGTGTATTCGGCGGCCGCGTGCTGGGTCAGGGTCAGGCCGGGCAGTTCGCGGGACAGCTGGGCGCGCACGCGCTCGAAGCTGCTGCTGAGGTGGGTGTCCATGGACACGACCACCACCCGGATGGGGGTGCGCGCCACGGCCTTGGCCTGCGCCGCGGGGCTGGGGGCGTCCCGACCGAGCGGGCGGCCCAGGATCGCGTCAGCGACTGAAATGAGCCTTGGCATCGTAGAGGGTCTCCAGCGTGATGGTGGGCAGGCCCTTGTCGCGGGCGTACAGCTCGGTGTTGCGGCGCGCCTTGCCCCGCACAAAAAACGGGATCTTCCTGAGCTCTTTTTCGGCGTCTGCGCCCCAGGTGGCCTGTGCCACCGCAGCGGGTGTGTCCGCCGCCACCGCGGCTGCCACGCTTGCCGCCTGCACCGCCTGCACCGCCTGCGCGGGCGAAGCGGCTGGCTGACGCGTGGCCGCGCCGCCCAGGTGTGAGGGCGCGGCGTCGGCATGGAATTCGCTGTCGCCGCGGAACATGCCGATCAGGTGCTCTTCCAGGCCCATCATCAGCGGGTGCACCCAGGTGTCGAACAACACGTTGGCACCTTCAAACCCCATTTGCGGCGCGTAGCGGGCGGGGAAGTCCTGCACGTGCACCGGGGCCGAAATCACCGCGCACGGGATGCCCAGGCGCTTGGCGATGTGGCGCTCCATCTGCGTGCCCAGCACCAGCTCGGGCTGCAGCTCGGCCACGCGGGCTTCCACGTCGAGGTAGTCGTCGGAGATCAGCGCCTCGCAGCCGTGGGCCTTGGCGGCGTCACGCACCTCGCGGGCAAATTCGCGGCTGTAGGTGCCTATGCCGACCACGGCGAAACCCATTTCATCGCGCGCGATGCGGGCGGCGGCCACGGCATGGGTGGCGTCACCAAAAATGAACACACGCTTGGAGGTGAGGTAGGTCGAATCGACCGAACGTGCGTACCAGCGCGCCTGTGCGTTGGCGCGTTGCAGCACCGGCTGCGGATCGACACCGGCCAGGGCCGCCACTTCGGCCACGAAGTCGCGCGTGGCACAGCTGCCGATGGGCACCTGGCGCGTGAAGGGCTGGCCAAAGGTGCGCTGCAGCCAGGCGGCCGCCACCGATGCGGTTTCGGGGTAGAGCACGACGTTGAAGTCGGCGTTGCCGAGCTGCGCGATGTCGGCGGGGGACGCACCGGCGGGCGCCACCACGTTGATGTCTATGCCCAGCTCGCCCAGCAGGCGGCTGATTTCGATCACGTCGTCGCGGTGGCGAAAGCCCAGTGCGGTGGGGCCCAGGATGTTGCAGCGGGCGCGTTCGCCCGGCTGGCGCGGTGCGCGGCGCACGTCGGTGCGGGTCAGCTGGCGCACCACCTGGTAGAAGGTTTCGGCCGCGCCCCAGTTTTCCTTGCGCTGGTAGGACGGCAGCTCCAGCGCGATCACCGGCACCGGCAGGTCCAGCGCCTTGCACAGGCCGCCGGGGTCGTCCTGGATCAGCTCGGCGGTGCACGAGGCACCGACCAGCATGGCCTGCGGCTGGAAGCGCTCGAAAGCGTCGCGCGCCGCGGTCTTGAACAGCTCGGCGGTGTCGCCGCCCAGGTCGCGCGCCTGGAAGGTGGTGTAGGTCACGGGCGGGCGCTGGGCGTCGCGCTCGATCATGGTGAACAGCAGGTCGGCGTAGGTGTCGCCCTGCGGTGCGTGCAGCACGTAGTGCACGCCCTTCATGGCGGTGGCGATGCGCATGGCACCCACGTGGGGCGGGCCTTCGTATGTCCAGAGCGTCAGTTGCATGGCGGGTGCTCGTTATGCGGCCAGGCGCAGGCGGCGCAGCAGCGGGCGGCAGAACAGCTCGGCCAGATCGGCCGCCTGATCAAAGCCCTGGATGGGGGTGAACACCAGCTCGATGGCCCACTTGGTGGTCAGGCCCTCGGCCTCCAGCGGGTTGGCCAGGCCCAGGCCACACACCACCAGATCGGGCTGTTCGGCGCGGCAGCGGTCGAGCTGGCGGTCCACGTCCTGCCCTTCGGACAGGCGGGTGCCCGCCGGCAGCCAGGCCAGCTCGGGTGCCATGTGCTGGCGGTGCAGATACGGTGTGCCGACTTCGGTCAGGCGCATGCCCATCTCGCGCGCCAGAAAACGCGCCAGCGGCAGCTCCAGCTGCGAGTCGGGGAAAAAGAAGACGCTTTTGCCAGCCAGCTGCGGGCGCAAGCGGCCCAGCGCGGCCTGTGCCCGTTCGCGCGGCGCGGCGGTCACCTGCTCGAAACGTGCGGCGGGCACGCCCAGCGCCTGGGCGGCGGCCCACAGCCAGGCGGTGGTGCCTTCCACGCCCAGGGGGAACGGCGCGGACAGGCGTGTCACACCGCGTGCTTCGAGTGCGCGCGCGGTGTCGGCCAGAAAGGGCTGGGCCAGCAGCATGTGGGTGTTCGGGCCAATGGCCGGCATGGCGTTGGCCTGGCGCGGCGGAAAAAACCGCACCGTGCCCACGCCCATGGCGTCGAACAGGCGCTGGAACTGGTCTTCCACCACGTCGGCCAGCGTGCCCACCACCAGCAGGTCCGGCGCGGCGCTCGCGCCCGCCGTGGGCAGTTCGGGCACCAGGGCGGCCAGACAGGCGTCTTCGCCCTGGGTGAAGGTGGTCTCGATGCCGCTGCCCGAGTAGTTGAGCACCCGCACATGGGGCAGGAACTGGCTGGACAGGCGCTGCGCGGCGCGCGAGAGGTCGAGCTTGATGACCTCGGACGGGCAGGAGCCAACCAGGAACAGCAGCTTGATGTCGGGCCGGCGCTCCAGCAGGCGGGTGACGACGCGGTCCAGCTCGGTGTTGGCGTCGGCCAGGCCAGCCAGATCGCGTTCGTCGATGATGGCGGTGGCAAACCGGGGCTCGGCAAAGATCATCACGCCAGCGGCCGACTGGATCAGGTGGGCGCAGGTGCGCGAGCCGACGACCAGGAAAAAGGCATCCTGAATCTTGCGGTGCAGCCAGATGATGCCGGTCAGGCCGCAGAACACCTCGCGCTGGCCGCGTTCGCGCAGCACCGGGGCGTCAGCGCAGCCGATGTCGGTGTGGATAGGGATCACCGCGTTCATGCCACGGCCCCGGTGGTGGTGGCCTGGCGCAGCGGCCGGGCCCGGGCTTCGTCGAGCCGGGCGGCGCGCAGCTTGAGCAGGAACTGCCCGGCGTTGATGACGTAGGTGGCGTAGGCCGCCAGGGCCAGGTACATCAGGCCCTGGGCCGACAGCGCGCCGGTGGCCAGCGCCACCAGGTAGGCGGTGTGCAGCGCCAGCACCAGCATGCTGAATACGTCTTCCCAGAAGAAGGCCGGCGCAAACAGGTAGCGGCCGAACACCACCTTTTCCCAGATGCAGCCGGTGACCATGATGGCGTAGAGCGTGAGCGTCTTGAGCACCACCGAGGCGTTGGCCCAGGCCAGGCCTTCGCCGGTGAGGAGAAAACGCAGCACCAGCCCCAGGCTGACCGCGAAGACCAGAAACTGCACCGGCGCCAGGATGCCTTGCACCAGGGTCCAGCGGGTGTTGTCGCGGCGGATGCGCTCTTGCGGCGTGTACAGCGCGGGCCGACGCTGGGCGGCTGGGGAGAGGGGGTCGACTCGGTGCATGTGACCCAATTTATGCTTCCGGCGCCGATGTGTCAACTAAAAATGACGTAAATCTAGATTGACATTATTTTCCAAGTCGCTAGAGTGCAGTCAGGGATGGCCGCCAAAGTTCCAAGAATGTCCATGCGATTGGAAAAATGTGCGGCGAGCGTTAAACTGAACCGAATTGAACAAGCTGCAGCCCGAACGATCGCCCAGACGAACGTCAACTGCCCAGCCTGATCGCGCCATTGCTCCGGCCCCTCGCCGAAGTGCTTGTGCCTCAGCCACAACTCGCACGCCACGAGGAGACAAGAATGAGCGTTTCGAACACAGCAGGTCTATCGGAAGACGTGTCAGCCCCGGCGCGCGCCGACCTGCTGACGCACACCATCGAGCACGAGATCATTCCGCGCCTGATGCTGGCGCACCGCGGCCAGCCCCCGGTCCACACCGGCGACACGCTGTTCCCCGACATCGATCCCGACGACCAGGCCACCGCCGCCGCCCTGGCGCAACAGGCAGTGCAGCCCTTTGCGCGCGTGCTGCTGGAAGGCGACCAGGCCACGGCCACCCTGTTTGTGGGTGCGCTGCGCCAGCGGGGCGTGCCGCTCAACATCCTGTACCTGCACCTGCTGGCGCCGGCGGCGCGCTACCTGGGTGAGTTGTGGGACCAGGACCTGTGCAACTTCACCGATGTGACGGTGGCCGCTGGCCGCCTGCAGCAACTGCTGCGCGAACTCAGCCAGCACTGCGGACACAGCCCGGCGCGCCAGTCGGACGGCCGGCGCCTGCTGCTGCTGCCCGCACCAAGGGAACAGCACACGCTGGGCCTGCTGATGGTGGCCGAATTTTTCTGCCGCGCCGGCTGGGAGGTGTCGGGCGGACCGCTGGACACCGGCCACGACCCGGTGAAGGCGGTGGCGCGCGACTGGTTCGATGTGGTGGGCTTTTCGCTCGCCGCCACCATGCACGTGGACGCCTTGACCCAGACCGTGGCGGCCGTGCGGCGCGCCTCGCGCAACCCCCACGTGGGCATTGTGCTGGGCGGCCCGGCGGTGAGTTACCACCCCGATCTGGTGGCGCCGGTCCAGGCCGATCTCCTGCTGACCGACGCCGCGCTGGCGCCCGAGACCGTGGCCCAATTTCTGGCCGCGCGGCGGCATGTAAACTGACCGGGTGAACGCACCAGAATCCAAATATCTCAACAGGGAAGACCGCATGCCGCAGGTGAACCACGAACGCCTCGCGGGGCGGTTTGCGCGACCGGAAGCCTTTCTGGGCGGGCTGGATGTTGCGACGGCTGCGCAGCTGGTGGCCTCGTCGGCCGACGTGGTCTTGCTGCTGGACGAAAAAGGCGTGATCTGCGACATGTCGCTGGGCAACGAGGACTTGCACGGCAAGGGCTGCGAGTCGTGGCTGGGCAAGCGCTGGCAGCAAACCGTCACGGTCGAAAGCCAGGGCAAGGTGGACGACATGCTGCGCGAGGCCGCCGACGGCCACGCCGGTGCCAAGTGGCGCCACATCAACCACCCCTCCACCAACGGTGCCGATCTGCCACTGGCCTATGCCGTGGTGCCGCTGGCGGCACGCACCAAGGCCAAAGGTGGCCGGCCCGTGGTCGCCCTGGGCCGCGACCTGCGCGCGCAGGCCGCGCTGCAGCAGCGGCTGGTCAGCGCGCAGGTGTCGATGGAGCGCGACTACTGGCGCCTGCGCCACGTCGAAACACGCTACCGCCTGCTGTTCCAGATGATGTCCGAGGCGGTGCTGGTGCTGGACGCCGACACCGAGCGCCTCGAAGAGGCCAACCCGGCCGCACACCAACTGTTTGGCGATGGCATCGAGCGCGCCAACTGGAGTTTCATTGACAGCCTGTTGGCGGGCAGCCGCTCGCAGGCGCAGGAATTGCTGACCAAGCTGCGCGCCACCGGCCGTGCCGACCCGGTGAACATCGAACTGCAGGGCCACACCGGACTGGTCTCGCTCTCCGGCTCGCTGTTCCGGCACGAAAACGTGTCGCAGCTGTTGCTGCGCGTGACGCCGCAGGCCGCGCAAGGCGGCCAGGCCGACCCGCACCGCGACCGCCTGAGCCAGGTCATGGAGATGGCGCCCGATGCGTTTGTGGTGACCGATTTCGACGGCCGTGTGCTGAGCGCCAACCGCGCCTTCCTCGACCTGGCCCAGCTGCCCAACGAAGAGCTGGCGCGCGGCGAGACGCTGGACAAATGGCTGGGCCGCACGGGGGTGGACCTCAGCGTGCTGCTGTCCAACCTGCGCCAGCGCGGCGTGGTTCGGCTGTACGCGACCCACCTCAAAAGCGAATACGGCGGCAACGCCGAGGTCGAGATTTCGGCCGTGGCCGTGCCCCAGGGTGAACCGCCCTGCATGGGCTTCACCATCCGCGACGTTGGCCGGCGCCTGGGCAGCGACGTGTTGCTGGCCAAGGATCTGCCGCGCTCGGCCGACCAGATGACCGAGCTGGTGGGCCGCGTGCCGCTGCGCGACATCGTGCGCGAAACCACCGACCTGATCGAGCAGCTGTGCATCAACGCCGCGCTGCAACTGACCGGCGACAACCGCGCCTCGGCCGCCGAGATGCTGGGCCTCTCGAGGCAAAGCTTGTACGTGAAGCTGCGCCGCTTCGGCATGAGCGACAGCGGCGGCACCGACAGCGACGCGTGAGCGCAGCGGGATCGGGGCTGGCGCTGCGCCTGCGCGAGGCGACGGCCGCGCAACACCGGCAGGCCGAACGCAGCCCCTTCATGGCGGCCTTGATCGGTGGCAGCGCCGACCGCCGCAGCTACCAGCAGCTGCTGCACAACCTGCTGCCCATCTACGCCGCGCTGGAACCGCTGCTGCAAACCCACCGCGGCCACGCCTGGCTCGCGCCCGTGTGGGCACCGGCGCTGGCCCGCCTGCCGGCACTCGGCAACGACATCGCCGAGCTGCAGCGGCTCGCACCGTCCGACCTGGGTCCGCCCCTGCCCGCCAGCGTGCACTACGCCCAGCGCTTGAACGGCTTGATGCTCGACACGACATCGCGGGACACCGCCATGGCCCGGCTGCTGGGCCACGCGTACGTGCGCTACCTCGGCGACCTCAGCGGCGGCCAGGTGCTCAGGCGCGTGGTGGCCAGGCAGCTGGACCTGAGCGGCGCCAGCGGCACCGCTTTCTACGATTTTGGCGCACCCGATCAGGCAGCAGCGCTGCTGCAGCGCTGGCGCGAATCGCTGGCCGCCCTACCAGCCGAAGGCGCCCTGGCCGATGCAGCGGTGCAGGAGGCCTGCTGGTCCTTCGACCAACACCTGCGGCTGTTCAACGCGCTGGAGGCGTTCATGCCTCCGCAAGGCATCACCCCGCGCTGAAACGGCGGATGCGGTCGTAGAGCGCGACCGCGCGCCGGGTGGACTGGTCCACCTCGTCGAGCAGGTCGGCAATGATGGGCATGGCGCGGCTGTCGGCAATGTCCATCGCGGCCATGCTCGCGCTGGCCAGCATGGCGCTCATCAGCGTGTCGGGCGGTTGCTGCACGGTGTTGATCTGCTGCGCGCCCTGGGTCAGGGCCTGGTCCAGTCGCTGGCGCGCGGCGTCGGCGCGCTGCGAGTCGCTGAGGTCGTCGAACACCAGGAAAAAGCCCAGCAGCGAACCGTCGCGGGCCGGCACCACCTCGGCGCGCAGCGCCACCAGCACGCTGGGCCCCTCGGGCGGCGTCAGCAGCCAGCTGCCCTGCCAGGGGTGGCGCTCCTGGGTCAACAGGGCCAGGGTCCTGTGCAGCGCCGGCAGGTCGGCCACCAGGTGGGCCAGGTCCGGCAGCGCGCTCGCACTCACACGCGGCTGGCGCGCCAGCGCAAACAGCGCGTCGTTGGCGTGCAGCACCCGCATGTCGGTGTCGAGCACCAGCACCGCCGCCTGGGCGGCGGCCACCTTGTCGCGGGTTTTGGCCAGGTGGTGTTCAGCGATCAGGAAACGCACCGCGTTGACCTGCAGGATGATGTGAGTAAGCGCGTGCCCGATGGCCCGCGCCAGCGCCTGCTCGCCCAGGGTCCAGGGCAGGGCCGTGCCGCGCACGATCTCGGACCAGGCGGCAAACGAGCTGCGTGGCGACAGCTCCAGCGGATTGCTCGCCACCATGGGTTTTTGCGGGTCACCGGCCCAGGTGATGGTCTGCAGCTGCTCCTTGCGGAACCAGACCAGCATGTCTGCGCCGGTGCTCGACAAAGGCACGGCCAGCACACCGCTGGCCAGGGCCGTGAGCGAATTCAATGTCGGTTCGGCACGGGCGATGGAGTTGCAGCTGAGCAGACCGTCGCTGAGCCGCGCCTGTGCCCAGGTGTGCAGCGCGCGCAACTCGGGCGTCGAGGGCACGTCGCCCGCGGTCATGATTTCGCCGTCGTAGAACAGCACCGCGCCGCTGGCGTCCACCGGCTGCAGCAGGGTCTGCGGGTTGCGGAACAGCGCCATGCGCCAGTCGCCTTCGGTGGAGGTGGCCTCCACCAGCCGCTGCTCCAGACGCCGCACCTGCATGGCCACCTGGGCGTGGGCGTAACTCTCGATGGCGGTGATGCGGGTGGCCACCACCTCGCCCAGCAGGTCGGCGGCGGCACGCACCGGCAGGCTGAGGTGGCGCGGGCTGTAGTGGTGACAGGCGATCAGGCCCCAGAGCTGGCCGTCGCGCACCAGCGAGACCACCAGCGTGGCCGTCACACCCATGTTCTTGAGGTACTGCAGGTGCAGTGGCGACATGCTGCGCAACTGGCACAGCGACATGTCGAGCGCGCCCGCGGTTTCGGGCGCCTGCGCAGGCTCCAGCGGCGCCGGCGCGCAGTTCACATCGACCAGCACGCGCACGCGGTTGCGCAGGTAGAGCTCGCGCGCGCGCTGCGGAATGTCGGTGGCGGGGTAGTGGTGGCCCAGCAGCGGCTCCAACCGCGGGTTGCGCGCCTCGGCCACGATCTTGCCGTGGCCGTCACGGTCGAAGCGGTAGACCATGACGCGGTCGTAGCCGGTGAAGTCGCGCACCCGGCGCACCACGGCATCACACAGGGTGCCCAGCGTGGTGGCGGCGCTGACGCGCTGCACCGATTCCTCCAGGTGGGCCACCAGCTGTTCACTGGGCAGGGCCACGCTGGGCACGGTCTGCAACACGGGTTCGAGCTCCAGCAGCAGGCAGCCTTGCTGGCGGTGCAGCGCGCCGTCGAACAGGCTAGGCTGGCCGCGCACGCTCAGCTCGCACTGGAAGGGCAGCGCTTCGGTCAAGGGCTCCTGGATCAGGGGCTGCAGCTTGTGCGCCAGCACCGGCAGCACGGCTTGCAGGGGCCGGTGCAGCAGCTCGGCCGGGGCCAGGCCCAGGTGGGCCGCTGTGTTGTTGCTGAGCTGCGCCACGGTCAGCTCGGGGCCGTGGAGCACCAGCAGCAGGCCGTGGGGCTGAACCGATCCGGCGAGGTGAATCAGTTCACGCTCGCAGTTGCTCAGGTCCGCCTGTCCAAAAGCCGGTTGGTCGGACACTCAGGCACTCGCGGGAGACGACGGATCACCGTTCCCGTGGCCGTCGAGGCGTTGCCGCGGGATGCCCAGCATCTGGGCGGCGGCGTCGGAGTCGTCGTGGTTGCGTTCAAGTGCCACACGCACAAAGTGGCGTTCCAGGAGCAGCGCGGCGTGGCGCAGCAGCTCGGGCAGCGGCGTCTGGCCCACCTGGGCGCTGAGCTGCTCCACGGTCTTGCGCAACGCCTCGTCGGCGTCCATGGGCGCGGGCTGCAGGATCTGGATGGTGAAGCCAATACATTCCTGGTCGCCTTCGGTCAGCAGGGCGGCCGACACATCGACCTGGCTGATCTGCGCATCGGACGACAGCAGGCGCGAGGCGATGCCACGCGCCACACCGATGTGCCGCACCTGTTGCAGCAGCTGGCTGAACTGCAGGTCGGAGACGCCGACCCAGTCGGTGAGCGGATGGCCCTTGACCTCGTTTTCGGACTGCAGCCGCACCTGCCGCACAAAGGCGGGATTGGCCACGAGAATCCGGCCAGCCGAATCGGTCACGACCACGCCGTCGCTGGCGCTGTCCACGAGACGGGCCAGGGTGGCGTTGAGGTCGGCGGCGGCGCCGGGCAGTTCAAGCGTGCGGATGCGCACCAGCAGGCGCGGCGCGTTGTCGCTGCTGAACGGGGTGGCGGCCACGCTGGTGGCAGCGGTGCGGCCCGTGAGGCGGGCGCGGATTTCACCGGCCTGCCCGCTGTCGCGTGCAGTGGCCATGAGGTCTTCCACCGCCAGACGCGAGGTGCGCTCGAACCCGAAGGCGGCGGCACGCCCCACCAGCTGCTCCACCGGCATGTCGAACAGCTGCGCGGCGGCCTGGTTGGCTTCCAGCACCTGCCAGTTGTGGGCGTCCACCAGCAGCACGGCGTCGGTGGCGACCTGGAACAGCAGGCGGTAGCGGGCTTCGGCCTGGCGGGCGCGCCAGTAGCCGCGCTCCATTTCCTGCTGGGCTTCAATGAAACGCTGCTGGATGGCGGCAATCGCGCCGAGGTCGCGGCCGACCGCAAGCAGGGGGCCGTCCTGGCCCAGCCGAATGGCGGTGTAGGCCACCGCCACATTGCCGCCTTGCTGGCCGGGGTGGTTGATCTCGCGGCGGCGCGCCAGGCCGGTGGCATTGACTTCCGCCAGCAGCTGATCGACCTTGGCGCGGGTTTCGCCGGTCACGGTATCGGCCCAGCGGCGGCCCACCCAGTCGTGTGTGGCCGCCACGTGACCGTCCTGCGGACCTTGCTGGCCCTGGGCCACGCTGCGGATGGTGCCGTCGTCGTCGAGGACGAGGGCGATGTCGCTGGTCAGACTGACAAAGGTTTGCGCAAGCTCAGGGGCCCAGGGCGACAGGCCGCTGAGGTCCGTGGCAGGCGTGAGCAGGTGCTTCATGGCTGGGCTTTGTCCTGCCATATGAATGGCAGGCGCGAGGGAGAACTTTTGTGGTTCATGGGCCATTTTAGGCCTTCGTCACGGTTCACAGTGCGAAACCTTGTGTAAAGTTTAATTGACACACATTGATGTCAATAGCACAATCATTTTCATGTCCCGTCCCTCGCTCTCGGCCGTCACAGAACTGTTCAAACCCATCACCTGGTTTCCCCCGATGTGGGCCTTTGCCTGCGGGGTGGTGGCCTCCGGCGTGGCCATGGAAGGCAAGTGGGGCCTGGCCCTGCTGGGCATCGCGCTGGCCGGGCCGTTTGTGTGCGCCACCAGCCAGGCGGTGAACGACTGGTTCGACCGCCACGTTGACGCCATCAACGAACCGCAGCGCCCCATTCCCTCGGGCCGCATTCCCGGCCGCTGGGGCCTGTACCTGGCGGTGGGCTGGACGGTGGTGTCGCTGCTGGTGGCCTCGGCCCTGGGGCCCTGGGGGTTTGGCGCGGCGGTGGTGGGCCTGGTGCTGGCCTGGGCCTACAGCGCGCCGCCGGTGCGCCTCAAGGCCAACGGCTGGTGGGGCAACGCGGCCTGCGGCTTCAGCTACGAAGGCATTGCCTGGGCCACGGGCGCAGCGGTGATGGCCGGCGGGCAGATGCCCGACGCGCGCTCGCTGTCGCTGGCCGCGCTCTACAGCGTGGGCACCCACGGCATCATGACGCTGAACGACTTCAAGGCCATCGAGGGCGACCGCCAGATGGGCGTGCGCTCGTTGCCGGTGCAACTGGGCGTGCAAGGGGCGGCCCGCGTGGCCTGCTGGGTCATGGCGGTGCCCCAACTGGTGGTGGTGCTGCTGCTCATCCACTGGGGCCAGCCGGTGCACGCGGTGGCGGTGCTGCTGCTGATCGGCCTGCAGGTGGGCATGATGGACCACTTTCTGGACCGCGCAAAAGAGCGCGCCTACTGGTACAGCGGCTTTGGCGTGCCGGTGTTTGTGGCCGGCATGATGGTCAGCGCGTTTGCGCTGCGCGGTCTGGCAGGGGGGGGCGCATGAGCGCGGCGCACAACTTTGGCTGGGGCCACATCGCCCGCATGGGACTGGTGCAGGCCTGTCTGGGCGCGGTGGTGGTGCTGACCACCTCGACGCTGAACCGGGTGATGGTGGTGGAGCTGGCGCTGCCGGCGCTGCTGCCCGGTGTGCTGGTGGCCCTGCACTACCTGGTGCAGGTGGCACGCCCGCGCATGGGCCACGGCTCGGACGTGGGCGGGCGCCGCACACCCTGGATTCTGGGCGGCATGGCGGTGCTGGCGTGTGGCGGCGTGCTGGCCGCGCTGGCCACGGTGTGGATGGCCTCCAGCCCGCTGGCGGGCATTGCGCTGGCGGTGCTGGCGTTTGTGCTGATCGGCCTGGGCGTGAGTGCCAGCGGCACCTCGCTGCTGGTGATGCTGGCCAAACGCGTGGCACCCGAACGCCGACCGGCAGCGGCCACCCTGGTGTGGGTGATGATGATCGCGGGTTTTGCCATCACCGCCGGTGTGGCGGGCCACCTGCTCGAACCCTACTCGCCGCAGCGGCTGCTGGCGGTGACCGGCGCGGTCTGCCTCGGCGCATTCATGGTGACGGTGCTGGCCTTGCACCGGCTGGAAGGCCACACGGTCACTCAGGCATCCAGCGCCGCCGATGTTGCGGCCGAGACCCCGCCGCCGTTTCGCGAGGCGCTGGCCCAGGTGTGGCGCGAGCCGGTGGCGCGCCGCTTCACCATCTTCGTTTTTGTGTCCATGCTGGCCTACAGCGCGCAAGACCTGATCCTGGAACCGTTTGCGGGCCAGGTGTTTGGCTACTCGCCGGGCGCCTCCACCCAACTGGCCGGCGTGCAGCACGGCGGCGTGTTGCTGGGCATGTTGCTGGTGGCCGCCGCAGGCGCCCTGAGCGCCCGGTGGGGCACACGGCACGCACTGTGGCGGGCCCTGGGCTCGCTGCGCGGCTGGGCCGTGGCCGGCTGTGTGGCCTCGGCCCTGGCCCTGTTCGGGTTGGTAGCGGCGGGTTTGTCGGGAGGGTACTGGCCACTCAAGCCGACGGTGTTTTTGCTGGGCGTGGCCAACGGTGCGTTTTCGATAGGCGCCATCGGCTCCATGATGCGCTTGGCCAATGAGGGGCGGCACCGGCGCGAAGGCGTGCGCATGGGCCTGTGGGGTGCTGCGCAGGCCGTGTCTTTTGGCCTGGGCGGGCTGGTGGGCACGGCCGCCAGCGACCTGGCCCGCTGGCTGATCGCCGCGCCCGGCCTGGCCTACGCCTCGGTGTTCGCGCTCGAAGGCGCGCTGTTCCTGTTGTCGGCCGCACTGGCCTGGCAGATCGGCACCTCGGTTCCTGCCACCACTGCCCGATCCACCCCGCGCCCGGCCCGACACCCGTCGGGCGACGGCCTGTTTTTGTCCACCGACCCGAGGTAAGCCCCATGAACCCCACCGCCGCGCAAACCGAAACCTACGACGTGGTGGTGGTGGGCGGCGGCCCGTCCGGCGCCACCGCCGCCGAAACCCTGGCGCGCCAGGGGCGCTCGGTGCTGCTGCTCGACCGGTCCGGCCGCATCAAGCCCTGCGGCGGCGCCATCCCGCCGCGGCTGATCAAGGATTTCCGCATCCCCGACCACCTGCTGGTGGCGCGCGCCACCTGCGCGCGCATGGTGGCACCGAGCAACCACCGGGTTGACATCCCGATCGAGAACGGCTTTGTGGGCATGGTCAACCGCCACGCTTTTGACGAGTGGCTGCGGACCCGCGCCAGCAGCGCCGGCGCGGTGCGGCGCACCGGCACCTTCGAGCGCCTCTCGCGCGACGACGACGGCGTGAGCGTGGTGCATTTCACCGAACGCGCGCACGAACACAAGGGCGAGGGCCGGCCGGCCGAGGTGCGGGCCAAGCTGGTCATCGGCGCCGACGGTGCGCGCTCGGAAGTGGCGCGCCAGGCCATCCCCGGCGCCCACAAGGGCCGCTTCGTGTTTGCGTACCACGAGATCATCAAGACGCCCGAGCACCTGCCCGCGGGTTACCAGGCCAGCCGCTGCGACGTGTTCTACCAGGGCCACCTGTCGCCCGATTTTTACGCCTGGGTGTTCCCGCACGGCGACTCGCTGAGTGTGGGCACCGGCAGCGCCGACAAAGGCTTTTCGCTGCGCGGCTCGGTGGAGCGCCTGCGCGCAAGCATCGGCCTGGCGCAGGCCGAGACGCTGCGCCGCGAGGGCGCGCCGATCCCGCTCAAGCCCCTGCCGCGCTGGGACAACGGCCGCGACGTGGTGCTGGCCGGCGACGCCGCCGGCGTGGTGGCACCGGCCTCGGGCGAGGGCATTTACTACGCCATGCTGGGCGGGCAGCTGGCGGCCGAAGCCGCACACGCCTGCCTGGCCACGGGCGACGCGCGCGCGCTGCGGCTGGCGCGCAAGCGTTTCATGAAAGACCACGGCACGGTGTTCTGGGTGCTGGGCGTGATGCAGTGGTTCTGGTACGGCAGCGACCGCCGGCGCGAGCGCTTCGTCAAAATATGCGAGGACAAGGACGTCCAGCAACTCACCTTCGACTCGTACATGAACAAGCAGCTGACCCGACAACGCCCCATGGCCCACGTGCGCATCTTCTTCAAGGACCTGGCGCACCTGCTGGGCCTGGCGCGGGTATGAGCCGCAGCGGCGTGCTCAAGCCGGTTCTGGTGGCCATGGCCGCGGCCACCGGCGTGGCCCTGCTCGGCGGCCTGATGACCGACATCGGTCCCTGGTACCAGAGCCTCAAACAGCCAGCCTTCAAACCGCCGGACTGGGCCTTCGGCCCGGCCTGGACAGTGATCTTTGCGCTCACGGCCGCCGCCGGCGTGTACGGCTGGCGGAGCGCCCCCGACCGGCGCAGCCGCGATGCGCTGATGGCGCTGTTCGCGCTCAACGCCTTCCTGAACGTGCTTTGGAGTCTGCTGTTTTTCAGGCTGCAGCGGCCCGACTGGGCCTTGATGGAAATCCCCATGCTGTGGCTGTCGGTGCTGGCCCTGATCCTGGCGCTGCGCCGCTACACGCCGCTGGGCAGCCGGCTGTTGTGGCCCTACCTGGCGTGGGTCACGTTTGCGGCGTCCATCAACGCCGCAACCGTGCAGCTCAACGGGCCCTTCCAGACCGCCCTGCCCTGACGGCCCATGCCCGACTGGATGAACCCCGAACACTGGATGGCGCAGGTCGGCCTGACGCACGTGGCGTATGTGGTGAACCTGGCGATGGCGCTGAGTGCGCTGGAACTGATCGGGCGGCTGGCGCACGGCTGGCGAAGCGGCCAGGTCGGCGCATCCTGGGGATCCGCGCTGCATGTGGGCGCCGGGCTGTGCCTGATGCTCGCGCTGCGCGAGGCGCTCACGGCGCAGCGGCCGCTCTGGCTGCTGCTGTGGCTCAGCGCCTCAGGCGCCGCCCACCTGGGTGACATCGCCTGGCGCCGCCTGCACAAGGCACAGGCGACACCGGCCCATCACATCAGGCCTTCTTGACGTAGGCCGAGCACCAGCCCGCGGCCGTGACTTGTTTGCCTGCGAACAGCGGGCAGTTGCCGGCCTTGTCGGTGGCCTTGCCGGCAAACAACTGGCAGTTCACGCATTTCTGCTCGGCCGTGTGTTTGGGGTACTTCTTGGCGTCAACCTTGGTGGTGTCGGCGGCGTAGCCCAAAGCGGCGGCCTGGGGCGACTTTTCGTCCACCAGCGGCGCGGCCTGCGCCAGGGCGGGCAGCCCCACCACGGCGCCCAGGCCGGCAGTGCCGGTGGCGGCGAGGCGTTGAACGAAGATGCGGCGGGTGGTGTGGTTCATGGTGTGAAATGCTCAAAAGCGGGTTTCAGAGGCGATCAGTAGACTGCAGTTGCCCAGGCTTGTGAAGCAACCGCACGGTAAAGCGCTGTAAAGCCGTGTAAAGCAAAACGGACAGACCTCATTCAGGCGCTGCGCCGTCGGCCTTGGGCGGCGCGGGCAGGCCCAAGTCGGCGCACACACGCTCCAGTGCCGCGCGCAGGTGCGCCACCTCGGCTTCCAGCGTGGTCACGCGCTGGGCCAGCCCGCCCGCCTGGGCGGTTGCGCCGGCCGCGCCCAGGCTGTCCACATCCACCGGGCCACACAACAGATGGGCCCAGCGCTGTTCGCGCGCACCCGGCGCACGCGGCAGCTTGAGCACCAGCGCGCCGCCCTTCTCTGCAGAGCGCTCCTGCAACTCGTCCAAAAAGGCCTCGACCGACGAAATATCGGCAAAGCGGTACCAGCGCTCGGCGTTGAGGCGCAGTTCGCCCGCCGTCTGCGGCCCGCGCAGCATCAGCAGGCCCAGCAGCACCGCGCTCTGTTCCGGCACACCGTAGGCCCGCTGAAACTGGTGGCCAAACCGGGCGGCACGCCCGCCGCTGCTCTCGCTGATCAGGCCCAGATCGCGCAAGCCGTCCAGCGCTTCCAGCACCTCGGACTCGGCCAGGTTCATCACCGGCTCGCGGCTGGTCTTCTGGTTGCAGCCAGAAAGCAGGCCGTTGAGCGTCATGGGGTAGGTGTCGGGCACGGTGCGCGCCTTCTCCATCAGGGTGGACAACACGCGCGCCTCGGCAGGCGACAGGGGGCGCAGGGCGGTGGATGGGGTCATTACACTTCTCGGTCTATGTCGGCTTCGAACAAAAACATCGTCATTCTGATCTCGGGCGCGGGCTCGAACATGGCCGCCATTGTGCGCGCCGCGCAGCAGGACCAGTGGGCGCGGCGCCACCGGGCGCACGTGGCGGCGGTCATCAGCAACAAGGCCGACGCGCCCGGGCTGCTGGTGGCGCGCGAGCACGGCATCACCACCGCTTTGGTGGACCACAAGGCCTTTGATTCGCGGGAGGCGTTTGACGCCGCGCTGGCGGCCGAGATCGACCGCCACCAACCGGCGCTGGTGGTGTTGTCGGGCTTCATGCGCATCCTCACCCCGGGTTTTGTGGCGTACTACGCGGGCCGGCTGATCAATATCCACCCCAGCCTGCTGCCGGCCTTCACCGGGCTGCACACGCACCAGCGGGCCATCGACGCCGGCTGCCGCTTCGCGGGCTGCACCGTGCACCGGGTGACCTCCGAGCTGGACCACGGCGAGTACCTGGACCAGGCGGTGGTGCCCATCCTGCCCGGCGACACCGCCGCCACCCTGGCGGCACGTGTGCTCAGCCAGGAGCACCTGATCTACCCCCAAGCCATTGAGCGCTTGGTCAGCGCCTGATCACATCGACTTGTGGAACACCAGCCCCGCGTGCTCGCGCATGGCGTGGAACTTGATCTTGGGCCAGTTGGCCTCCACCGCACGCAGCGTGGCTGAATGGTCCACCAGCAGCGTGGGCGCGTCCACCGCGTCCAGCGCCACGCGGTGGCTGTTGGCGTCAATGAAACGCTTGAGTTCGATCTCGCCGCCATCTTCGGGTGCACAGGTCACCCAGCGCGCCACCTGGTAGGGGCTGCCCATGATGCGGGCCTTGACGCCGTATTCGTGCTCCAGGCGGTGCGCCACCACCTCGAACTGCAGTTGGCCCACCGCGCCCAGCAGCAGCACCGAACCCGCCACCGGGCGGAACACTTGAATCGCGCCCTCCTCGCCCAGCTGGGTGAGGCCGGCCTTGAGCTGCTTGGTGCGCAGCGGGTCGGCCACTTCCACGCTGCGGATGATTTCGGGCGCGAAGAAAGGCAGGCCGGTGAATTGCAGATTCTCGCCCTCGGTGAGCGTGTCGCCCAACTGCAGCACGCCATGGTTCGGAATGCCGATGATGTCGCCGGCAAACGCCTCGTCGAGCAATTCGCGGCGCTGTGAAAGAAAGCTCACCACGGTATTGGGCCGCAGGTCTTTGCCCGAGCGCACCACCTTGAGCTTCATGCCGCGCACAAAGTGCCCGCTGGCCAGGCGCACGAACGCAATGCGGTCGCGGTGTGCCGGGTCCATGTTGGCC
>JAUYSB010000043.1 GCA_030696525.1 Hydrogenophaga sp. | reverse complement strand
CTGGTTCAACCGTTTCCGAAAACTGCTCGTGCGCTACGAGAAGCTCGAGCGCAGCTTCCTCGCACTCAACCATCTCGCGGCGGCGATCATCGCGTTTCGCAAGGTGCCTTTGAGTGTCAACATAATTTACGGATAGGTTCTAAACAATCATGGGGAAATCCCAGGTGTCGATCTGCCTTCCGTCGCGTTTAGCGGATACGCTGCAGCGAAAAGCGGATTGCCGCCTGCCCAGGCCTGGCAGACACTGACACCCACCCCTGCTTCAGCGCAGGCACTGCCTGTCGCAAGTTCCATTCCAGCGCTGTCTCCGGGCCCGACCATGGAACTGAGCACCCACACCGAACACCCGCCAGACGCCGACGCGTGGCCCCGCAGCGATGAGCGCCTGGCGCTGCGCCTGTGGCTGCGGCTGTTGGGCTGCACCCACCGCGTGGAGCAGACCCTGGGGCAGCGCTTGCGCCGCAGTTTCGGTACCAGCCTGGCGCGCTTCGACTATCTGGCGCAACTGCAGCACTACCCCGAGGGTTTGCGCATGAAAGCCTTGTCGCGGCGGCTGATGGTGACCGGCGGCAACATCACCGGCCTGACCGATCAGTTGCTGGCCGAGGGCTACGTCACCCGCGAGGTGGACCCCAACGACAGGCGCTCCAACATCGTGCGCATCACGCCCTTGGGCCAGGCCAGTTTCGAGCGCATGGCGGTGGCCCATCGGCAGTGGGTGGACACGCTGCTGGCCGGTGTGGCCGAGGCCGATCGCCAGCTCCTGCACCGCTTGCTCGGTGGGCTGTCACAGTCGCTGGACGCCATGCCGCCCGAGTGACACGGGGCGCACAGCGGAAGCAAGCGCGGGAAAAATGACGCAGGTGGCCGGGCTATGATTGCCCATGGCCGACACCCCGCCCGACGCGCACGACCCCCTGTCTTTTGTGGATGACTACCTGCCGGCCCTGCTGGCCCAGGCGAGCCAGCTCATCTCCAGCGAGTTCCACGAGGTGGTGCAGGCAGCCGGGTTTTCCGTCACCGAGTGGCGCATCCTGGCCACACTGGCCAGCAAGCCGGGCCTGAGCATCGGCGGACTGGCCGACATCGCGGTGAGCAAGCAGCCCACCGTCACGCGCCTGCTGGACCGCATGGAAGCCCGGGCGCTGGTGCAGCGTTACCCACACGACAGCGACCGGCGCATCACCATGGTCCGCATCACGCCCAAGGGCCGCACCATCGTGGCCCATCTGATGGACCAGGCCAAGGAGCACGAACACCGCGTGCTGCAGCCCTTTGGCCTCAAGCGCGCCGAGAGCCTGAAGGTGACCCTGCGGCGCATCATCGAATTGCACCGCGGGCCGGCGTAAACCGGGGGCCGGCCTTACAAAGCCAGGCTGCCCACGCTGGTGCCGCCACACACGTACAACACCTGCCCGGTGACAAAGCTGTTGGCCGCATCCGTGAAGAAGGACACCGCGCGCGCCACGTCGGCCGACTCGCCCAGGCGGCGCACCGGCACCGAGGCGGCCAGGGCTTTTTCCTTGTCGCTGCCTTGTTGCACCACGTCGTAGAACATGTCGGTGCGTATGGGCCCCGGCGCCACCACGTTGACGGTGATGCCTTCGGGCGCGAGTTCGAGCGCCCAGGTGCGCGCCATGCCCAGCATGCCGGCCTTGGTGGCCGAGTAGCTGGTGCGCGTCTGCAGGCCCAGCGCGGCGCGCGAGGACAGCAGCACCACGCGCCCGAACTGGCGGGCGCGCATGGCCGGCAACGCGGCCTGCACCAGCTGGATGGCGCAGCCCAGGTGCAGGTCCACCAGGGCGTCGAGGTCGCTGAGCTTCACGTCGGGCAGCAGCGCGGCGCGGATCACGCCGGCGTTGTGCACCACCGTCGTCACCTCGTGTTGTTGCACCATCGCGGCCACGGCCTGTGCGGTGGCGGCGCGGTCGCTCAGGTCCACCTCGATGTTGTGCAGTTGGGGGTGGGCGATGTCGGCGCCGCGGCGCGACAGCGAAATCACCTCGTAGCCCTGCGCCAGCAACTGCTCGCAGATGACCTTGCCTATGCCCGCGCTGCCGCCCGTGACCGCCGCGACTTTGTTGGCTTGGGTTGTCATGCCGTGTGCTCCACCAGGGCCATCACCCGCAGCGGGCTGCCGCTGCCGTTCTCGATTTTGAGGGGTGCGGCCACCACCAGCGCGCCGGTGGGCGGCAGCTGGTCGAGGTTGGTCAGGCACTGCAGACCGTACTTGCCGGCGCCGTGCATCAGCGAGTGGCAGGGGTAGGGTGGGCGCAGGTGGTAGCCCTGGCCGGCGTCGGTGCCAATGGCCTCCGAGCCAAAGCCCAGCACATCGCGTTCTTCCACCAGGAAACGCACGGCCTCGGTGCCGGGGCCGGGCGTGTGCTGGCCGGTCTCGTCGAAGTTCTGGTAGGCCTCGCCGTCGCGCGCCTTGGCCCAGCGCGCCGACCAGTCGGTTCGCATGAGCACCCAGGCACCGGCCGGGATGCGGCCGTGCGCCGCCTCGAAGGCTTCGATGTCGGCCACGGTCATCAGGTAGTCGGGGTCGGCGGCGCTCTGGGCGCTGCAGTCGATCACGCAGGCCGGCGCCATGAAGTGCTGGGCCGGGATGGTGTCCACCGAGTTGTTGGGCAGGTCGCGGCCCGAGATCCAGTGGATGGGCGCATCAAAGTGGGTGCCGGTGTGCTCGCCACACGAGAAGTTGTTCCAGTACCAGCCCGGGCCGCGTTCGTCGTAGGCCGAGATCTGCTCGATGCGAAAGGGTTGGCACTGGCCCATCTCGGGCGGCAGGGCGATGGCAGGGAAATCGGGGCTGAGCGTCTGCGTCAGGTCCACGATGCGGATGCGGCCGCTGACCAGGGCCAGGGCCAGGCTGCCGAGCAGGCCGGTGTTGTTGGGTGGGTTCATGTCACATGCCTCCGGCTGCGAGTTCGCGTTCAAGCACTTTCGGGTTCTCGCGCCAACGCGCCAGCCACTCCTGCGCCACATCACCGGGGTAGACGTCCTCCACCCCGTCGCGCAGCGCCTTGACGATGGCCGTGGCCAGCGCGGCGGGCGCGACCTTGGGCGGCGGAAGGTTCTGATTCCATTCTTCGTCGATGGGGCCGGGAAAGACGTTGATGACGCGTATGCCCGCCTGGCGCATCTCGGCGCGCAGGTTTTGCGACAGCGACAGCGCCGCCGCCTTGGACGCCGAGAAGGTGCCCTGGGCCGGGAAGTTGCTCAAGGCGAAGATGGACAGCAGGTTGACCCAGGCGGTGGCGTGGGTGGCACCGTCGGCCGAGCGGCCCTTGAGCGCCGGGCCAAAGGCCTGGGCCAGGCGCAGCAGGCCGAAGTAGTTGACCTCCATCTCGGCCTTGGCCACGTCGGTGCCGCGTCGGGCCGAAAGGCCGAAGGCGCGGTGGTGCTCGGCGGTGTTGATCATGATGTCCACCTTGCCGCCGATCTCACCGGCCAGCTCGCGCACCGAGCGTTCGTCGGTCACGTCCAGCGGCACCAGCGTCACCTGCGGCAGGGCCGCGATCTCGGGCAGGCCGGGCAGCTTTTTCCAGGGCTCGGCATGGCCCACCCAGACGATGTCGGCGCCCGCCTTGGCCAGGGCCTTGACCACGGCTTGGCCGACAGCGCTTTTGCCATCGGTGACCAGCACCTTGCGGTGCTGGGGGTCGCTGCCCATTTCGCGCAGCATCTTGTCGTGGGCCATGTGTTCACTCTCTTTCTCGGGGAATCCGATCAGCACGGCCTGGCCGGCGCGGTCCAGCCGCGCGCCAACGCGCACGCGCTCTGGCGCGTCACCCACCTCGCTGTGCAGGTGCACCATCACGCTGGGGCCGGCGTCGAGCTGCACCATGCCCAGCCGCCAGGGCAGGCGTTCGCGAAAGTACAGGTCGTTGCTGTGGTCCAGGGTGGTGGTGGCCAGCAGGGTGCCGGCGCCACCCTGGGGCCGCCAGCGCAGGTCGGACGCCACGCAGCGGTGGCAGGCCTCGCGCGGCGGGTACTGCACGGCGCCGCAGCATTCGCACACCTGCAGCTCCAGCCGGCCTTCGGCCGCGGCCGCCGCCAGGCCCAGGGCCACGCGGCCGCGCGCGCTGGGCGGCAGGTTCATCTGCGGCGTGCGCAGGACGGGGTTCTTGCGCTTGGGTTTCATCATCGGGATGCTCATGCCGCTGCTCCCAGAATCACCGCGCCGGTGCACAGGCAGCGGTCGTAGGTGACCATGCCGAAGCCGCCCACCAGGCCCAGCCGCGCGTTGGGCACGGCACGTTCGCCGGCCTGGGCCGAGAGCTGGCGCAGGGTTTCGGTGATGCCCAGAAAGCCGCCGGCTGCGCCGGCCTGGCCCACCGACAGTTGGCCGCCGCTGGTGTTGTTGGGAAAGTCGCCGTCGTGGGTCATGCGGCGTTCGCGCACAAAGGCCGGGCCTTCGCCCTTGTCGCAAAAACCCAGGTCCTCGAACTGCATCATCACGATGACGGGGTAGTCGTCGTAGGTCTGTATCAGGTCGATGTCGGCCGGTGTGGCGTCGGCCATGGCGTAGAGCTCGTCGCGGTCCACACGCCAGCCGCCGCGCACCATGACCGGGTCGTCGGCGTAGGCGTTGTGGCGTTCGATGGCGCCGCGCAGCAGCGCGTGGGGCAGGCCCAGTTCGCGCGCCTTGGCCTCGCTCATCACCAGAAAGGCCTCGGCGCCGGCACAGGGCATGACGCAGTCGAACAGGTGGATGGGGTCGGAGATGGCCTTGGCCTGGAGGTACTCGTCCAGCGTGAGCGGCTTCTTGAACAGCGCGTTGGGGTTTTTGAGCGCGTTGCTGCGCTGGTCCACCGCGATGCGGCCGAAGTCGGCGCGGGTGGCGCCGTGCTGGCGCATGTAGTGCGCGGTGATGAAGGCGAACATCGAGTTCGGCCCGCCGGCGCCGTAGGGGTAGGTGGCGTCGCGGGCGAAGTCGCTGAAGGCGCCCAGGGTCTGGCGGAAAGAATCGACGTGGTTGGTGTCGCCGGCAATGCAGGCCACGATGCTGGCATCGCCACTTTGCACCGCACGCGCGGCACGGCGCAAGGCCATCACGCCCGAGGCGCCGCCGGTGGGGATGTGGTCGAGCCAGCGCGGCGACAGGCCCAGGTGCTGGGTCACGCCCACGGCGGTGTCGGGCGCGAGCGAAAAACTGCTGACAGTGAGGCCATCGATCTGGGCCTTGTCCAGCCCCGACTGCTGGAGCAGCGCGTGGATGGCCTGGCCCAGGAACCAGTGCGCGCCGCGTGTGGAATAGCGCTCGTAGGGCACGGTGACCGGGACGGCCACCGCAACACCTTCGTAGCCTTTGCGTGTGTGGAAATGCGCCATGCCTGGGGTCAATCGATGCGGATGCCCGCGCTCTTGATGATGCGCGAGAACTTGACGGTGTCGTCCTGGATGGTCTGGACGAACTGCTCGGGGCTGCCGGCCACCACCGTCATGCCCATGCCCGACAACTGCTCGCGCACTTCGCGCAATTGCAGGATGCGCACGATCTCCTGGTTGAGCTTGGTCACGATGGCCTTGTCCACGCCGGCCGGGGTGAGAAAACCGATCCACGTGACGAGGTCAATGCCGGGCACACCGGCTTCGGCCAGGGTGGGCACTTCGGGCAGCAGCGGGCTGCGGGTGGCGCTGGTCACGGCCAGGGCGCGCACCTTGTTGCCCATGATGTGGGCCATGGCCGGGCCCAGGGCGTCGAAGATCACCGGCACGGTGCCGCCAATGGTGTCGGTCATGGCGGGGGCGCCGCCCTTGTAGGGCACGGCCAGCAGGTCGGCCCCGCTGCTGGCCTTGAAGCTTTCACCCGCCACCTGGGCCGGCAGGGCGCCATGCGCGTAGGCCAACTTGCCAGCTTCCTGCTTGGCCAGGGCCAGCAGCTCCTTCACGTTCTGTGCCTTCACACTGGGGTGCACGGCCAGCACCATGGGCATGTGGATGGCCAGGGTCACGGGCGTGAAGCTGGCAACCGGGTCATAAGGGAGCTTGGCGTAGAGCGAGGGGTTCATGGCCAGGGTCGAATCGATGGCCACGAAGAGGGTGTGGCCGTCGGGTGCGGCCTTGGCGGCGGCCTCGGCGCCGATCAGGGTGTTGCCGCCGGGGCGGTTGTCCACCGTCACCGGCTGCTTCCAGCTCTCCGTCAGGCGCGCGGCCACGGCACGGGCCACGGTGTCGGTGCCGCCCCCGGGCGGGAAGGGCACGATGATGCGGATGGGCTTGCTGGGAAAGCTGGCCTGCGCCACCGCCGCCAGCGGCAGCCACGCGGCACACAACAACACAAGCAGGGCACGTTTGGTTTTCATCGGGGGGCTCCGGAGGGGTGGGTGGGTTGTTCAGCGCACGAGCTGGTAGCCGGCCGCCTCGCGGTCCCAGGTGGAGGGGGTCACGCCGCGTTCGCGCAGCTTGAACTTCTGGATCTTGCCGTTTTCGGTGGCCGGCAGCTGTGGCAAAAATTCCACGTAGCGCGGCACCGCGAAGTAGGACAGGCGCGGCTCGCAAAACTTCATGAGTTCGATCTCGTCCAGCGTGGCGCCCGCGCGCAGCACGATGGTGGTCATCACCTCGTCCTCGGCCATCTCGCTCTTGACCGGGAACACGGCCGCCACCTCCACCGCCGGGTGGCTCAGCAGCACCTGCTCGACCTCGTAGGACGAGATGTTCTCGCCACGGCGGCGGATGGCGTCTTTGAGGCGGTCCATGAAACTGAAGTAGCCGTCGGCGTCGCACATCACGCGGTCGCCGGTGTGGAACCACAGGTTGCGCCAGGCCTCGACCGTTTTGTCGGCCATGCCGAAGTAGCCGGTGGCAAAAGCGTAGGGCTCGCTGGCGCGCAGCAGCAGCTCGCCCGGTGTGCCCGGGGGCAGTTCGTTGTCGTCGTCGTCCACCACGCGCGCTTCAAAGCCGGGGCGCACCTTGCCCATGGTGCCGGGGCGTTGTTCGGCGATGTCGGCGCCGATGACGAAGTTGCTTTCGGTGGAGCCGTAACCGTCGAGCAGGGCGAGGCCAAAACGCTGGGTGAACTCGGCGTGGAACTGTGGCGGCACACCCGGTGCCAGCGCGATGCGCACGCGGTGGGCCTTGTCGTCGGGGGTGGCGTCCTTGGACAGCAGGATGGGCACCATGGCGCCCAGCACGTAGGTGACGGTGGCCTGGTGGCGCACCAGCGCGGCCCAGAAGGCCGAGGCCGAGAAGCGTTTTTCCACCACCAGCGTGGCGCCCATCATCAGGGCCTGGAAAAACGCGTTCATGGCGTTGGTGTGGAACAGGGGCAGCGTGGTCAGCAGCACGTCGCCTTCCACCAGGCCCAGCAGGGTGCTGGTGTGGGCGCCCCACCAGAAGAATTGCCCGTGGGGGCAGCACACGCCCTTGGACAGCCCGGTGGTGCCGGAGGTGTAGAGGATGGCCAGGGTGTCGCCGGGGCGCAGCGCGGCGGCGCTGGCGCGCTCGGGGCCGGGCGGGGCGGGGTAGGCGGCGCAGCGCGTGTCCGCGCTGTTGCCCTGGCCGAGCACCCAGATGGTTTCAAGCGGCACCGGCCCGCCTTCGAGCTGGTCCAGGGCCAGCACCACGGGCAGGCTGTCGGCTTCCGTCACCAGGAGGCGGGCGCCGGAATTGCCCAGGATGTGGCGCAACTGGGCCCCCTTGGAGGCGGTGTTGATGGGCACGGTGACCGCACCTATCCAGGCGCAGCCCAGCAGGATCTGCAGGAACTCGATGCGGTTGGAGCACAGCAGGGCGACGCGGTCGCCAGTGCGTATGCCGGCCTGCTCCAGCACCGCGCCATAGGCCCGCGCCTGGTCCAGCGCATCGGCGTAGCTCCAGCGGGTGTCGCCGGCCACGAACAGGGTGCGCTGGCCGTGGCGCTGGGCTTGCCGGGTCAGCAGCTCCGGCACGGTGCGCTGCGCGGGGAGGAAGTCGTGGGCGAAGGCGGTCAGCATGTCCATGGCAGATCGGGAGGGAGGCATCTTGGCGGGTGTCCAGTGTCCGGCAGGGACGGGTTCACCGCAATCCGGTTTGCGCCCGCCGGTGTCCGGAAAACGCAGACCTGGGCGAGGGGCTCACATGAAGAGCTGGATGTTGCCGAAAGCGGCGTCGCAGTTGACCAGGTCGATGCGCTTGAGGCGCAAACGCAAGGCAGTGTCCTGCCACACCAGGGTGTGTGTGGCCCAGCCGGCGTAGAGGGTCTGGGTGTCGCGCCGGCTTTCGATGTAGTGGAAGGCGGTGCGGCAGGTGTAGACGCCCGCTGCCTCATCGCGTGCGGTGACCACCGGCAGCTGCAGCAGGTGGTGGCAGCGGCTGGTGGGCTGCTGCGAGAAGGTGCGCGCGCCGTGCAGGCGCGCGATGCGAACCTGCAGCAGCAGCTTGTCTTCATACATCAGCGAGGCGTGCAGGCGCGGGTCGGTCTGGCCGTGGGCCAGCGGCATCCAGTAGTGGCCGTCCTCGGTGAAGAGCGCAAGCCAGTCGTCGAAACGCAGTTCGTCGAGCAGGGCGGCTTCGGCCACCACAAAATCGATCAGGTCTTGGTTGCTTGGGGTGTTCATGCCGAGGTCTCCTCGGTCATGCTGGCCGTGATGAACTTCACCCAGGCGCGCATCTGGCTGCGCATCTGCATTTCGTTGGTGCCGTTGGTGACCACGTTGGTCTGGCCGTGTTCGGCCGGGTCGTACAGGCGGGCCACGTTGATCCACTGTGAGCCGCGCGAGTGCAGACCGGCCTGGGCACGTTCGTACATCTCCAGGTCGTCGTGCCCCACCACCGAGGTGGGCGCGTTGATCAGGCGGTTGTACATGAGGGTGCGCTCCAGCAGCAGATCGGGCGCACCGACCAGGCGGAAAGTCCAGCTCTCCACCAGCGTCTGGTTGGCGGCGATGGGTTTGAAGATGCGCAGGGTCTGGATGGGGCCCTTGACCATGATGTTGGGGAAGTACACGGTGTTGTGCCGCACGTCATTGACGATGGCCCGGGCGCGCTCCTCGCCATAGGCCGCCACCATGCTGTCCCAGTAGCCCGGCGCGGGGGAATACTCGGCGTGGATGGAATCGCTCACGCCGGTGTGGCCGTGGCCGTTGTCCCACACGCGTATGCCCATGTTCTCGAAGAACTCGTAGGGGCTCATGAAGGGCGCGAACAGCTCCACCGCCATGGGCTTGGGGGTGCCGGGGGGCGCCTCGTTCCACACCTTGACGGCGGTGCCGGCCGAGGACTCGTGCGCCACCATGGGGTGGCAGGTGTCGGTCTGGTTGTCCACCAGCATTTTCCAGTTGCACTGGTGCATGTAGCGCATCACGCCGCCGGCCACTTCCAGCCTGCCTTCGGGCGAGCGGTCCACCATGTTGTCGAGCGTGCTGAGCGAGGCGCCAAAGAAGCTGTCGAAATCCACCCCCTCGGGGTTGAGGCGGCAGAACACGAACTCGCGGTACACCCGCACCGCGCCCACCGGCACCATGCCCTTGGACGCTTCGCAGTTGTCGAGGCCGGTGTTGTCGTAGCCCTTTTTCAGCGGGATGGACAAGAGCTTGCCGTCGGTGCGGAAGCTCCATGCGTGGTAGGGGCAGCGGAAGAACTTGCCGGTGTTGCCGCAGCCCTCGGGTGCCACCTGCACGCCCTTGTGGGGGCAGCGGTTGTAGAGCACCTGGATGCTCTGGTCGGTGTGGCGCACCATCACCACCGGCTGGTTGCCCACGGTGGTGGTGAAGAAGTCGCCGACCTTGGGCACCTGGCTGGCATGGCCCACGTAGACCCAGGTGTTGGCGAACAGGTGGGTCATCTCCAGTTCGAATATCTCGTCGTCGATGTAGCAGTCCTTGTGCACCTCGGTATCGCGCACCAGGGCCGCCACCGCCTGTGGGTGGTTGTGGTACTTGGCCATGCCTGTCTCCTCCAGCCGGGTGGGTTGTCAGTCGAGCTTGATGTTGGCCTCGCGGATCACGCGGCCCCAACGCTCGCGCTCTTGTGCGGCGTAGCGGCTGGCGTCGGCGCTGGTGGTGGGCATGGGTTCGATGCCCAGCACCTGCATGCGGGCCTTCACGGTGGTCGAGTTGAGCGCGTCGTTCAGGTGCTTGTTCAGGGTTTGCACGGTGGTGGTGCTGGCGCCCGAGGGCACGACCAGGGCTTGCCAGGCATAGGCTTCAAACCCGGTCAGGCCTTGTTCGGCCAGGGTCGGGATGTCGGGCATGGACTGCAGGCGCTGCAGGCTGGCCACCCCGATGGGGCGCACCTTGCCCGAGTTGAGAAAGGCACCGCCGCTGGAGGTGTCCACAAACATGAAGGGCAACTGGCCGCCCACCACGTCGGCCATGGCGGGCGCGGCGCCGCGGTAGGGCGCGTGGGTCAGGGTCACGCCGATCTGGGTGCGGAAGTATTCGGTCACCAGGTGGTGCGGGCTGCCGGCGCCGGGGCTGCCGTAGATGGCCAGTTTGGGGTCGCTCTTGATCCAGGCCAGGAACTCCTTGAAGTTTTTCGGCGGCGCGCTGGGGTTGACCACCAGCACCAGCGGGAAGCGGGCGATCATGCCGACCGGGGTGAAGTCTTTTTCAGCGTTGTAGCTGAGCTTGCTGAACAGAAACGGGTTGGCGCCCAGCACGGCCGAGTCGGCGGTGAAGACGGTGTTCTCGATCTCGCGCGCCTTGGCCACGTAGTCGGCCGCGATGTTGGAGCCGGCACCCGGCTTGTTGGTGACGATGAAGTTGTGGTTGAGCGATTTGCCCATGGCGTCGGCCAACATGCGGGCCACCACGTCGGAGCCGCCGCCGGCGGCGTAGCCCACCACCCACTCGGCGGGCTTGTTGTTGTCGAGGGCCATGGCCGACAGGGGCAGTGCGGCCAGCAAAACACGTGCGAGCAGTTTGGAAATCATGGACAAGTCCTTAGGGTGGAGGGGGACGGTGGAGGGTGGGGAGGAGGGATGCGGACGGGTTCAGAGATCGAGCACAAGCCGTGCCCCGCGTGCGCGCGAGACACAAATCTGTATCACCTGGTGGGCGGCCTTCTCGGACGCGCTGAGCACGTGGTCGCGGTGATCGACCTCGCCCTCGATGACGGGCACGGCACACACACCACACTCGCCGCGTTTGCAGTCGAACAGCGGGTCGCAGCCGTGCTCGATCAGGCAATCCAGGAGGGTCTGGTCGGCGGCCACGCGGTGGGTGGCACCGCTCTGCGCCAGCACCACGTCGAAGGCCTGGTCGCCGGCCTCGGGCGTGGCGGCGCTGAACAGTTCGAAGTGCACACGGTCGGTGGGCCAGCCGCGTGCCTGGGCACCGGCCAATACCGCATTCAGCATGGGCTTGGGGCCACACATGTAGAGGCTTTCCGTGGGCGCGCAGCCGTCCAGCAGGGCGGCGATGTCCAGCGGTGCGCCGGCCTCGTCGTCGGCGTGCACACGCAAGGCGTCGCCCAGCAGGGTTTGCAGTTGTGGCAAAAAGGCCAGCAGGGCGCGGCTGCGGCCTGCGTAGACCACACGCAGCGGCCGGCCGGCCGCGCGCAGCTCGGCCGCCATGCTCAGCAGCGGCGTGATGCCGATGCCGCCGGCCAGCAGCAGCACCGGGCCGGAGCCGGCGTGCAGCGGGAAGTCGTTTTTGGGTGCTTCGATCTGCAGCGTGTCGCCCACCTGCAGGCCGTGCATGAAGCGCGAGCCGCCCCGGCCCTCGTCTTCGAGCCGCACCGCGATTTCGTAGTGGGTGGGCGCGGCGGTGGCGCCCGCCTGCGGCAGCGCGTTGATGAGTGAGTAGTGGCGCCAGTCCTGGCCACCGTCGGGCAGTGTCACCTGCACCCGCACGTGGGCGCCAGCGGTGTGGCCCGGCAACGCTTCGCCCGCCGGGGCCCGCAGCACCAGACGCCGGATCAACGGGTTGAGCGTTTCGGTTTCGGCGACCCGGATTTTGAAGGGCGATGACATGGCGGTGGCTCCAAACCAATGATTTCGGATGTATTCTGGAGCACAACACTTCAAAAGTAAATCAATTCATTTTCATGGTTTTCCCTAGCGCTATTGCGGTGCGCAAATTCACCGCTTAGGTGCGAAGATGCTCAGCCGCGGTGCAAAAAACAGAAGGATTGAAGCGATGAACACGACCACCCAACACACGGTGTCCACCCGTCTGGGCCCCGTCCACGTGGCGCGCTGCGGGCAAGGCCGGCCCTTGCTGCTGCTGCACCAGACGCCCCGCTCCTGGCGCGAATACGAACACGTGCTGCCCTTGCTCGGCCCCCGCGCAGACTGCGTGGCCATGGACACCGTGGGCTATGGCGACACGCCGCCTTTTGCCGATGGTCAGCCCAGCATCGAACGCTGGGCCGCCACCGCGCTGGCGCTGATGGATGGGCTGGGTTTTGTGGACTGTGTGGTGGCGGGCCACCACACGGGCGCCGTGATCGCCATGGAGATGGCCGCGCAGGCGCCCGAACGTGTGCGCGGGCTGGTGCTGTCGTCGTGCCCTTACGTGGATGCCGAGCGACGGGCACACCATGGTCAGCGTGCAGTGGTTGATGCTGAGGTGCCGCGTGCCGATGGTGGGCACCTGCTGGCGCTGTGGCGTGGTCGCCAGGGCTTTTACCCGCCGGGCGACGTGGTGTTGCTGGAACGTTTTGTGGCCGACGCGCTGCGCGCCGAAGGCCGTGCGGCGCAAGGGCACCTCACGGTCAACCGCTATCACATGGAAGAGCGCATCGGCCTGGTGGCTTGCCCCACTTTGCTGATCGGCGCCACCGCCGACCCACACGCCTACCCGGCCGTGCCGCGCCTGGCCCAGGCACTGCCACACGCGCAGCGCTTGGACATAGACGGCGGCATGGTGCCGCTGCCCGAGCAGATGCCACAGGCGTTTGCCGATGCGCTTGCGCACTTTTTGGCCGGGCTGCCGGCGTGAGCAGCGAAAAGTAAGCGGAAAACGGACAACGCCGCGCTGTTTCGGGATAGCGCCGCAGCCGACCGATGGGCACCATCGGTGTTCAGCTGAACAGAGGAAGCCAGATGGCAGAACGTTCCTTCGCCGCCGAGGTGCGGCAACTCGAGGTGCCCGCCGGCACCGAATTCCATGGTGAGGGCATCCTGGCCGTGACCAAGGCCTTGCTCGAATGTGGCGTGGGCTACGTCACGGGTTACCAGGGCTCACCCATTTCGCACCTGATGGACGTGCTGGCCGATGCCCAGCCCATCCTGGAAAAACTCGGTGTGTACTTCGAGCCCGCCGCCAGCGAGGCGGCGGCCGCGTCGGCGCTGTCGGCCTCGGTCAACTACCCCGTTCGCGGCGCCGTCACCTGGAAGTCCACGGTGGGCACCAACGTGGCGTCTGACGCGCTGGCCAACCTGGCCTCGGGTGGCGTCACCGGCGGCTCGCTCATCATCGTGGGCGAGGACTACGGCGAAGGCTCCAGCATCATGCAGGAGCGGACCCACGCCTTCGCCATGAAGTCGCAGATGTGGCTGCTCGATCCGCGCCCGCACCTGCCGTCCATTGTGAAAGCGGTGCACGACGGTTTTGCGCTGTCGGAGGCGTCCAACACGCCGGTGATGCTGCAGCTGCGCATACGCTCCTGCCACCTGCACGGCAGTTTCATCACCCAGGAAAACCTGCGGCCCAAGTTCACGCTGAACGAGGCGCTGGAAGCCCCGGTGCGCGACGTCAACCGCATCGTGTTGCCGCCCGCTTCCTTTTTGCACGAGAAGGAAAAGATTGAGAACCGCTGGCCGGCGGCGGTCAAGTTCATCCAGGAACACCAGCTCAACGAATTCATTGATGGCGACATCGAACACCTGGGGATCATCACCCTGGGTGGCCTGACCAACAACGTGCAGCGTGCGCTGCAGCTGCTGGAGCTGGGCGACCTGTGGGGCGAAACGCGTGTGCCGATGTACGTGCTCAACGTGGCCTACCCGCTGGTGGAAGAAGAGGTGCTGCGTTTTTGCCAAGGCAAGAAGGCGGTGCTGGTGGTGGAGGAGGGCCAGCCCGACTACCACGAGCAGCACCTCAACACCATCCTGCGCCGCAATGGTGTGGACACCGCCATCCACGGCAAGGACCTGCTGCCCATGGCCGGCGACTACACCGTGACCGCGCTGCGTGCGGGCATCCGAAGTTTTGTCGAGAAGCACCACCCGGCGGCCTTTGCCAAGCCGGTGCCGCTGGGCATGCCCACCCTGCCCGTGGCGACGCCCCGGTCAGCGCCCCAGCCAGCGCCGGTGATTCCCGCCAGTGGCAACGACATCCAGCTGCCCGCGCGCCCGCCTGGCCTGTGTGTGGGCTGCCCCGAGCGGCCCATCTTCTCCTCGCTGGCGCTGGCCATGCAGGCGCACGGCCAGCACCACATCTCGTCCGACATCGGCTGCCACCTGTTCTCCAGCCAGGCGCCCTTCAACATGGGCGCCACCACCATGGGCTACGGCCTGGGCGCATCCAGCGCCTCGGCCTTCAACGCCGGCAAGCTGTTTGGTTCGTCCAAGCGGGCGATTGCCATGATGGGCGACGGCGGCTTCTGGCACAACGGCCTGGCCACCGGCATAGGCAACGCGGTGTTCAACAAACACGACAACGTGTTCCTGATCATCGACAACAACTACTCGGCCGCCACCGGCGGGCAGGACATCCTGTCCTCGCGCGCCGACAACGAGCACCGCAGCACGCGCCACCCGATCGAAAACGCGGTGCGCGGCGTCGGCGTGGAGTGGGTGCGCTTCGTGCCGCGCACTTACGACGTCAATGCCATGCGCGCGGCCCTCAGCGAGGCCATGACCACCGAATACGACGGCCCCAAGGTCGTCATTGCCCAGAGCGAATGCATGCTCAACCGCCAGCGGCGCGAGAAGCCGAAAGTCGCCGCCGCCATCAAGGGCGGTGAGCGTGTGGTCAAGGAGCGCTTCGGGGTGGACGCCGCCGTCTGTTCGGGTGACCACGCCTGCATGCGTGTCTCGGGCTGCCCCAGCCTCACGCTGGCGCCCAGCGGCGACGCCCTCAAGCCCGACCCCGTGGCCCAAGTGGACGAGTCCTGCGTGGCCTGTGGCCACTGCGGCGAGGTGGCCGACGCTGCCGTGTTGTGCCCCTCCTTCTACAAGGTCGAGCGGGTGCACAACGCCAGCGGTGGCGACCGCTGGCTCAACAGCCTGCGCCGCCAGCTGCTGGGCTGGTGGCACCGCCGCACCCACGCTGCCCGCGCCGAGCGCGCCCTGTTCCCCCTGGAAGCCCTGTCATGAGCCTGAGCAAAGCCCGTTCCATCAACATCGCCATCCTGGCCCTGGGCGGCCAGGGCGGCGGCGTGCTGGTCGACTGGATCGTTGGCATGGCCGAACACGAAGGCTGGACCGCCCAGTCCACCTCGGTGGCCGGTGTGGCCCAGCGCACGGGCGCGACCATCTACTACGTCGAGCTGGTGTCGCCTCAGGACCGACCCCGCCCCGACGCGCAGCCGGTGCTGGCCCTGATGGCCGTGCCCGGCGACGTGGACGTGCTGATCGCCGCCGAGCTGATGGAAGCCGGCCGCGCGGTGCAGCGGGGTTTGGTCACGCCCGACCGCACCACGCTGATCGCCAGCAGCCACCGCATTTTTTCGGTGATGGAAAAGACGACGCCAGGCAACGGCCTGGCCGAGAGTGAACCTGTCATGCAGCTGCTGCGCGACAGCGCCCGCCAGCTGGTGCTCGACGACATGCAGGACCTGGCCGTGAAAAACGGCAGCGTCATCTCGTCCAGCCTGTTCGGTGCCCTGGCCGGCAGCGGGGCCCTGCCCTTTGCGCAGTCGGCCTTCGAGGCCGTCGTGGAGCGCAGCGGTGTGGGCGTCAAGGGCAGCCTGGCCGCCCTGCGCGCCGCCGCCGACCTGGCGCGCCAGCCGGTGGCCCAGCCCAAGGCCTTGGGAACGGTCACAGGCACGGGCATGGACACCGCCGCCCGTGCGCTGCCCGAGACGGCTGCTGCGCCAGCCGTGCAGCCCCTGCTCGACCGCATCCGCGCCGACTTTCCCGCGCCCGCCTGGAACATGCTGGGCGAAGGCCTGGCCCGCGTGCTCGACTACCAGGACGTGGCCTATGGCCGCGAGTACCTCGACCGTGTGGCGGCCTTTACCCGCTTTGGCGACGCCACCACCGTGGCCGAGGCCGCCCACTGGATCGCGGTGGCCATGAGCTACGACGACGTGATCCGCGTGGCCGACCTCAAGACCCGGCCCGAGCGCTGGGACCGCGTGCGCCGCGAGGTGGCCGCTGGCGCCGACGAGGTGGTGGGCACCGAAGAGTTTTTCCATCCCCGCCTGGCCGAGGTGCTGGGCCTGCTGCCGCTGGGCCTGGCGCGCTGGGTGTTGGCCAGCCCTGGCCTGAGCGGCTGGTTGGCACCCCGCCTGGACAAAGGCCGGCGCATCCGCGCCTTCAGCCTGCGTGGCCACCTGCAATTGCGTGTGGTGGCGGGCCTGCGCCGCTGGCGCCGCGGCAACCTGCGTCATGCCGAAGAAATGGCGCACATCCAGCAGTGGCTGGACGTGGCCCTGGCCATCGCACCACACGACCTGGCGCTGGCCACCGAGGTGCTGCGCTGCCGCCGCCTGGTCAAGGGCTACAGCGACACGCACGCGCGCGGCAGCAGCCGCTTCGACCGCCTGATGCGTGCGGCGCAATCGCTGCGCGGGCGCGAAGGCGCTGCCGCTGCCCTCGCCTCGCTGCGTGAGGCCGCCCTGCGCGACGCCGAAGGCAAGGCGCTGGAGCAGCGCTGGAGCGCGCTGCAGCTGCCGGCTGCCATCTGAGGCTGCCCATGCGGGCCATCTGGTATGAAGCTTACGGCCCGCCATCGGTGCTGCGTTGGGGTGAGCAGGCGCTGCCCGAGCCCGGCAACGGGCAGGTGCGTGTGCGCCTTCAGGCCTCGGCCCTGGCGCAGTTGGACGTCAAGCTGCGCGCCGGCCTGCTGCAGGCCCACTTCGCGCTGACCTTGCCCAAGATCCCCGGGCGCGATGGTGTCGGCGTGATCGACGCCGTGGGCGACGGTGTGGCGAATTGGCGCTTGGGCGACGAAGTCTGCGTGTTGGCCGCGCCATTGGGCGCGGGCACCGCTGCCAGCCATGTGGTGACCGAAGCCGCGCGTGTGGTCGCCCGGCCGCAGGGTTTGTCGCTGGAGCAGAGTGCGGCCTTGCTGCAACCCGGTGCCAGCGCCTGGGCGGCGGTGACGACCGCCCAGTTGCAGCCGGGCATGCGGGTGCTGGTGCATGGCGGCTCGGGTGCCGTCGGCGCTTTGGTGCTGCAGCATGCGCGTGGCCTGGGCGTGCGCACGGTGGCCACCTGCCGGCACGACCACCGCGACCACACACTGGCCCAGGGGGCCGACGAGGTGATTGCCTACGACCGAGGGTCCTTCGGGCATTTGCGCGGTCTGGATGTGGTGTTTGATTTTGTGGGCGGCGACACCCACGCCCGCTCTTACCCGCTGCTGCGCCCGGGCGGCGCCATCGTCTACCTGGTTGCTGCGCCCTTCGAGGACCGGGGCGCCGAGCATGGCGTGCGGGTGCTTCGTGCCCTCGTCACCGATGCGCCCGGGGTGCTGCGCGGCATTGCCCACGTGGCCCGCGAGGGCTTTTACCGCCCGCTGGTTTCCCGCTGCTTGCCGCTGCGCGAGGCTGCCCTGGGCCACACCCTGCTGGAGGCGGGGCAGGTGCGGCTGGGGCGGGTCGTGTTCGCGCACGGATGACCCTGCCGGGGCGGCAGGATGCGGCATCATGCGGGCTTCTGATCCGCCATGGCCGCCATGACTTTCGCTTTCGAACACCCACACCTCGCCACCGTGGCCACCCTGCTGCACGGCGTCGCGGCCGAGCACATCCTGCCGCGCTTCGGCCGCTTGCAGCGCGACCAGATCCGCGAGAAGACCTCGGCCTTTGACGTCGTGACCGAGGCCGACGAGGCGGCCGAGCGGGCCATCACCGCCGGCTTGCGCGCCGCGTTTGCGGGCGCCGACGTGGTGGGCGAAGAAGCGGCCGGGCGCGACCCCGCCTTGCTCGACCTGCTGGGCAGCAGCGACCTGGCCTTTGTGGTGGACCCGCTGGATGGCACCAAGAACTTTGCCTCGGGCCTGCCGCTGTTCGGCGTGATGGTGGCGGCGGTGGTGCGCGGCGAGGTGGTGGCCGGCGTCATCCACGACCCGGTGGGCCAGACCACCGCCTGCGCCCTGCGCGACCAGGGCGCCTGGCTGCTGGCGCCCGACGGCCAGCGCACGCCGCTGCGGGTGGCCGCGCCCCTGCCGGTGAAACAGATGCACGGCATCGTCAGCACCAACTTCGTGCCCGAGCCCTTGCGCACCGAGGTCAATGGCCGGCTGTCCCGCCTGGCCAGCACCAACTGGTTCCGTTGCGCGGCACACGAATACCGCCTCGCAGCGGCCGGGCATGTGGATGTGTTGTTCTACAACAAGCTCATGCCCTGGGACCACGCGGCCGGCTGGCTCTTGCACCACGAGGCGGGTGGTCACAGCGCGCATTTCGACGGCTCGCCCTACCGGCCCACCCACACCACGGGCGGCCTGCTGTGTGCGCCCGACCCGGCCAGTTGGGCGGCGGTGCGCAGTGCCTTGCTGGGCTGATGGCGCGGCCAGCGCCTGGGTTTTGCCACAATGGACCGAGCCGCTTACACCCCCCCTGCACCATGCCTGCTTTTCTCATCGAATGGGTCGGATTCCTCGCCGCCTGCCTGACCACCCTGAGTTTTGTGCCCCAGGCCTGGCTCACCTTCAAGACCCGCGATGTCAGCGGCATTTCGCTGGGCATGTACAGCGCCTTCACGCTGGGCGTGGCGCTGTGGCTGGTGTATGGGCTGGCGCTGGGCGCCTGGCCGCTGATCCTGGCCAATGCGGTCACGCTGTCGCTGGCTCTGGCGATTCTGGTGATGCGCGTGCGTTACGGCGGCAGGCGCCCCGGCGCGTGATCAGGCCGCCGCGCGTGTCAGCCGATCGCGCACGCCGTCCCACTCGGAAGCGGGCGGTGGGGTTTCTATCCAGATCAGCTTGACGCCAGCATCGTCGAAGGCGCGCAGCACGGCAAACAGTTCGTGTGCGCAGGCGGCGGCGTCTGCCGGCATGGCGCGTTGCACCAGGTGCTTGCTGGCGCTTTTCATGCGGCTGCGGGTGTAGGTCGCGATGTGCCGCGCGTCTGCGCCCAGCACGTCCAGCGCGCTCTGGATCTGCGCGGCGTCCATCAGCCGCACCTTGGCCTGGGGCGCGTAGTGCGATTCGAGCGTGCCCGAGGCGCGTGGGGCTTGCTCATCGCGCTGTTGCAGTGGCTGGCCACAAACGGCTTCGATCTGCGCGGCGGTGAGCATGCCGGGGCGCAGCAGCACGGGGCGGCCCCGGCTGGCGTCGACGATGGTGGATTCGATGCCGACATCACAGGCGCCGCCGTCGAGCACACACAGTTCGGCCTCGCCGAGCACGCCGGCGAATTCGGACACCACGTGTGCCGCCGTGGTGGGGCTGACGCGGCCAAAGCGGTTGGCGCTGGGCGCGGCCACGCCCCACACGCTCAAGGCCCGTGCGGCGTGCAGCACGGCCTGGGCCACCGGGTGCGACGGGCAGCGCAGGCCGATGGAGTTTTGCCCGCCGGCGGCCACCGCGCCCACCTGCGCGCGGCGCGGCAGGATGAGGGTGAGCGGCCCGGGCCAGAAGGCTCGCATCAGGCGCAGTGCGAAGTCGGGCACGTCGTCGGCGTAGTGCAACACGGCCGGCCACCACTCGGCCTCGGTGCTGCCGGCCACATGCACGATCAGCGGGTGGTTGTTGGGCCGGCCCTTGGCGCTGAAGATGCGCGCGACAGCGCTGGCGTTGTCGGCATCGGCGCCCAGGCCATAGACGGTTTCGGTGGGCAGGCCCAGCAGGCGGCCGTCGGCCAGGGCCTGCGCGGCTTGCGCGATGGCACCGGGCTGCTGGCCGTCCAGGGCAGCGATCATGCGAACGCGGGCAAGCCCAGCAGGGCGGCGGCCTGTTGCGCGGTGGCCTTGACCTCGGCCACCGAGGCGCCGGTGATGTTGAGGTGGCCCATCTTGCGGCCGGGGCGGGCGTCGAGCTTGCCGTAGAGGTGCAGGTGGGTGCCGGGCAGGGCCAGCACGCGCTCCCAGGCGGGCGAGCGTGCCGCCTTGTCGGCGCCCTCGGGGAACCACAGGTCGCCCAGGATGTTGAGCATGATGGCCGGGCTGTGCTGGCGCACGTCGCGCAGCGGCAGGCCGGCCATGGCGCGCACCTGCTGCTCGAACTGCGACACGTCGCAGGCGTTCTGGGTGTAGTGGCCGCTGTTGTGGGGGCGCGGCGCCATCTCGTTGACCACCAGGGCGCCGTCGGCGCTGCCGTCGTCGATGACGAAATACTCCACACACAACACGCCCACGTACTGCAGCTGGTGGGCGATGGCGATGGTGGCGGCGCGGGCCCGCTCGCACAGGGCGGCGGGCAGGGCGCCTTCAAACACCTCGGTCACGGCCAGGATGCCGTTGATGTGGGTGTTGCGCTGCACGGGGTAGCTGACCGCCTGGCCGTCGGCACCGCGTGCCACGATGACCGAACACTCGGCCTTGAGGGGCAGCATTTTTTCCAGCACGCAGGGCACACGCTTGAGTTCGTTCCAGGCGGCGGCCAGCTCGGTGCGGTCTTTCACGCGGATCTGGCCCTTGCCGTCGTAGCCCAGGCGCGCGGTCTTGAGGATGCCGGGCAGCAGGTCGGCCGGCACGGCGGCCAGCAGCTCGTCCGATTCGATGGCGGCGTAGGGGGCCGGGCCAATGCCGCTGGTGGGCAGGCTGGCCACGAAGTGGGCCTTTTCCTTGACGCGGTCTTGCGCCACGGCCACGGCATGTGCGTTGGGCGCCACCGGGCGGTGTGCGCCCAGCGTGAGCAGGGCGGGCGCGGGCACGTTCTCGAATTCGGTGGTGATGGCGTCGCAGCCCTGCATCAGCTGCGCCAGGCCCTGCTCGTCCTCGTAGCCGGTCTGGATGTGGTAATGCGCCACGCGGCCGGCCGGGCTGGCGGGGTCCGGGTCCAGCACCGCCGTGAAATAGCCCATGGCCTGGGCGGCGTGCACAAACATGCGGCCCAGCTGGCCGCCGCCCATCACGCCCAGCGTCATTTGCTGGCCGGTGGCACCCAGGGTGCCGGGAAGCAGGGTTTTGAGGGTCATGGTGTTCAGGCGGCCGGCGGAAGGGTCATGCCGCGTGCGGCTTCGGTTTGTGCCGAGCGGAAGGCGTTGAGCTGCTCGCGCAGGGCGGGGTTGCCGTTGGCCAGCATGGCCACCGCAAACAGCGCGGCGTTGGCGGCACCGGCCGCGCCGATGGCGAAGGTGGCCACCGGCACGCCCTTGGGCATTTGCACGATGCTGTGCAGCGAATCCACCCCTTGCAGGTGTTTGCTGGCCACGGGCACGCCCAGCACGGGCACGGGGGTCTTGGCGGCCAGCATGCCGGGCAGGTGGGCGGCGCCACCGGCACCGGCAATGATGGCCGTGAGGCCCCGGGCGGTGGCGGCTTCGGCGTAGGCGAACATGTCGTCGGGCATGCGGTGGGCCGAGACCACGCGGGCCTCAAAGGCCACGCCAAACTGCTCCAGAATTTGAACCGCGTGTTGCATGGTGTCCCAGTCGCTGCTGGAACCCATCACCACCCCGACTTGAACGTCCGCCATGCTTGCTCCGTTAAAGTTGGGATTTTACGTTTCGGCCCCAGATGGGCTGGATTCCTACCGCTTCGCAGGGCATTCCATGATCGACGTCACCATCAACAACTTCGAAGCCGAGGTCATCGAGGCCTCCATGACCACGCCGGTGCTGGTCGATTTCTGGGCGCCCTGGTGTGGGCCCTGCAAATCGCTGGGCCCCATCCTGGAAAAGGTGGAAGCCGCCTACGCTGGCCGCTTCAAACTGGTCAAGATCAACTCCGACGACGAGCAGCAACTGGCCGGTGCGTTTGGCATCCGCAGCATCCCCACCTGCGTTTTGCTGATGGGCGGCCAGCCGGTGGACGGTTTCATGGGTGCCTTGCCCGAAGGCCAGGTCAAGGCCTTTCTGGACAAGCACCTGCCGCCCGCCGATGAGTTGCCGCCCGAGCTTGTGGAAGAACAAGCGGCACCCGAGCCCGTGGCCACGCCCGGCAGCGAAGACGCCATCGCCGCCCTGGCCCAGGCCGTGGCCGACAAGCCCGACGACGACAACGTCCGCTTCGACTTCATCAAGGCCTTGCTGCTGGCCGGCCGCAGCGACGACGCCAAGGTGGCGTTTGCGCCGGTGATAGCCAAGGCCGCCGCCGTGCGCAAGCTCGAAGCCCTGCAGCACTGGATGAACGCGCTGGACGTGGCCGACAACGCCTACGAACCCGCCGACGCCGCCCTGGCCGCGCGCATCAGCGCCAACAAGCGCGACTTCGACGCCCGCTACGAGCTGGCGCAGCACCACATGGCCGCGCAGCGCTGGACCGCAGCCATGGACGAGTTGTTGGAAATCCTGATGCGTGACAAGGCCTGGAACAGCGACCTGGCGCGCAAGACCTACGTGGCCATTCTCGAAATCATCGACGTGCCCAAACCCAAGGTGGCCGAAGGCCAGATCCCCCCGGAAGACCCGACCGTGGCCACTTACCGGCGGCGGCTGAGCAGCGTGGTGCTGAGTTAAGGCCCACCCCCGTCGCTTGCCCGCTGCGCGTGGCCGCATCCCCGGCTGGTGGAGCTTCTCGCGTAGCGGATGCGGAATGAAGGCTTGCCTCAGGTCTTGTAGGCCGGGTCCAGCTTCTCCACCTTGCGCAGCAGCGCCGGCCAGGCCAGGTTGGCGCCCTGCCCGGCGGTGGCGGTTTTCATGACCGCGCCCATGTTGTTGAGGATGGCGGGGTTCACCCGGGTGAGTTCACCGCCACCGGCCAGCGCGTCGATCTGGATGCGGCAGGTGTTCTCCAGGATGTACATGGACAGGAAGGCATCGGGGATGCTGCGGCCCACCGTGAGCAGCCCGTGGTTGCGCAACACCAGATGGTTGGCTTGACCCAGATCGGCCTGCAGGCGCGGCTTCTCGTCGGGGCGGAAGGCCACGCCTTCGTAGCCGTGGTAGGCCAGCGAGGCCAGCACGAAGGTCGATTGTTGGCTGATGGGCAGGATGCCGTGTTGCTGCGCGCTCACGCCCACGCCGGCCCGCGTGTGGGTGTGCAGCACACACACCGCTTCGGGCCGGGCCTCGTGCACCGCGCTGTGGATGACAAAACCGGCCGGGTTGACGGGGAAGGGCGAGTCGTGCAGCTTGTGGCAGGCCATGTCCACCTTGACCAGGCTGCTGGCCGTGATCTCGTCGAACATCAGGCCGTAGGGGTTGATCAGGAACTGGTGTTCGCCGCCGGTCACGCCCTCAGGCAGCTTGGCGCTGATGTGGGTGAAGACCAGATCGCTCCAGCCGTAGGCCGCCACCAGCCGGTAGCAGGCGGCCAGGTCGCAACGCAGCGCCCACTCTTCGGCGCTGACCCGGTCTTTCAGGGAGGGGATGTGCATGACCACCACCAAGCGTTGTCAAAACGCCGATGGTGCGTCAGCTCCTCCAAGTGGCGCTGTCACTGCAAGGACAGCCCGGGGGCTCAGTCGGCCTTCTTCATCGAACAGGTGTTGAAGCCGAACATGGCATAGGGCGGGCACCAGCCCATCAAACCCGTGGCCAGCGGCACCAGGCCGATGTAGCCCCACAGGCCCACCGTGCCGGTGGCGGCAGCGGCGATCAGGGCCAGGCCGGCGACGATGCGCAGGGTGCGGTCGATGCCGCCAACGTTTTTGGTCATGTGAATCACTCCTTGGGTTGAGAACAGGGGGATTTCAGCGCAGATGGCGGTGGGTGTCTGTGACCGCGGTCACGCAGCACCGGCCGGCGGCTCGGCCAGGGCGCGCAGTGCGGCCGCGTCGAGCACGCTGATGCTCTCGCGCGAGAGCGACAGCCAGCCCTCGCGCTCGAAGCGGCGCAGCAGCCGGGTGACGATTTCGCGCACCGTGCCCAGCTCGTCGGCCAGGGCCTGGTGGGTGGTCTTGAGGGGGCTGCCGTGGCCGAGCAGGGCGGCGGCCAGGCGCTGGTCCAGCCGCTGGAAGGCCACGGCCTCGATCAGCGCGGTGAGGTCGGCCATGCGTTCGGCGAACAGGCCCAGCACGAAGTCGCGGAAGGTGGTGTCGGCCAGGGCGGCGCGAAAGGCCGCCGGGGGCAACAAGGCCAGCTGGGTGTCGCGTGTGGTCACGCCATGCGCCGACAAGGCCGACTGCGCGAACAGCGCCGAGGACGACACCAGGCACAACTCGCCGGGCACCACGCGGTACAGCTCCAGCGCCCGGCCCTGCGAGGTGCTGCGCGAGATGCGCACCTCACCCGACAGCAGCAGCGGAAAACCCGCGCAGGTTTCGTGCTCGCGGAACAGCGTGGTGCCGGCCGGCACCTCGTGCAGCGGCAGGCCCTGCAGGGTGTCGGCCAGTGTGGCCAGGGCGGGGTAGGTGGCGATCAGGGTGGTCATGGCCGCGGTGCGAAGTTCCTCAAAAAATTTGAATGAAAACGACAAGAACATTGAAATGCTTTGACGGTGAAATCCCTAGACTCCGGTTCGAGATGCTGCGCTGCAGCAGCTGTTCCCAGGGAGTGTCCATGTCCACCGACCGTCCGCTTGTCCGTTATAGCCGAGTTGCCGTGCTGCTGCACTGGGTGCTGGGCTTCGCGTTGATCGCCATGTTCGGCATGGGTCTGTACATGGCCGACCTGCCGTTTTCGCCGCAGCGCCTCAAGCTCTACAACTGGCACAAGTGGGCGGGTGTGAGCATCCTGCTGCTGTCGGCCCTGCGCCTGGCCTGGCGCCTGACACACCGCCCGCCGGAATTGCCCGAGGGGGTGTCGGGCCGCATGCCGGCTTGGCAACGCATGGCCCACCACGCCACCCACCACGCGCTCTACCTGCTGTTTTTTGCCGTGCCGCTGCTGGGCTGGGCCTACAGCTCGGCGGCGGGTTTCCCCATCGTCTGGTTCGGCGCCGTGCAGTTGCCTGATTTTGTGCCGGTGAGCGAACCGCTGGCCGAGTTGCTCAAGCCGCTGCACAAGTTCAGCGCCTACGCCATGGCCGCCCTGGTGCTGATGCACATCGCCGCCGCGCTCAAACATCAGTGGCTGGACCGCGACGGGTTGCTGACCCGCATGTTGCCTGGGCGCGCCTGATTTTCCTGGAGTTGTCATGAATCTGACCCGCGTTTCCCTCTCACTGGCCGCCCTGGCCCTGGTGTCCCTGCCCGCGCTGGCGCAGCAAAAGCTGCTGCCCGAACAAAGCGAAATCGCCTTTGTGGCGCGCCAGATGGGCGTGCCGCTGGAGGGCAAGTTCCGCAAGTTCGACGCCCAGATCAGCTTTGACGTGGCCAAGCCGCAGACCAGCAAGATCGCTTTCACGGTGGACGTGGGCAGCGCCACGCTGGGCTCGCGCGAGACCGATGCCGAGCTGCCCAAGGCGCCCTGGTTCAACGTGCCCAAGTTCCCGCAGGCCAGCTTTCAGTCGAGCAGCGTCAAGGCGCTGGGCGGTGGCAAGTTCGAGGTGGCCGGCCAGCTCACCATCAAGGGCACCGCCCGCGACGTGGTGGTGCCGGTGGCACTGACCCAAAGCGGCGCTGTCACCACGGCCACCGGCACGCTGCCGCTCAGGCGGCTGGCGTTCAAGATCGGCGAAAACGAGTGGGCCGACACGTCCATGGTCGCCGACGACGTGTTGGTCAAGTTCAAGCTCGCGCTGTCTGGCGTGAGCAAGTTTTGAGTTTTCATTTCAACCTTCAGGAGTTCTTCATGCGCAACACCCTCATCGCCCTGGCCGCTGTGGCTTCCCTGTCCGCTGGTGTGGCCCACGCCGCCGACTACGCCATCGACCCGACCCACACCTTCGTGACCTTCGAGATCGACCACTTCGGCACCACCACCAACCGCGGCCGTTTCGACAAGAAGGAAGGCACGGTGCAGTTTGACCGCGCCGCCAAGACCGGCAAGGTGGACATCAGCTTCGACGTCGCCTCGGTCAACACCGGCACCGCCGCGTTCGACAAGCACCTGCAGAGCGCCGACCTGCTGGACGTGGCCAAGTTTCCCAAGGCCCGTTTTGTGTCCGACAAGTTTGCCTTCAACGGCGACAAGGTGGCTGAAGTGAGCGGCCAGTTCACCCTCCTGGGCAAGACCCAGCCCATGACCCTGAAGGCCAACAAGTTCAACTGCTACGACAACCCCATGCTCAAGCGCGAGGTGTGCGGCGGCGACTTTGAAGCCACTCTCGACCGCAGCGCCCACGGCCTGAACTACGGCCTGGACTGGGGCTTTGCCAAGAACGTGCGCCTGGTGGTGCAGATCGAGGCGGTCAAGCAGTAAGTGCTTGACCGGCCTGGGGCAGCGTGGCCTGCTCCAGCTGCTGCAAAAATCGCAGCGCGTGCCAACGGTCCGATCCGCACATGGCGGGCTCGGGTGGCAACGAGCTGCATACCGATGGCCGTTCGGGCAACCCGAACAAGCGGCAGCGCAAGGCCTCGTCCAGGTGTGGGCAGGCCACACCCGCCGGTTTGCCCAAAGGCAAACCGGGCAGGGGGCTGGTGATGGACGGCGCGATGCAACAGGCAGCGCAACCGGGACGGCAGGCAAGGCTCATGGCCGCTGATTGTCCTTGATGCGCCTGTGGCAGGCGGGGTTTGGGGTGTTCAAAAAACAGGCAGCCCCGTAAAATCGAGGGTTTCCCCGAAACCAGCCCCCATCATGCTTTACCCCCAGGAATTTGACGTCATCGTTGTTGGCGGTGGCCACGCCGGCACCGAAGCCGCGCTGGCTGCGGCGCGCATGGGTTGCGCCACCCTGCTGCTCACGCACAACATCGAAACCCTGGGGCAGATGAGCTGCAACCCCAGCATTGGCGGCATTGGCAAAGGCCACCTGGTGAAAGAGGTGGATGCGCTGGGCGGTGCCATGGCGCTGGCCACCGACGAAGGGGGCATCCAGTTCCGCATCCTCAACAGCAGCAAGGGCCCGGCCGTGCGCGCCACGCGGGCGCAGGCCGACCGCATCCTGTACAAGGCCGCCATCCGCCGCACGCTGGAAAACCAGCCCAATTTGCAGATCTTTCAGCAGGCGGTGGATGACCTGATGGTGGAGGGCGACCGCGTGGTGGGCGCGGTGACCCAGGTGGGCATACGCTTTCGCAGCCGCACCGTGGTGCTGACGGCCGGCACCTTTCTGGACGGCAAGATCCATGTGGGCCTGCAGAACTACAGCGCCGGCCGGGCGGGCGATCCGCCGGCGGTGTCGCTGTCGGCACGGCTCAAGGAGCTGAAGCTCCCGCAGGGGCGCCTCAAGACCGGCACGCCGCCGCGCCTGGACGGCAAAACCATCGATTACAGCAAGTGCACCGAGCAGCCTGGCGACGGCATGCCCGGCGGCGAGCGCGAAGGCCAGGGCGTGCCGGTGTTCAGCTTCATGGGCAAGGCGACCATGCATCCGCAGCAACTGCCGTGCTGGATCACCCACACCAACGAACGCACGCACGACATCATCCGCAGCGGCTTTGACCGCAGCCCCATGTTCACCGGCAAGATCGAAGGGGTGGGGCCGCGCTACTGCCCCAGCGTGGAAGACAAGATCAACCGCTTTGCCGACAAGGACAGCCACCAGATTTTTCTGGAGCCCGAGGGCTTGACCACCCACGAGGTCTACCCCAACGGCATTTCCACCAGCCTGCCGTTCGACATCCAGTACCAGTTGGTGCGCAGCATGCCGGGGCTGGAAAACGCGCACATCCTGCGCCCGGGCTACGCCATCGAATA
>JAUYSB010000193.1 GCA_030696525.1 Hydrogenophaga sp. | reverse complement strand
CGCCGTGGACCCGCTGGACTCCACCAGCCGCCAGCTGGACCCGCTGGTGGAGGGCCAGGAGCACGACGAACCCGCCCGCGCCGAGGAAGGCACGCTGCAGCGCTACAAGGAACTGCGCGACATCATCGCCATTCTGGGCATGGACGAACTGGCGCCTGAGGACAAGCTGGCCGTGGCCCGCGCCCGCAAGATCCAGCGTTTCCTGTCGCAGCCTTTCCACGTGGCCGAAGTGTTCACCGGCTCGCCCGGCAAGTACGTGCCGCTGTCGGAAACCATCCGTGGTTTCAAGATGATCACCGCCGGCGAGTGCGATCACCTGCCGGAGCAGGCCTTTTACATGGTCGGCACGATCGACGAAGCCTTCGAAAAGGCCAAAAAGGTGGCGTAAAGCGGCGCCCCGGGGCGTCTGACGTTGTTGCCGTGCTCGCCGTACCTCAGTACGGCTGTGCGCGGCGCCTAGCCAGCCACCCCGCTGCTTGCTTTCCACTCACCTTTTAAACTGGAGTAACTATGAGCACCATCCAAGTCGATGTGGTGAGCGCCGAAGCCTCGATCTTCAGCGGCCAGGCCAAGTTTGTGGCCCTGCCCGGTGAAGCAGGCGAGCTGGGCATCCTGCCCGGCCACGTGCCGCTGATCACCCGCATCAAGCCCGGTGCCGTGCGCATCGAGAAGGCCGATGGCGATGAAGAGTTCGTGTTCGTCGCTGGTGGCATTCTGGAAGTGCAGCCGCACCACATCACGGTACTGAGCGACACCGCCATCCGCGGTCACGACCTCGACGAAGCCAAGGCCATGGAAGCCCGCAAGTCGGCCGAAGAAGCGCTGAAGAACGCCAAGAGCGACATTGACCTGGCCAAGGCCCAGTCGGAACTCGCCGTCATGGCCGCTCAGATCGCGGCGCTGCGCAAGTACCGCCAGAAAAAGTGAGCGTCTGACGCACACCAGAAAAAACCGGCCGCGTGCCGGTTTTTTTGTGTCCGACAGCGCCATGTTCAGGCCCGCACGATGGTGTTGCTCAGCTGGTTGGGGCCACGCCCGCGCGCCGCCGGGTCGGCGGGCTCGGGGCAGTGGGTTTCGAGCAGCGCCGACACCTCGGCCAGGGCCGCGCCCAGGCCTTGTTCAAAGGCGCCCGCCTTGAGTTGCGCGCTCAGATGCGCCACCACGGTTTGCCAGTGCGTGTGTGGCACGTGGCGCGACAGGCCCCGGTCGGCCACCACCTCGATGTGCCGCTCGGCCAGCAGCAGGTAGATCATGACGCCGTTGTTGTGTTCGGTGTCCCACACCCGCAAGCGGCCAAACCAGCTCATCGCCCGTTGGCGTATGGCCTGTTGCAGGCTCAGTGCGGGCCCGAGCCGCCAAAGGTAGCTCAGGGGCAAGGCCGCTTCCACCACCACGCGCACTTCACCGGTATGCCGTGTCTCGCTGAGCGCCACCTGTTGTTCGAGCCGGGCCGCCATGTCGTCGGGCACCACACGCAGGGTGTCGCGGTGGTCGCGCCAACGGTGTTTGAGCATCAGAAGAAAACGGTTCATGCTGAATTTTGTATCGTGCGCATCACCAGTCGCCCGAGGCGCCGCCGCCGCCAAAGTCGCCGCCACCGCCGGAGCTGAAACCGCCCCCACCGCTGCTCGCGCCGCCCCAACCGCCACTGCCCCAACTGCCACCACTGGGCCCGTGCCAACCACCGCTACGGCCTCGGCCGGCGCCGGATGACGGCAGGGAAGGCAGCAGTTGCAAGAACAGGGTCGCCACCGCCGCCACCATGCCGGCGGCCGCCGCCAGCCACAGGGCCTGGCTCAACCACCAGGCCAGGGCGCCCGCACCCAGGCCGGCCAGCATCGCCCCCATGGGCGCACCAAACACCCGCCGCAGGGCTGCGGCGGCGATTGGGCCGCCAAAAAAGAGCAGCAACAGCCACTCTTCCAGGCCAAGGCCCAGGTTCGCGCTTGCATCGCCTGTGGCGTCGGGCGCGGGCAGTGCCTCGCCTGCGATGACGGCGGACAGGCGGTCGATGCCGGCATGCAGGCCACCCACGTAGTCGCCTTTGCGGAAAGCCGGCGTCACCACTTCGTCGATGATGCGTTTGGCCAGCAGGTCGGGCAGGGCGCCTTCCAGCGTTTTGGCCGGCGCGATGCGCAGGCGTCGGTCGTTTTTGGCCACCACAAACAACACGCCGTCCCCCACATCACGGCGGCCAATTTTCCAGGCGTCACCCAGGCGCTGTGTGTAGTCGGCAATGTCTTCGGGGGCGGTGGTGGGCACCAGCACCACCACCACTTGTGTGCCGCGTGTCTGCTCCAGCTGGGCCAGCTTGGCGGTCAAGGCGGCCTGCGCGGCGCTGTCGAGTGTGCCTGTCTGGTCGATCACGCGACCGCTCAAGGGCGGCAGCGGCAACACCGTCTGTGCGCCCGCCAGCGCCAGGCAGCCCAGCCACAGCAGCGCCCCCGTCAGCCAGCCCGCAGGCCAGCGCGAGAACAGGCTCATGGCTTCTTGTTGAAGTCCACCGTGGGCGGGGCGCTGATGGCGGCCTCGTCGGCCACCGTGAAGCCGGGCTTGACCGCGTAGCCAAACACCATGGCGGTGAGGTTGGTGGGGAAACTGCGCGCGAGCACGTTGTATTCCTGCGTGGCCGCAATGAAGCGGTTGCGCGCCACGGTGATGCGGTTCTCCGTGCCCTCAAGCTGCACGCGCAGGTCGGCAAAAGCGGCGTTGGCCTTGAGGTTGGGGTACTGCTCGGCCACCACCAGCAGGCGGCTCAGCGCGCTGCCCATGTTGGCTTGCGCGGCCTGGAAGTTTTTCATCGCCTCGGGGTTGTTCACCATCTCCGGCGTCATCTGGATGGCCGTGGCCTTGGCGCGCGCCTCGATCACCTTGGTCAGCGTCTCCTGCTCGAAGCTGGCCTCGCCCTTGACGGTGGCCACGATGTTGGGGATCAGGTCGGCGCGGCGCTGGTACTGGTTGAGCACCTCGGCCCAGGCCGATTTGGCGCTTTCGTCCAGGCGCTGAAAATCGTTGTAGCCGCAGCCCACCAGGGTGCTGGCCAGCAACAGCGTGCACAGAAGGCGCCACAGGGCGCGGGTTGTTGTCACCATTCAAACCTCCACTTGTTCCGATGCGAAAGATGCACCCGGCGCATGTGCCACCGAGGCGTCGTGACTATACGCCTGCGCCGTGTCGCCACTGCCGGCAAAATAGGCCCATGCGCAAACCCAAACTCCCGCCCGGCACACCCGACGACATCGAGCACTCGTTTTACGAAGCCTTGCAGCTCGGCGACATCGACCGCCTGATGGCCTGCTGGGCCGACGAGGAAGACATTGTGTGTGTGCACCCGGGCGGCCCGCGCCTGGTGGGAACGGCAGCCATCCGTGCGGCCTTCGAGGCCATGTTCGGCGGTGGCACCATCCGAGCCTTTCCCGAGCAGGTGTTGCGCCTCACGGCCCACGGCTGCAGCGTGCACAACGTGGTCGAACGCGTCGAGCTGCTCAGCGACGACGGCCTGCGCCGCGCGTACGTGATGGCCACCAACGTGTACGTGAAAACCGCGCAGGGCTGGCGTCTGGCCACCCACCACGCCAGCCCCGGTCAACTGGATGCACCGGCCGACGTGGGCAGCGGCCCTGCCGTGCTGCATTGACGCCATGAACGGACCCCACAGCCACACCCTGGGCCGCGCCCCGTGGCCGGCACCACGCGCCCAGGTGTTGCCACCCGGTGCTGCGCCCTGGTGGCTGCCCGGCGGCCACGCGCAGACCATCTGGGCCGCGCTGGTTGCGCGCCGCTTTCTGGGCAGTGCGCCCCAGTACCGCCGTGAGCGCTGGACCACCCCCGACGGTGACTTTGTCGATGTCGATCACGCCACCCAACCGGTGGCCGAACGGGCGCCCCTGCTGGTGTTGTTCCACGGGCTGGAAGGCTCCTCGCGCAGCCACTACGCCGAAGCCTTTGCCGACGTGGCGCGCGCGCACGGCCTGGCCTATGCCGTGCCGCACTTTCGCGGCTGCTCGGGTGAGCTCAACCTCGCGCCACGCGCCTACCACTCGGGCGACCACGCCGAAATCGACTGGATGCTGCGCCGCCTGCGCGCGCAACACCCTGGCCGGCCGCTGCTGGCGGTGGGCGTCTCGCTGGGCGGCAACGCGCTCATGCGCTGGGCGGCCGAACACGGGCAGGCCGCCGCCGAGGTGGCCAACGCGGTGGCGGCGGTGTGTTCCCCCATCGACCTGGCCGCCGGCGGTCACGCCATCGGGCAGGGCTTCAACCGGCAGGTCTACACCCGCATGTTCCTGCGTTCCATGGTGCCCAAGGCGCTGGCCAAGCTGGCCCAGCACCCCGGCCTGTTCGACCGCGACAAGCTGCTGGCCGCGCGCGACCTCTACGCTTTCGACAACGTGTTCACCGCGCCACTGCACGGCTTTCGCAACACCGAGGATTACTGGGCCCGCGCCTCGGCCAAGCCGCTGTTGTCGCAGGTGCGTGTGCCGGCGCTGGTGCTCAACGCCCGCAACGACCCCTTTGTGCCGGCCAGCTCGCTGCCCGGGCCCCAGGACGTTGGGCCGTGTGTGACCTTGTGGCAGCCGCCACAGGGCGGTCATGTGGGCTTTCCGGCACCGCTGCCGCCCTGGGGTGTGCCCGCCCATGTGCGCGCCATGCCCGAGGCCGTGAGCCACTGGCTGCTGTCGCAGCTTTCAGGAGCCTCTCATGGATGACATGGTCAAGGCGGCCCTCGCCAAATGGCCCAACGTGCCCGACTGTTACGGCTGGCTGGGCCTGGATGCGCGGGGCCAATGGTTCATGCGCGACGACCGCACCCAGGCCGCCGGCCCATTTGCGGGTGCGGGGGCCAGCCCGCAGAGCAAAGGCTCGCTGCTGCGGCACGACAAGCTGATCGACTTCATCGGCCGCAACTACGAAGCCGATGCCCAGGGACAGTGGTTTTTTCAGAACGGCCCGCAGCGCGTGTACGTCGAGCTGGAGCACACGCCGTGGGTGTGGCGTGTGGACGATGAGGGCCGCCTGCAGTCGCACACCGGCCGGCCTGCGTTGCCCCAGGCGGTGTTCGTGGACGAGGCCGGGCATGTGCTGATCGCCACCGACCTGGGCCCGGGCCTGGTGCACACACAAGACGTCTGGCGCGCGGCCGAGCAGATCGAACAAGGGCGCTGGCCTGAGCCAAGCGAGCTGCCCGCTGCCGAGTTGGCCACCCGCTTCGGCTTCGTGCCCAGCCCCGCCGCTGCGCGGCAATCGACGTGAAAAAGCCGCTCGGTGGAGCGGCTTTTTGGACAGAGAAGACGCGCCTTATTTGGCGGCTTCAGGCGCTGCGGGTGGGTTGGGCACGTCGAACTTGCCGCCAGCCGCATTGGCCAGGTGAACCACCGCGCGGCCGATTTCCACATCGCTGAAATCGCCGCCGCCCTGTGCACCCATGGCACCTTTGCCCTTGAGGGCTGAGGTCAGCAGGGCTTCGTAGCCGGTGGCGATGCGCGCGCCCCAGGCGGCCGCATCACCCAGTTTGGGAGCACCGGCCAGGCCTGCGGCGTGGCAGGCGGCGCACTGAGCGTTGTAGACAGCCTCGCCGGCCTGGAGCGGGCGGTTGGCATCACGCAGCTCCACCGACGCCACGGGCTGGATGCGCTGGGCGATGGCCAGTGCCTGGTCGCTGGCGCCGGCCGCCGGCTTGGCGGCCGAGGTCACGTAGTACACCAGACCGATGATGATGAACACCGGCAGCACAAAGGAGAAGAACGACGTCCAGAGCAGTTGCTGGGGCGTCTTGATGGGGCCGGTGTGGGAATCGTGCGCGTTGTCGCTCATGGCGTCCTCGGTGGGGCTCAATGGGAATGTGGGGCCGCGTGGCCGTGCGGGCTGATTCGCCAACCTTCCAGCGCGATGGACTCACGCGGGGGAGGCGGTTCAGGGCCAGTCGTCGATTATAGCTAAGGGCCCCACGCCTCTCCGGCTGGGGCGAGGCCGCTGACAAAGCCACTGGCTGTGCTGTGCGAGAATACGGCTGCTCCAAAGCACCGTGCGGCTGTAGCTCAGTGGATAGAGTATTGGCCTCCGAAGCCAAGGGTCGTGGGTTCGATCCCCGCCAGCCGCACCACCAACGCCCAAGCCCTTGATCCTCAAGGGCTTCGTCGTTTCTGGGGGCGGCTCACGCCGCTTCGCTGTACCAGCGCTGGTCGCCCAGCATCATTTCCTGGTGGCCCTTGCCGGCCGGGATCATGGGGTAGCAGTTCTCCTGTTGCGCCACGCGCACATCCAGAAAAAACGGCCCCGGGCAGGCCAGGCATTCGGCCAGCGCCTCGTCCAGTTCTTGTGGTGCGTCCACCCGCCGCGCGGCCCAGCCAAAGGCTTTGGCCAGGGCCACGAAGTCGGGCAGGGCGGCGTTCCAGCTGTGGCTCAGGCGGTTGCCGTGGATGAGCTGTTGCCATTGCCGCACCATGCCCATGTGGCTGTTGTTGGACAAGACCACCTTCACCGGCGTGGCGTGTTGCACGGCGGTGGACAGCTCCTGGATGTTCATCAGGATGGAGGCGTCGCCGCTCACGCACACCACGGTTTTGTCCAGGTGGGCGATCTGTGCACCGATGGCGGCCGGTAGGCCGTAGCCCATGGTGCCTGCGCCGCCCGAGGTCAGCCAGCGCCGGGGCAACTCAAAACGCAGGTGCTGTGCGGCCCACATCTGGTGCTGGCCCACGTCGGTGGACACGATGGCATCAAATGCCTGCAGGTGCTGCTGCAGCGTGTGCATGAGCTGCTGGGGCAGGATCACATCGTCGCGTGGCGTGAAGCCCAGACTGTCCAAGCCGCGCCAGCCCTGGATGCGCTGCCACCAGGCGTCGAGGCGGGCCGTGGACGGCGGCTCGGTGGGCAGTGTGGCCAGCAAGGCGTCGAGCACGGCGCCACAGTCGCCCAGCAGTGCCACGTCCACCGCCACCACCTTGTGGATGTTCTTGGCGTCGATGTCGAGGTGGATCTTCTTCGCGCGCGGCGCAAAGTCCGACAGCTTGCTGGTCACCCGGTCGTCAAAACGCGCACCCACACACACGATGAGGTCGGCGTGGTGCATGGCCTGGTTGGCCTCCAACGTGCCGTGCATGCCCAACATGCCCAGGAAGCGCGGGTCCGACGCGGGGAAGGCGCCCAGCCCCATGAGCGTGAGCGTGGTGGGCAGGTTGAGCGTGCGCGCCAGCCGCGTGAAAGCTGCGCAGGCGGCAGGGCCGGCGTTGATGAGGCCACCGCCGCCGTAGAGCACCGGCTGGCGTGCGGCCCGCAGCAACTCGGCCGCAGCCTGCAAAGCCGACGAAGGCGGCATGGCGGGCGCCGAAACGGTGGCCGGCGCCTCCGCTGCCGGCGCCTGGGCGACGCGTTGCAACTGCACGTCCTTGGGCACGTCCAGCAGCACCGGGCCGGGCTTGCCCGAGGCCGCGATGTGCAGCGCCTGGCGCACGGCGGTGGCGGCTTCGCCGGCCTCGCGCAGCTGGTGGTTCCATTTGGTCACCGGGCGCGACAGGCCGATGGCGTCGCACTCCTGAAAGGCCTGGGTGCCGATCACGCCCGTGGCCACCTGGCCGCTGATGCACAACACCGGAATGGCGTCGCTGTGCGCGTCGAGCAGGCCCGTGACGGTGTTGCTCATGCCGGGGCCCGACGTCACCAGCACCACGCCCACGCGGCCGGTGGACCGCGCATACCCCTCGGCCGCGTGCACGGCGGCCTGCTCGTGGCGCACCAGCACGTGGCGCAGGGCGGGGCGCTGGTAGAGCGCGTCGTACAGCGGCAGGGCGGCACCGCCGGGGTAGCCAAAAATCGTGTCCACGCCACAGGCCAGCAGGGTGTCGAGCAGCAGCTCGGCGCCGTTGAGTCCCAGCGCGGTGGGGGTGTCGGAAAGGCTTTCGGCGGTGAATGTGTTCATTCGACTATTTTTCTGCGAATATCGCCGAATGTTTTCGATTTGTGCGGGGTATTGAGGTGGTAAAGCCAAAAATCCATCTGCCAAAGCAGGATGTGGACGAAGCATCCCCGGTCAACTTTGATCGCTTCGATCTGGCCATCCTGCGCGAGCTGCTGGCCGACTCGCGCAAGACCTTGCAGGAGATCGGCGCGGCGGTGGGTCTGTCGCCCACCACCTGCTGGAGCCGCATCAAGCGGCTGGAAGCCGAAGGCGTGATCAAGCGCTACACGGCCGACCTCAACCGCGCCAAGCTGGGCTGGCAGGACACCGTCATCGTGCAGCTCACGCTGGACAGCCACACGGACGAGGCGCTGTACGAGTTTGGCCAGACGCTGGCCACCATCCCCGAGGTGATGGAGGCCTACCTGATCTCGGGCGACTACGACTACTTCATCCGCATCGCCGTGAAGAACACGCGCGACTACGAGCGCCTGCTGCGCGAGAAGCTCTACAAAATCCCCGGCATACGCCACAGCAAGTCCAGCTTCGTGCTGCGTGTGCTCAAGGACGAGCACGTGCCGCTGTAGCCGCTTGCCGTCGTGCGTTCCCCGGCCCGCTTTGGCGGGCTTTTTTGTTGCCCCAGGGAAAACCCTATCGGTGTACTGATTAACTTGTCATACCATCATGCCAGTTCAAAACCCGGGCCGCTGGGGCCTGGTCGAGCAGACGGATGGAGTAACGATGAGCGCGAAGATTGCGTTGTTTGGTGCGGGCGGCAAGATGGGCGTGCGCCTGTCCTTGAACCTCAAGGGTTCCGCCTTTGAGGTGCGGCACGTGGAGCCGGGCGAGGTTGGCCAGGCCCGCCTGCGCGACGAAGTGGGCGTGGCCTGCGTGCCGGTGGACGCCGCGCTGGACGGCGCCGACGTGGTCATCCTGGCCGTGCCCGACAGCCTGATCGGCAAGCTGGCAGCCGAGATTTCGCCCAAGCTCAAACCCGGCACCATGGTGATGACGCTGGACGCCGCCGCCCCCTTTGCCGGCCACCTGCCGGCGCGCGAGGACCTGGTCTACTTCGTGGCCCACCCCTGTCACCCGTCCATCTTCCACCCGCTGGCCCACGCAGAGGGCAAGCCCGACTACTTTGGCGGCGTGGCCGCACCGCAGTCCATCGTCAGCGCCCTGATGCAGGGCCCCGACTCGGCCTGGGAGCTGGGTGAGGCCATCGCCAAGACCATTTACCAGCCCATCGCGCGCTCCTACCGCGTGACGGTGGAGCAGATGGCGCTGCTGGAGCCCGGCCTGTCGGAAACCGTGTGCGCCACCCTGCTCGACGTGATGCGCGAAGCCATGGACGAGGTGGTGTCCCGGGGTGTGCCGGCCGACGCCGCACGCGACTTTTTGCTGGGCCACATGACCATCCTGAGCGCGGTGATCTTCAAGCAGATTCCGGGGCAGTTCTCCGACGCCTGCAACAAGGCCATCACCTTCGGAAAGCCCCGCCTGATGCGCGACGACTGGAAAAAGATCTTCGACCACGACGAGATCGCCGACAGCATCCAGCGCATCACTTGATCCCACCCACATCACCCACCCCTGAGGAGACACCCATGAAAACCACACACATTGCCTTTGCCGTGGCCGCCCTGTGCCTGAGCGCCGCCGCCGGTGCGCAAACGGTCATGAAGATCAGCTACTCGACCTCCATCACTTCGCACTACGGCGTGGGTTCCACCGCCTTCTGCGACGAAGTGGAGAAGGGCACCCAGGGCCGCTACAAGTGCCAGCAGTTCCCCAACGCCGCGCTGGGTGGCGAGCGCGAAATGATCGAGGCGGTGCAGCTGGGCACGCAGGACCTGGCCAACGTGTCCACCGGCGCCCTGGGCAACTTCGTGCCCGAGGTCAAGATCGTGGACATCCCCTTCCTGTTCCGCGACTACGCCCATGCCCGCAAGGTGATGGATGGCGACTTTGGCCAGGACCTGCTCAAGAAGATCACCGCCAAGGGCATCGTCGGTCTGGCGTGGACCGAGAACGGTTTCCGCCACATGACCAACAGCAAGCGCGCCATCAACCAGGCCAGCGACGCCAGCGGCCTGAAGATGCGCACCATGGAGAACAAGGTGCACATGGAAGGCTACAAGACCTTCGGCATCCTGCCCACGCCCATGGCCTGGCCCGAAGTCTTCACCGCCTTGCAGCAGGGCACGGTCGATGGCCAGGAGAACCCGATCCCGGTCATCCTCTCGGCCAAACTGTCGCAGGTGCAGAAACACCTGTCGCTGACCAACCACGTGTACTCGCCGGCCGTGCTCATCGTCGCGCCCAACATCTGGAACAAGCTGAACGACGCCGACAAAAAGGTGTTCACCGAGGCCGCCAAGAAGGGCGCAGCGGCTCAGCGCAAGAAGGTCAACGACGACGAGGCCAACGGCATTGCCGAACTCAAGAAAGACGGCATGCAAGTGGTGGAGAACGTCAACGGAGAGAGCTTCCGCAAAGCGGTGGCGCCGGCCTACGCGCAGTACGCCAAAGAGTTTGGCGCCGACAAGATCGCTGCCATCCAGAACGTGAAGTAAGCCCCCTCGCCGCGCCCCCGGGCGCGGCATTTTTGATGCGTCGCCGTCCCGGCGATGGTTGGACACGCCATGACCTCTTCCATCCTTCGCCTGGACCGCGTGTTGACCGGCATGTGCCTGTACCTCGCCTGCATCCTGCTGGCCACCATCTCCTGCCTGGGCCTGTGGCAGGTGGTGGCGCGTTTCGTGTTCTCCCAGCCCTCCACCTGGACGGAAGAGTCCATGCGCC
>JAUYSB010000138.1 GCA_030696525.1 Hydrogenophaga sp. | reverse complement strand
GGCACGCTGGGGGCAAAGCCGCCTTCGTCGCCCACGGCAATGCTCATGCCCTTGTCGTGGATGATTTTTTTCAGCGCGTGGAAAACCTCGGCGCCGTAGCGCACGGCCTCGCGGAAGCTGGGCGCGCCCACGGGGATGATCATGAACTCCTGCAGGTCCAGGTTGTTGTTGGCGTGGGCGCCGCCGTTGATCACGTTCATCATGGGCACCGGCATCTGCATGGCGGCGCTGCCACCGAAGTAGCGGTACAGCGGCAGGCCGGCTTCCTCGGCGGCGGCGCGGGCCACGGCCATGGACACGGCCAGCATGGCGTTGGCGCCCAGGCGGCTCTTGTTCTCGGTGCCGTCCAGGTCGATCAGGGTCTTGTCCAGGAAGGCCTGCTCGGAGGCGTCCAGGCCCAGCACGGCTTCGCTGATCTCGGTGTTGATGTGCTCGACCGCCTTGAGCACGCCCTTGCCCAGGTAGCGCTTCTTGTCGCCGTCGCGCAGCTCGATGGCCTCGCGCGAGCCGGTGGACGCGCCCGAGGGCACGGCCGCGCGGCCCATCACGCCCGACTCCAGCAACACGTCGCATTCGACGGTGGGGTTGCCGCGGCTGTCCAGGACTTCACGTCCGACGATGTCAACGATAGCGCTCATGTTTTCCTTTCGGTGAGATTGTTTGGGTGTTCAGATGACCGGGGCGGCAACGCCCTCGACCAGGACCATGTTGAAGAACGCGGTGGCGCCTTCCCGTTGGGCGCGCGCCTGCTTGTACATCTCGCCGTCGTAGAAGGCCTTGGCGATCTCGAAGCTGGGGAAACGCAGCATGGCGATGCGCGCCGGTTGCCATTGGCCTTCCATGACCTCGAAGCGGCCGCCGCGCACCAGGTACTCACCACCTGCGGCTTTCACCGCAGCCGGCGCCTCGGCCATGTACTTCTTGTACTGGTCCGGGTCGGAAATCTGCATGTCAACGATGATGTAGGCGGGGGTCATGTGGCGTCCTGCGTTGGGTTTCAGGCGTTGAAATGGTTTTCGAGAAAGCCGCTGCGCTTGGTCAGAGCGTCCATGCCCACCAGCGTTTCCAGCAAGGCCTTCATGTGCTTGAGCGGCACGGCGTTGGGCCCGTCGGACCAGGCCTCGGCGGGCTTGGGGTGGGTCTCCATGAACAGGCCGGCCACACCCACGGCCACGCCGGCGCGGGCCAGCACGGGCACCATCTCGCGCGCGCCGCCACTGGCGCCACCCAGGCCGCCGGGTTTTTGCACCGAGTGGGTGACGTCGAACACCACCGGCGCGCCCGAGTTGCGCATCTCGGCCAGGCTGGTCATGTCGGCCACGAGGTTGTTGTAGCCAAAACTCACGCCGCGTTCGCAGGCCAGGAAGCGGTCTTCCGACAGGCCGGCCTCAATCGCCGCGGCGCGGGCCTTGTCGATCACGTTTTTCATGTCCCAGGGCGCGAGGAACTGGCCCTTCTTGATGTTGACCGGTTTGCCCGACTGCGCCACCGCGCGGATGAAGTCGGTCTGCCGGCACAGAAAGGCCGGGGTCTGCAGCACATCCACCACGCTGGCCACCTCGGCCACCTGCGCGGCCTCGTGCACGTCGGTCAGGACGGGCAGTTGCAACTGGCGGCGCACCTCGTCGAGCACCTTCAGACCGGCGTCGAGACCGACGCCGCGCTGGGTGGTGCCGGACGAGCGGTTGGCCTTGTCGAACGAGCCTTTGTAGATCAGCGGAATGCCCAAAGCGGTGCAGGTCTCCTTGAGCTGGCCGGCGACGTCCAGCGACATCTGCAAGCCTTCAATGGAGCAGGTGCCCGCGATCAGGAAAAAGCGGTGCTCCAGGCCGACGTCGAATCCACACAGCTTCATGTCAAACCCTTTGTTGGTGGTCCAGCGCCGCCTTGACGAAGGCGTTGAACAAGGGGTGGCCGTCCCAGGGGGTGGACTTGAACTCGGGGTGGAACTGCACGCCGATGAACCAGGGGTGTTGGTCCTTGGGCAGCTCGACGATTTCGGTCAGCTGTTCGCGCTGCGTCAGCGCCGAGATCACCAGGCCGGCGTGGCGCAGCTGGTCGAGGTAGTTGACGTTGGCTTCGTAGCGGTGGCGGTGGCGTTCGGTCACCACGTCGCCGTAGATCTGGTGCGCCAGCGTGCCACTTTGCACGTCGGAACTTTGGGCGCCCAGGCGCATGGTGCCACCCAGGTCGGAATTCTCATCACGCACCTTGATGCTGCCGTCGGCGTCTTTCCACTCGGTGATCAGCGCGATCACGGGGTGAGGCGTCTCGGGCTCGAACTCGGTGGAGTTGGCGTCCTTGAGGCCAGCCACATGGCGGGCGTATTCGATGGTGGCCACCTGCATGCCCAGGCAGATGCCCAGGTAGGGCACCTTGTGCTCGCGGGCGTAGCGGGCGGTGGCGATCTTGCCTTCGATGCCACGTTTGCCAAAACCGCCGGGCACCAGGATGGCGTCGTACTGCGCGAGCTGGGCCGACGGGTCGCCTTCCATGGTTTCGGAGTCGATGTGTTCGATCTTCACCCGCACATGGTTCTTCATGCCGGCGTGGCGCAGCTGGTCGAGGTAGTTGACGTTGGCTTCGTAGCGGTGGCGGTGGCGTTCGGTCACCACGTCGCCGTAGATCTGGTGCGCCAGCGT
>JAUYSB010000230.1 GCA_030696525.1 Hydrogenophaga sp. | reverse complement strand
CCGCTACCTGATGGTGAGCCGGCAAAACCTCGCCGGCGTGATTGGCCGGCTGGAGCGCGCCGGCCACCTGGTGAGCGCGCCCGACCCCAGCGACCGCCGTTCGCGCCTGATCCAGATGACGGACAACGGCCGCGAGGTCTGGCTGAAATTCGCGCTGCCCAAGATACGCGACTACTACGACCTGGCGCTGAAGGATTTCTCCACCAACGACATCGTTCACACCGTGCACTACCTGCTCAAGATTCTGGACAACATGCAGGCGCTGGACGCCGAAGGCGACGGCGATCCCCTGGCCGACTGACCCCCGGGCCGCGCCACGGCGGCGCAGCCCCAGGGTGGCACTTCACTTGTTCGTTTTGGCGAACTCGGCGGATTCCTTTTTCACGACTTCCATCACCACGTCGTTGTAGGCCGAAATCCAGTCGGACTGCGGCACCCACTTGGCGCCGTCCCACATCTCGATGCGGGTCTTGCCGCCGCCGCCGTGGTCCTGGGCGGTCACGGTCACCGGGGCCAGCAGGCCGTTGGCGTCGAAGTTGCGCAGGCTCTCCAGGCCGGTCTTGATCTTGGCGGGTGTCAGCGGGCGGCCACCGGCCTTGATGGCATTGCGCACGCCCTCAAAGGCCACCGAGTACATGGCCAGGCCGGTGTTGTAGTACACGTCCTGCAGGTTCTTGCGGTCGCCGTTGCCTTTGCCCTTGTCGTAGAGGTCGGCCACGATCTGCTTGATCAGCGCGTGGTCCTGGCCACCGGCCACGTTGGTGCCGCGCTTCATGCCCTTGGCGTCGGCGGCGCCGATGTTGGCGATGTCCACCTCGTTGAACCAGTTCACGCTGATCAGCTTTTCCATCGGGATGCCGTTGCGTTTCATCTCGCGCGCGGCCACCACGTGCATGGCCGACAGGTTCCAGGTGATCACCCAGTCGGGATTGAAGCGGCGGATCTGCGTCCACACGGCGGCCTGGTCGCGGCCGGGCATGGGGTTGGGGAAGAGGTTGAGCTCGAAGCCTTCCTTCTCCGCCAGGGTCTTGAGGATGGCGATGGGCTCCTGGCCAAACGCGTAGTCGGGGTAGATGAAACCGACCTTGACCCCCTTGAGGTTGCCCTTGCTCTGGTTCTTGATGTACTGGACGTTGTTGGCCATCTGGCCCCAGTAGGTCGGGCCGATGGGGAAGACCCACTTGAACACGTCGCCGTCGATCGCGTCGCCCCGACCCACAAAGGACTGCAGCAGGATGTTGCCATCCGTCATGGCGCGCGGCAGCACCGCGCGCGACACCGGCGTGGACAGCGTGTCGAAAATCATCACGCCTTCGCGTTTGAGTTTTTCGTAGCACTCGATGCCACGCTGGGGCTCGTTGCCGTGGTCCTGCGCGACGATCTCGATCGGGCTGCCCTCCAGGCCGCCCTTGGCATTCAGGATGTCGGCGTAGTCCTTCACCGCCTGCACGATCTGTGGCGTGACGAAGGTGTAGGCCTTGCTCAGGTCGTAACACAGGCCGAACTTGACCGGCGCCTGTTGCGCCATCGCGCTTGATGCGCCCAGCAGCAGGGCGACACCGGACAAGGTGGATAACAAAGCTCGTTTCATCGCATGTCTCCTGCGTACGAAGGGAAGGTTGTCCACGGGGCACCAAGTACGCGCATGCCCGGGACCGTGGTTGTGATCAGCTCAGCCAACGTTTTCTGCGGCTGTAATGTTTGATGTCGTGGAAGTTTTTGCCCTCCGAGCCACCGAGGTAGAACTCCTGGATGTCGGGGTTTTTCTTCATGTCTTCAGCGCTGTCGTGCATGACGATGCGGCCGTTTTCCAGCAGGTAGCCGTGCGACACCACTTCCAGCGCGGCAATCGCGTTCTGTTCCACCAGCAGCACCGACAGGCCTTCCTGTTGGTTGATGCGTTTGACGATGTCGAAGATCTCGGCCACCAGAAAGGGCGCCAGGCCCAGGCTGGGCTCGTCGAGCATCAGCAGTTTGGGTTGTGTCATCAGGGCGCGGCCAATCGCCAGCATCTGCTGCTCGCCGCCCGACAGAAAACCCGACTGCGCCGTGCGGCGCTGGTGCAGGCGCGGAAAGTAGGCGTACACCATGTCGCGGTGGCGGTTCATGTCGGCGCGCGAGCCGCCCACCACCGCCGAGGCGGCCACCAGGTTCTCGTCGGGCGTGAGGTGCTCGAACACGCGCCGGCCCTCGAGCACCTGCACGATGCCCAGCTTGACCCGCGCCTGCGGCGCCAGGCCGGCGATGTCCTGGCCCATGAAGCGGATGTCGCCGCGTGTGACCTCGCCGCGTTCGGGCAGCAGCAGGCCGCTGATGGATTTGAGCGTGGTGCTTTTGCCGGCGCCGTTGGCGCCCAGCAAGGCCACCATGCCGCCCTGCGGCACCTCGACCGAGACACCCTTGATGGCGAGCGCCACCTTGTCGTAGATGACCTCGATGTTGTTGAGCGTGAGGATGGGGGATGGGGTGCTCATGCTTGCCTCACTTTCGCGCGTAGCCAAACGGCCAGACCAGCAGGTAGTTGCGCAGGTTGCCGTACATCTTGCCCAGGCCCATGGGCTCGATCAGCAGCACCGCGATGATGGTGGCGCCATAGACCATGTGCGGGATGTGGGCCAGCGTCTCCACGCCGATGTCCAGGCCGAACAGCTTGGCGATCCAGGCGACGAAGGTGTTCATCTGTCCCGGCAGCAGCAGGATGAAGGCGGTGCCAAAAAAGCTGCCGATGATGCTGCCCAGGCCGCCGACGATGACCATGGCCAGCAGCTCGATGGAGACGTTGACCGCGAACTGTTCGGGTGTGACCGCCTTGTAGAAGCCGAAGATCAGGAGGGCACCGCTGACACCGCCGATGAAGGCCGAGGTGGCGAAGGCCACCAGCTTGAAATAAAAGCTCTGCACACCGATGACGGCGGCGGCAAAGTCCTTCTCGCGCACGGCGACCAGGGCACGGCCCAGGGCGGTGCGGCGCAGGTTGAGCATGAACACGGTGACAAAAATCACCCAGGCCAACACCACGTAGTAAATGCCGGCCTCGGACGTGACCGCCTGGCCCAGCAGCTTCATGGGCGGCGACTGCAGCGTGGCCGACACGCCGCCGCTGATGGCCGGCACGTGCGAGATCACCCAGTCCATCACGAACTGCATGGCCAGGGTGGACAGCGCCAGGTACAGGCCCTTGACGCGCAGGGCCGCGAACGCGAACACCACACCCACCACCGCCGCCGTGAGGCCGCCGAGCACCACCGCGATTTCCCACGGCACGCCGTGGCGGGTGGCGTGCACCGAGGCGTAGGCGCCGATGCCCATGATGGCCGCGTAGCCGAAATGGAACTGCCCGGCCCAGCCCAGGATGAGGTTGAGCCCGAGCACGGCCGCCGTCCAGATCAGCCAGGGCTTGAGGTAGCTGGTGAGCACCAGCGAGCTGAACAGCCAGGGCGCGGCCAGCGCGATCAGCAGGATGGCGATGATGGCCTTGCGCTCGAAGGGAATGGGGAACAGCCCGCGATCGCTCGCGTAGTGGGTGTGGAAGATGCCCGCTTGTCGGTACAGCATCGTTCAGATCCTTTCGATGTCGTGCCGGCCGAACAGGCCGTGCGGGCGGATCATGATGGTGAGGATGAGCACGGCGGCCACCACCAGTTCGCGTGTGCCACCGCCCAGCAGCGGGTCGAGCACGCCCGAGGCCACACTCTCCAGAATGCCCAGCAGCAGGCCGGCCAGGATGGCGCCGCCCAGGCTGTCCATGCCGCCCAGCACGGCCACGGTGATGCCCTTGAGCAGCAGCATGGCCAGGGTCTGGTCCACCGTTTGCACCGAGCCCCACAACACGCCGGCCGTGGTGGCTACCACCGACGACAGCGCCCACGACAGCGCCACCCCGCGCTCCACCGAAATGCCCACCGACCAGGAGGCGGTGTAGTCGTCGGCGATGGCGCGCAGCACCACCCCGCGCCGGGTGCGGAAGAACAGCATGAAGGCGGTGAACAGCACCAGCGACACCACCGCGCCCACGACGTAGGCCCGGTTGAGCAGCAGCGGGCCGAGGAACAGCGGCGCGTCGCTGATGCCGATTTGCAGCGGCCGGCCGCTGCCGCCCCAGATGGTCATGGTGGTGGCGCGGATGAAGATGTCGATGCCCAGCGTCATCATCAGGATCATCACGATGGGCCGTCCGGCCAGGCGGCGCAGCGCCACGCGTTCGATGCCCATGCCCATGGC
>JAUYSB010000206.1 GCA_030696525.1 Hydrogenophaga sp. | reverse complement strand
GGCGGCGAACAGCAGATGTGCGCCATCGGCCGCGCGCTCATGGCCAACCCCAGCGTGGTGCTGCTGGACGAGCCCTCCATGGGCCTGGCGCCGCAGATCGTGGAAGAGGTGTTCGAGATCGTGAAAGACCTCAACACCAAGGAAAAGGTCACCTTCCTGATCGCCGAGCAGAACACCAACATGGCACTGCGCTACGCCGACTACGGCTACATCATGGAGAGCGGCCGCATCGTGATGGACGGCGCCGCCGACGACCTGCGCAACAACGAGGACGTGAAAGAGTTCTACCTGGGCATGGGCGGCGGCGAGCGCAAGAGCTTCAAAGACGTCAAGAGCTACAAGCGCCGTAAGCGCTGGCTGGCCTGACCTCACGCTCCAAGCACAACCAACAAAGCGGAACCTCCATGTCTTCTTTCCACGACGCGCTTGAAACACGTGCCCCGGCCGAACGCGAGGCGGCACTGATGGCGGCGCTGCCGGCACAGATTGCCCACGCGCAGCAGCACACCACCGCCTACGCCAGCCTCCTGGCCGGCGTGAACGCGGCCGACGTGAACAGCCGCGCCGCATTGGCACAACTGCCAGTGACCCGCAAGTACGAACTGCTTGAGCGCCAGAAAGCGTCGCGCGCCGCCGGTGGCGACGCGTTTGGCGGCTTCTCGGCCCTGGTGCGCGGGCCGGGCATGACGCGCATCTTTGCCAGCCCCGGCCCCATCTACGAACCCGAGGGCGCGGGCAAGGACTACTGGCGCACCGCACGCGCCCTGTTTGCCGCGGGTTTCCGTGCGGGCGAGCTGGTGCACAACAGCTTCAGCTACCACATGACACCGGGCGCCTTCATCCTGGAGGCCGGCGCACTGGCCCTGGGCTGCACCGTGTTCCCGGCCGGCACCGGCCAAACCGAGCAGCAGCTCGAAGCGATACAGGAGTTGAAACCCACGGCCTACACCGGCACGCCCAGCTTCCTGCGCATCCTGTTGGAAAAAGCCGCTGAGGCGGGACTCAAGCTGAGCATCACCAAGGCCTCGGTGGGCGGTGAAGCCTGCCCGCCCAGCCTGACCGCCTGGTTCAAGGAACAGGGCGTGGACGTGTACCAAACCTACGCCACCGCCGACCTGGGCCTGGTGGCCTACGAGACAGCCGCGCGTCAGGGCCTGCTGCTCGAAGAAGGCGTGATCGTCGAGATCGTGCGCCCCGGCACCGGCGACCCGGTGCCCGAGGGCGAGGTGGGCGAGCTGGTGGTGACCACACTGAACGCCGGCTACCCGCTGATCCGCTTCGGCACCGGCGACCTCTCGGCCATCCTGCCGGGCACCTGCCCCACCGGGCGCACCGCCAGCCGCATCAAGGGCTGGATGGGCCGGGCCGACCAGACGACCAAGATACGCGGCATGTTTGTGCACCCGGGCCAGGTGGCCGAGGTGGTGCGCCGCTTCCCTGAAGTGAAAAAAGCCCGTTTGGTGGTGAGCGGCGAAATGGCCAACGACCAGATGTGCCTCAAGGTGGAGGCCGCCGATGGGGGCGACGCCTTGCGCGACGGCCTGGCCCAGGCGGTGCGCGATGTGACCAAGCTGCGTGGCGACATCGAGCTGGTGGCTCTGGGCAGTTTGCCCAACGACGGCAAAGTGATAGAAGACGCGCGCAAGTACGACTGAAGACGCGTTTGCGGGTCTCAAGTTCCGGGAAAACACCGAAAGGCCGGTAGGTACTTTCCGCGATGAATCATCCCTGAGACGCAGGTAGCATCGCCCGCTGTCATTCACCTCCCTGTTTTAGGAGACCGCCATGAAAACCCTGTTCACTCTGAGCGTCCTCGCGCTGGCCAGCACGGCCGCCCTGGCCCAAGCCTTTCCTGGCGACAAGCCCGTCACCCTGGTTGTGCCGTTTGCGGCCGGCGGCCCCACCGACCGCGTGGCCCGCGATCTGGCCGAGGCCCTGCGCAAGCCGCTGGGCGGCAACGTGGTGGTGGAAAACGCCGCCGGTGCGGGCGGCACCATCGGCGCCATGAAGGTGGCGCGCGCCAAACCCGACGGCCACACCCTGCTGGTCTGGCACATCGGCATGGCCTCCACCGCCGGCTTGTACCGCAAGCTGCAGTTCAATGCGCTCAACGACTTCGAGTACCTGGGCATGATCAACGATGTGCCCATGACGCTGATCGGCAGCCCCAAGCTGCCGGCCAACACCTACCGCGACTTTGAGAACTACATCCGGGCCAACTCGGGCAAGATCAACCTCGCGCACGCCGGTCTGGGCTCGGCCTCGCACCTGTGTGGCCTGATGTGGCAGTCGGCCATCAAGCTCAGCTCGGCCATGACCACCATCCCGTTCAGTGGCACGGCGCCGGCCATGACCAACCTGGTCGGCGGCCAGGTGGACGTGATGTGCGACCAGACCACCAACACCACCGGCCAGATCGAAGGCGGGCGCGTGAAGGCCTTTGCCGTCACCACCGAAAAGCCGCTGAGCAACCACAAGCTGCTCAAGGACTACCCCAGCCTGGCCGAGATGGGCTTGAAGGGCTTCAACCTGACCATCTGGCACGGCCTCAACGGCCCCAAGGGCATGCCCGCCGACGTGGCCAAGAAGATCAACGACGCGCTCAAGGTGGCCTTGAAAGACCCCGAGTTCGTGAAGAAGCAGGAAGGCCTGGGCGCCATCGTCGTCAACGACAAGCGCGTCACGCCCGAAGGCCACAAGGCTTTTGTGGGTGCCGAAATCACCAAGCTCAAGGCCGTGATCGACGCCGCCGGCCAGTTTGCCGACTGAACGCTGCCCACCCCGGAAAGGCCACCCGCAAGGTGGCCTTTTTTTGTCACTGCACAATGACCCACCAACGACAACAGGAGACAAGCCCATGACCTCGACACACACCTCACGCCGCCGGCTGCTGACCGGCGCCGCTGCGCTGGGCCTGACGGCCGCCCTGCCCTCGGCCTGGGCCCAGGCCACCTGGCCCACGCGCCCGGTGCGCATCGTGGTGCCGTTTGCGCCCGGTGGCACCACCGACCTGCTGGCCCGCGCGCTGGCGCCCGAACTCAGCCGCGCCTTTGGCCAGCCCTTCACGGTGGACAACCGCGCTGGCGCGGGTGGCAACATCGGCGCCGAACTGGTGGCCAAGGCGGAGAAGGACGGCTACACCTTTCTGATGGGCACGGTGGGCACCCACGGCATCAACAAGGCGCTCTACAAAAGCCTGCCCTTCGACCCGCAAAAGGACTTTGCGCCGGTGACGCTGGTGGCCGGCGTGCCCAATGTGATGGTGATGAACACCGACAAGGCGCGCGCCCTGAACATCACCAACGTGGCCGACTTCATCCGCTACGCCAAGGCCAACCCGGGTCGGCTGAACATGGCCAGCAGCGGCAACGGCACCTCCATCCACCTGGCCGGCGAGCTGTTCAAGAACCAGACCGGCATCTTCATGACGCACATCCCCTACCGGGGTTCGGGACCGGCACTGAGCGACATGCTGGCCGGCACCATGGACGTGATGTTCGACAACCTGCCTTCGGCCATGCCGCACATCAAGGCCGGCAAACTGACCGCGTTTGCCGTGACCAGCGGCCAGCGCTCGGCCGCCCTGCCCGACGTGCCCACGGTGGCTGAAGCCGGCAAGCTGAACGGCTTTGAAGCCAGCTCCTGGTTTGGCCTGCTGGCACCGGCCGGCACGCCGCCCGACATCGTCAACCGGGTGCAGCAGGAAGTGGCCAAGGCGCTGAGTCTGCCGGCCATCAAGGAGCGGTTGTTGGCGCAAGGCGCCATCCCCAGCGGCAACACGCCGCAGGACTTTGCGCGTCTGATCGACAGCGAGATCACCAAGTGGGCCGGCGTGGTCAAGGCCTCCGGCGCCAGGGTGGACTGAAGCGGCTCAGGGCCTGGGCAGGATGTCCAGGCGCTGTGCGGCCAGCGCTGGGCCGGCGGCGCTGTCCATGGCGGCGCGCACCGCGTCCAGGCTGGCTTCGGGCAAGGCCGCAAAGTCGCCCGGCTTGAGTGGCCCGGCCGCGGCCGGCACGGCCTGCGCGTAGGCCAGACACAGAATGGCTTCGGGCTGGCCCTTGAAGCTGGCCTGGATGCGGAATTTCATCTTGCCGGGCAGCTCGATGCCTGCGCCGTCCACCGCGGCATCGGCGCGGAATCGGTTGGGAAAGAAGCGCAGGATCTCGCCTTTTTCGTCCTGCATGAAACAGTAGACATGGGCCGGCGCCTGCGGCTTGACCTTGAGGGCAATGGCCTCGCCTTCGCGGAAACGGTTGTCGCCCTGGGCGGTGGCCAACGCCAGCTGGAACGGGGGCAGTGCGGGAGCCGGGGCCGGCGCGGGAGCGGATGGCGCAGCCGCCACAGGCGGGGGCAGCACCGGCGCAGCCGAAACCGCCGGCGCGGGCTGCGGCTTGGGGGCCAGCGCCCACCAGGCGCCGCCGGCCAACACGGCCACGCCCAGCGTGGCAGCCGCCATCAACCCCAATGGCTTGGGGCCTGGCGGCGACGTCGGCAGCGGGGCACTGGCCGGCAGCGGACCCGGCGCACCGGGCCGCCGCAGCCCGGTCTCGTCGCCCGGCGCCACATCGAAGAGGTCGTGCGCTGACGCGCCAGCCGAGAGCACACGGGTGGCGTCGTCGTCGAACGCGGCCGGCACGGCAGCTCGCTGGGCCGCCGCACGCACCGCCTGATCGAGCGCGGCCTGGAACTCGGCCGCACTGGCAAAACGCTGTGCCGGGTTTTTGGCCATGGCCCGCGCCACCACCGCGTCGAGCTCGGGTGTGACGCCCGGGTTGAGCTGCGAGGGCGGCTCGGCCGCCTCGGCCATGATCTTGCGCTGCAGCTCCCACTCGTTGCCCGCAAAGGGTTTGCGGCCGGTGAGGCACTGGTAGAGGATGACACCGGCAGCGAACAGGTCGATGCGGTGGTCCACCGCCACACCTTCAAGCTGCTCGGGCGCCATGTAGGACAGGGTGCCAATGCGCGTGCCGACCTGGGTTTCGTCGCCCGCGTCTTCCAGCCGCGCCACACCAAAATCCATCAGCTTGACGCCGCCACCGTCGAGCAGCATGACGTTGGAGGGCTTGATGTCGCGGTGGATCACGCCGTGGCTGTGGGCATGGGCCAGCGCCGCCAGCAAACCCGCCATCACCGGCGACCACACAGCAACCGCCAGCGGCTGCCCGCCATCGAACAAGGCCTTGAGCTCCTTGCCTTGCAGGTACTCCATGACCAGGTAGGCCAGGTCGCCCGCTTCGCCAAAATCGTAGACGTTGACGATGTTGGGGTGGTTGAGCTTGGCGATGGCGCGGGCCTCGCGCTCGAAGCGCACCGAGTACTCGCGGCGCGTGGCCTCGTCCTCCAGGTGGCTGGTCAGCACCGTCTTGATGGCCACCTGGCGGCCCAGGCGGCGGTCGCGCGCGGCGTAGACCACGCCCATGGCGCCCTTGCCGAGCACGCCGGCGATCTCGTACTTGTCCAGTTGCAGGGGATCGCTCAAGGAAAAGGCCTCCGGTGCGGGGTGTCAGGGCAGTTGGTAGCCGGGATCGTGGCGCAGCGCGGGCGCCGCCACACGCCCCTCGCGGTAGCGCGCGCGCTGGGCATCCAGCGCGGCCGGCGCCAGGTCCAGGTCCTCGGCCCGGAACAGCCGGGTGTCGTGGGTGTGGTCCAGGTAGGCGTGCATTTCGCCCAGCACAATCTGCAACTGGTTCGTATCGTAGCCGCGTTGCGTGAGAAAACGCTGCCACTGCGAACGCGCCACGGGCGACAACACGTTGAACCAGAACCAGCGCGCGTGGTGCTGCAGCGCCGCGCTGGCGGCAAACTCGCCGTGGCCCAGCTCGTGTTCGAGGATGGCGCGCCGGTTCTGCGGCGTGACGTCGCAGGCCGCGCAGCCGCCCACCTGCGAAGCCAGCGGCACGGTCAGCAAGGTGTGCGCTGCGGTGCCAGGCACCCAGCCAGCGCCCTGCTCGCGCAACAAGCCCCAGGCCGCCAACTCGCGCAGCAGTTCGCGCTCCTGCTCGGTCAGGGGTTCGCCCTGCAGACGCGCGGTGTTGAAGAAGCGGGCCAGCTCCTCGGCCCCCAGGTTGTTGCCCAGCGTGACCAGCTCCAGCCGCGTGCCGCGCGCGCGCAACCACTGCAGCACCTCGGGCACGTTCATCACACGGTGGCGCGGTGCGCCCACTTTTTCAATGAACAGCACGATGCGGCCCATGGCGCGCGCCTGCTCGCGCAGGTCGGCAAACTGCAGCAGCACCACGCCGGGCGGCGCGGTCAGCTGCAGGGCGCGCGGGCCGGTGCTGGCCGGGTCCAGCACCTCGGCCACGGTGTGCTGCGGCAACGGCGCCGCCTGCTGTGCTGCCGCCTGCGCCGCAGCGTCGCCCGCGCCCACAAGCAACAAGCCGCCGAGCCACAGGGCACAGGCGGCTTGCGCACGGCGCCAGGTCATGGCGCCGTCAGGACGCGCCGGCTGCGTAATACACCACCACCCGCACGCGCCGGTTGACGCCGTCTTCGGGGTTGGCGGGGTTGGCCAGCTCGGCCGCGCCCTTGCCCACCACCCGCAGCTGCTTGCCCTTGAGCTCTTGTGAGCCCTGCAAAAAGCTGCGCACCGCCTGCGCGCGGCGCAGCGAGAGCGACTTGTTGTAGTCCGCGCTGCCCACACCGTCGGTGTGGCCCTCCAGCGTCACCGCGGTGATGCTGGACAGCTCCTTGGAGGTGAGCGCCTCGGCCAGCTTGGTCAGCAGGTCGCGCCCGTCGGCCGTGAGCTGGTCGGAGTTGAACTCGAAGGGCACGTTGAGATCGACGAACTTGCCCTCTGGCGCCTTGGCCGCTGCACCGGCGCCCGCAGCGGGACGCGCCGGTTTTTTCTCCGGCACGTCCAGCGACAGGCCGCGCGTGCGCTGGCCTGGCACCCCCGCCTGATCGCCCCCAGGCTTGAGAGCGTCGATGATTTCCTGGGTGGATTTGGGGGCGCCAGGGGTTTGGGCCCAGACCGGGAACAGGCCCGCCGCTTGGCACAGGAACACCGCCAACACATGGGCCACCAAGGATTGCCGTCGAATGGTCATGGAAGCTCCTCTGGACAGGTTGAAGCCGCAGCCCCTTTCGAGGCGGCGGCGATGCTGAACCTCAGACCTGCGTCAGCTGACGCGCTGGTAGCTCAGGGTGATGGCGCCGGACAACACCAAGTTGTTGAAAGTTTCCCCGGCATCCGTTCCGTTGTAGGTGAACGAATAGTTGATCGAGTACGACACGGTCGACCCCACACCACAGCTGCCACAGCCGGAATAGTTGCCGGAACTGAAGGCGTTGATGGTGACGGTCAGGTTGGTGCCTGGCCCAGTGATCGTGATCACGTTGCCATTGGTGACGATGGTGTAGCTCGCACCGGCATAACTGGAAATGATTTGCTGGTAGGCCTGATCCGAGGAGATCGTGACATTGGGCAAGCTTGCAGGGACCGCACTGCCGTCCACCGTGCCGAGCGAAATGGTCTGCCCTTCGACCACCGTCGTGCCGTTCCACTGGCCGGTCAACGTCGAACCGCCGCCCGAGGTATCGATGACGGTGCTGCCCCCGCTGGTCTTGGTGATGGTCACGCTGTCGAGCACCTGGTCGTAACCCGTGGAATCAGCCCTGAAGGCCGAAGTCAGTGGGTTGAAGCTCGTGGTGCTGATACCCGCTGCCTGCAACTGCGCGGAAACGCGCTGGTTGACGGTCTGCACCGCTGTCGACAAGCGGGAGCTGTTGGCAGCCAGCACAGAAGGCGTCACCGCATCCGACCCCCCGCTGACGCCGGATGCACTCGCGAGCTCTGCCAGCACCAGGTCGGTGAGGCCGGTCAGGTTCAAGGTGTAAAACTTGCTGCGACCAGGTTGTATGACCTCGACCATGGCCGACCGCCAGGCATTGCCGCTGCGCTGCACGCCAGCCACCAACGGCTGTTTGAGGCCGCCGATGTTGACGCGGAAATAACCGGTTGCATCGGTGGTGGTGGTGACCACCTTGCCGTCGGCATCGGTGATGCGAATGGTCGCGTTGGCGATGGGCGCACCGTCGGCGCCGGTGCCATCGGCACCCGCATCGCCCGCGCCAGCGTCACCCCCCGCAAAGTCGGCACCCGGCAAGGCGCGCATGGCGGCGCAGGTCACGGTGTTGCCAAAACTGTCCTCGAACGTTTTGGTGCATCCCGTCGGGGTGCCACCGCCGCCTCCGGTATCGGTCGAGTCCGATCCGCCGCCGCAAGCCGCCAGGATCGCGGCAAATGCCAGGCCACTGGCATATCGGCCCAGCCGCCACCATGAAGGTTGGCGCGGAAGGAACACGGTGCTTTCTGTCATTTTCTTCTCCAGTTGATTGAACATCGACCACCTCGAAAACGGATCACACGCTCACGCCGGCCGCACCGGGCTCTGCCGCCTGCCGCTGTAGCTGGCCAGCTCCCAGCGGTAGGTCTGTTCGAGCGAGTTGTCGCGCCGGCGCACTTCCACTTCCAGCGCCACGTTGGCGTTGATGCCCGGGGTCACCCACAACACGCGGCGGATCGTGCCGCCGGTGTCGAGGTTGAAACCGGTGGCCTCGATGCGGTAGGTCATGAACTGACCTGCGGGCACCGTGACGTTTTCCTTGGCCGCCACCCGCACGTCGTAACGGAAACGTTGCACCCCGCTGCTTTGGCGCTGCACAAAGTTGGACACCCAGCGTTTGCCCACCTGCAACGTGGCCGGATAGAACTGACGCGGCGAGTCCAGCGCGCCCATGTTGGTGCTGGTGGCGTTGCCCATGAGGTCGGCGTAGAACTGGCCGTTGTTGTAGCTCACGCGGTCGGCTGCGGCGTCCACGCCGGTCACGCGCAGATCCATGCGCGACTCGCGCTTGGAGAAGCGGTCGAGCACCTTGTAGCTCCACTGGTCGCCCACCACAAACTGGCGGTCCAGCGGTTCGGCACCGTCGAAGCCGGGCACGGTGGCCACGCGGTCCTGCGTGATCGGGGTGTACTGGGCCAGCGTGGCCAAGGGCACGGGGGGCGCCATCTGCAGGCGCTGGGCGGTGGCCAGCAGTTCGGTTTCCAGCGCGGTGGGCACCACCTCCACCGTGGCCACCGTGCGGCCTGCGGCGGCCACGTCGGCCTGCGGCAAGGGCGCCACAGGCACCTGGGCAGCGGCCTGTTGGCGCGCGGCGGTTTCGCGTGCCTGGCGCTCGCGCTGGGCGGCTTCGGCCAGTTGGTCCAGGCGGCGGCGCTCTTCGGCGCGGCGGGCTTCCACGGCGGCCTGTTGCACCTGTGCCTGCTGCGTGGCTTGCTGAGCGGCTTGCTGCTGGGCGTTTTGCTGCGCATCGCGCTGGCGCTGCGCCTCGGCCTCGCGGGCGGCGGTGAGCTGTTGCTGCACCAGGGCGGCGTTGGCGGCTTCCTGTGCGGTCTCGGCACGCCGCGCATCTTCCAGGCCACGCTGGCGCTGGGCCACCACCACGGCTTCGTCCTGGGCGCGCCGGTGCAACATGCCGTCCAGACGGAACTGCGCCAGCTGCGAAAAGTTGCCGTTGGGAAAGTCCTGCAGGAAAGCAACCAGCGAGGTGATGTCGCCACCGCCCTTGGCGCGGTCCCAGGCTTCCAGCTCGCGCTTGACGGCGTTCTCCAGCGCCTCGGGGTTGATGGCCTCGACCTTGTCGGAGGGGTAGAGGAAGAAACTTTGCTCGAGGCTGGTGCTTTCCCACGGCACCTGCCGACCCAGCGAGGCCACCCGCACGCCCATGCGAACCCGCTTGAGCGCATCCTCGATGGACACATAGGGCACGGCCAGCTCGCGCAGCAGGGTGGCGGTGTAGAAGCTGTGGTTGCCTTCGCCATCAAAGGCCACCTGGCCCGGCGCGGTGGAAAAGGCCACCAGGGTGTTGGGCGGGGCATCGAACTGGCTCAGGCCTTTTTGCGACAGCCGCAGGTCGGAGCGGAACGGGTTGTCGCGGCAGGCATCGAGCACCACCACCAGCTGCTTGTCGCGCTGGCGCTTGGCGTCGCCAAAACGCTTGAGCACATCCGACAGGTCCACACTCTGGCGCGGCACGTCTTCGATGCGCCGGATGCGCGAATCCACGCCAATGAGAAAATTGCGCCAGTCCAGCTGCACCGCGTGCCCGGCGTAATAAAACAGCGCGGTTTTCACGCGCGGGTCGCGCAGGCGCTCTTCCATGCGCTGGATGGCCGCGCGCATGTCGGCGGTGGAGGCATCGAGCAACAGATCGACACTGAAACCGGCCGTGGTCAGCAACTGGCCGATGGCCCGCGCGTCGTTGCCGGGGTTGAGCAGCGCCGACGAGCTGTAGGCCGCATTGCCCAGCACAAGAGCGATGCGCTCGCCGGTGATGGGCAGCACGGGCGGCGCGTTGGCGCGCGACGGCAAACCCAGACCCAGCACCAGCAGACACAGCGCCAACATGGCTGCCCACCCGGTGCGCTGGCGCACGCCACCCCCCGCACGGAATGTGAACCAAGGAAAACCGCCTGACAGAGAAGGCAAAGTCATCGTCGGACAGCGCGCGTTTGACCCCCCGAAAAGAGGCCCGCCAATGCGCGGAAGTGTCAGACGATCATAAGCAGCGTGTGGTGAGATGTAAAGAATGGTTTCACACGCCCCAGACCACCTCGGTGTTTTCGCGCATGCAGTGCTGCAGCATCTCGATGAAAGGCGCGGTGCGCATGCGCAGCGTCACGCTGTCGGCCACCTCGGGCAGTGCCTCGTCGCGCGCTTGCGCCTCCCGCGCCAGGCGCTCGCGCTCGGCCTCGTCGGCACGCACGGCGTCCTGCAGCGCGGCCACCGCCGCCGGCATTTGCGCGGCCGTGATGATGCCCGGACCCGACGGGTCTTTGCCCAGAAGTTCGAGCACGCGCCGGCCCGCCGCCTCCAGCATCACCAGATCGCCGGTGGCTCGGGATTTGAATCGGTACAGCATGCTGGAACTCCTTGGTGGCAGGGCAAAGCGGGCATTGTGTCACCCGTGCGCTCAGCGGGAAAACCCGCAGCCAGGTCGCAACACAATCACCGACAATTTTTCAACCCTAAACTATTGGCCTACCAATGAACGGCTCCGACAGCCACGCCATGGACGACACCCTGGACCTTGAAGCGCGCGCCCACAGCGAACACCACGAAGCGCTGCGCCTGTGGCTGCGCCTGCTGACCTGCACCCAGCTGATCGAGAAGCAGGTGCGCACGGGGCTGCGTGAGCAGTTCGACACCACCCTGCCCCGCTTCGACCTGATGGCGCAACTCGAACGCCACCCCGAGGGCTTGAAGATGAAGGAGCTGTCACACCGGCTGATGGTCACGGGCGGCAACATCACCGGCATCACCGACCAGCTGGTGGCCGAAGGCCTGGTGGAGCGGCTGGAGGTGGAAGGCGACCGGCGCGCCTGGCGCGTGCGCCTGACGCCGCGCGGCCACGCGATGTTCGCGCTCATGGCACAGCGGCACGAGGCCTGGATCGTGCAGGCCTTTGACGGCCTGCAGGCGCGCGAGGTGGACCAGTTGCACCGCCTGCTGGGCAAGGTCAAGCGCCACCAGCAGCGCCCGGCGGCCGGCGACTAACGCGCCTGGCGAAACGCCATCACCGCCTGGTTGCGCAGGGTCTTGACCAGCGCCAGCGGTTGTTCGCCCAGCGCGATGGCGCCTGCGGTGGCGGTGTCGGCGTAGATCAGCCCCAGCGGCGCGCCCTTGAGCTGCAGCGGCAGCAGCAGGAAACACGGCGCGGCGATCTGCTCGCGGTACCAGGCGGGCAGGCGCTGCGCCACATTGGGCGCACTGGCGTCGCTGATCAACGTGTCCACCCCCTTGTTGCACACCAGCGCAAACAAATCGTTGGCACCCTGCAGCGGCAGCTTGAAACGGCGCGCGACGTCGGTCGCGTCTTCGCCCAAGCCCATGCGGCCCAGCAGCTGCTGGCCCGAGGCATCGCGCAGGCACAGCAACACGCGCCGGCAACCCAGCGAGCGGAACAGGGTTTCGAGCACCATGCGCAGCACGTCGTTGAGCGCGCCACCGTCGGCCAGCGCCTGTGTCACGTCCTGGATGCCGGTGCTCAGCAGGCCGACCGCAATCGCATCGGCGGTGGGCGCGGCGGCCTGCGGTTCGGGCTCGGAAGCGCTGAGCGCCAGCCCACCCAGGGTGTCTTGTGCATCGACCACCGGGTGGTCTGCACCCTCCTGCGCGGCCGCGTCCTTGGGTGGCAGGCGCTGCGCCAGGCGCGCCGCAGGCGACTTGGGCAGCACCACGATGCCCAGCGCCTCGGCGGTCTGCGCCAGGCGATCGCGGGCCTGGTGAACGCTGTGCACCACGTGTTCGGCGTCCAGCCCCAGGCTGGCGGCGTACTGCTGGGCCAACCGTTCCAGCTTGGGCGGCAAGGCCTTTTCGTCGTGGGCCAGCACGGCATCGGCGGCGTCGTTGGCGGCCAGCACCAGCCAGCGCAGGCGCTCGGCGTTGTCGGCCGGCATGCGCAGCGGCGGGCGCCCGGCGGGACGGCTCATCAGGCGCTGTATGGGCCCGGGCAGGCCCCAGGCGCGGGCCACGCCCAGGCCCAGCGCCTCGTAGTCCAGGCGCAGCACCTTGAGGGCGGCCGCAGCCTCGGTCTCGCCGGCGGCCACCGCGTCGCGCACGCGCCGCGCTTCATCGGGCAGGTAAAAGCCGGCCAGCATGCGACCCAGGTTCTGGAACAGGGCGCCGATGAAGGCCTCTTCGCCCTCGCGCACCACGGTACACAGGTCGCTGGCCAGCGAGGCCGCCAGCAGCGAGCGCAGAAACTCGGTGCGCAGTTGCTGCGCGTGCGCCTTGTCCTGCATGTGTTCGAGCAGCAGCAGGCTCAGCGCCAGGTTGCGTATGCCGGCAAAACCGATCAGGCTGACCGCGCGCGACACCGTGCTGATGCCGCCCCCAGCGTGCGCGAACTGGGCCGAATTGACCAGGCGCAGCAGCTTCTGCGTCAGCGCCACGTCCTTGAGGATTTCGTTGGTCAGGCTGTTGAGGCTCTCCGTCTCGGAGCTGGCCAGCGCCTGCACCCGCACGATGGACTCGGACATGGCGGGGAAGTCGGTCTGGTGCCGCATGCGGCGCAGCAGATCGGCCAGGGTGCCGGCGCCCTCGGGCGGCGCGCCGTCCGTACCGGCATCGCCGGGCGCCACCGCCGCAGCGGGGGCAGTGGCATCAGGGGTGTTGGAACTCATGGCCGGTCAGGACAACGTGTGTCCGAGCACGGCTTCTTCGATGCGCCCCGCGATCTGCCCCACGGCCAACGCGGCCGGGCAGCCTGGCGCGTGCACCAGCAGCAGCTGGCGGCGCATGATGGCGTCCTTGACCGACTGGTCGGCGGGCACATCGCCCATGTGCAGCAACTTGATGCCCTGCCCGTTCTGGGTGGACAGGAAGCGGTTGAGCACCTGCTGCAATTGCCCAGTGATGTTGCGGCCGTCGCCGGGGCGGGTGGCCTGGTTGACCACCAGCCGCACCTGCTGGCGGTTCTGCTGCATGGCCAGCACCTTGATGGTGGCGTAGGCATCGGTCAGCGAGGTCGGCTCGGGCGTGGCCACCATCAGCACTTCAGAGGCCAGCGAGACGGCAAACAGCACCACGTCGGAGATGCCGGCGCCGGTGTCGAGCAGCACCACGTCAAAACGCGGCACGATGGTGTTCATCACCTTCAGAAAGTCTTCGCGCACCTCAGGGGTCAGGCGCGAGTACTCCACCATGCCCGAGCCGGCCAGCAGCACCGAAAACCCGCCGGGCGCCTTCAGGATGGCGTCGTCCAGCGTGGCCTTGCCAGTGAACACGTCGTGCAGCGTGATCTTGGGGTAGAGGTTGAGTACCACGTCGAGGTTGGCCAGACCGAGGTCGGCGTCGAGCACCAGCACCTTGTGCCCCCGGCGCGTGAGCGCGGCGGCCAGGTTGGCCGAGAAGAAGGTCTTGCCGACACCACCTTTGCCACTGGTCACGGCCATGACCTTGCCTTTGCCGGAGTAGGCGGGCAGGCCGGCGTGCGCGGCGGCGTGGGGTGTCTGGGGAGGTGTGCTGCTCATGTGAGGTTGTTCATTGTCGGGCCTTCGTCGGCGCCCAGGGAAGACACACCTTCGTTATCGGTCGGCTCGTCGTCCGGCGACAGGCCGAACAGCAAACTTTTTTCTTCGGCACTGACCACGCTGTCGGGCTGTGGCTCCAGGCAGACGCGGTCGCGGCCCTCGGCCTTGGCGCGGTAGAGCTGCTCATCGGCCCGCTCTATCCAGGCCGCAGCCGTGAAACGCAGCCACTGCGGCGCGTAGGCACCGCCGATGCTGACCGTGAAATGCAGCATTTCGCCGCTGTCGAGCACCACCGGGCTGGCGGCCACCCGCTCACGTATGCGTTCGGCCACCTGGGCGCCAAACACCGACTGGCAACTGGGCAGGATGATGGCGAATTCCTCGCCGCCAAAACGCGACACCGTGTCCATCGGCCGCACACAGGCCGACAGGCACTGGGCCACGGCGCGAATCACCTGGTCGCCGGCCGGGTGGCCGTGGCTGTCGTTGACGCGCTTGAAATGGTCGATGTCCACCATCAGCAACAAGGCCATGTCACCGGCACGCGTGACGCGGTCGATTTCCTGGTCGAGCGCGGCCAGAAAATGGCGGCGGTTGGACAGGCCGGTCAGCGGATCGCGCAGCGACAGGTCGCACAAGGCGTCGATCAGGCGCTGCAGGTAGGCCGGGTCTTCACCGCCCTGTGGCCCGGGCAGCGACTGCCCGGCCCGGGCCAGCAAGGCTTGGGCGTGGTCCAGGTGCAGCGAGTCGATTTTCACGTGGCCGAAGACTGTTACAAATTTGTGGAATCCAGTCTAGCACCGTCCTGGCCGCCAGCCGCTTACACCAGGGCCGCCTCCAGCGCGTCCACAAACAGCGCCGCCACGTCGCAGCCGGTCTGCTGCTGGATTTCCTGGAAGCAGGTCGGGCTGGTGACGTTGATTTCCGTCACCTTGTCGCCAATCACGTCCACCCCCACCAGCAACAGGCCCCGCGCGGCCAGGATGGGACCCAGCGCCTCGCCGATGGTGCGGTCGCGCTCGGTGAGTGGCCGCGCCACGCCCTTGCCACCGGCGGCCAGGTTGCCACGCACCTCGTTGCCCTGGGGAATGCGCGCCAGGCAGAAAGGCACCGGCTTGCCACCGATGACCAGCAGGCGTTTGTCGCCGTCCACGATCTCGGGCAGGTAGCGCTGCACCATCACGCTGGTGGCACCGCCCTGGTTGAGGGTTTCGATGATGGCGCCCAGGTTCAGGCCATCGGCCTTGACGCGGAAGATGCCCGTGCCGCCCATGCCGTCCAGGGGCTTCAAGATGATGTCGCCGTGTTCGGCGTGGAAGGCGCGGATGTCGGCGTCGCGGCGCGTCACCAGCGTGGGCGGCGCGAAGTCGGCGAATTCCATCAGCGCCAGCTTCTCGGGGTGGTCACGCAAAGCCCGTGGGCTGTTGAACACGCGCGCGCCTTCGCGCTCGGCCTGTTCCAGCAAATGGGTGGCATAGAAGAACTCGCTGTCAAAGGGCGGGTCCTTGCGCATCAGGATGGCGTCGAAATCCTTGAGCGCCATGGGCGCCTCGGGCTGGGCGTCGAACCAGGCGCCGGCCTCGCCCGTCAGGCGCACGGCGCGCACACTGGCGCTGACCACACCACCGCTGCGCCAGTGGATGTGCTGCGGCTCGCAGGCGGCCAGCAGGTGGCCGCGCTGTTGCAGCTCGCGCATCATGACGAAGGTGGTGTCCTTGTGGATCTTGAAGGACTCAAGCGGATCGGCAACGATGAGGATGTTCATGGTGTCTTCTTTGGAAGCCCGTACTGTTGCACAAACAGCGCCAACACGCCGGCGACCACGCCCCAGAAGGCCGAGCCGATGCCCGCCACCACCACGCCGCTGAGCGTGACCAGGAAGGTGATCAGGGCCGCCTCGCGGTGGCGCTCGTCGGCCAGCGCGGTGTGCAGGCCGCCGCCTATGCTGCCCAGCAGGGCAATGCCGGCAATCGCCATCACCAGCTCCTTGGGGAAGGCCAGCAGCAGCGCAGTGAAGGTGGCGCCGAAGATGCCGATGCCGATGTAGATCAGCCCGCAGGCCACGGCGGCGGTGTAGCGCTTGGCCTTGTCGCCGTGGGCTTCTTCGCCCATGCAGATGGCGGCGGTGATGGCGCTCAGGTTGAGCGCAAACGCGCCAAACGGCGCCAGCACCAGGGTGACCACCCCGGTCAGGGTGATGATGCGCGAGATGGGCATGGCGTAGCCCGCCGCGCGTATGGCCGCCACACCGGGCAGGTTCTGCGAGGCCATGGTGACCACAAACAGCGGCAGCGCCAGGCTGACCATGGCCTGCAGACTGAACACCGGTGCGGTGAACACGGGCCGCGCCAGTTCCAGCACCAGGCCTTCGGTCTTGAGGCCGCCGGTGAAGGCCGCATGCAACACCCCCACCACCAGCGTCAGCACCACCGCGTAGCGTGGCAGCAGCCGGCGCCCGATCAGGTAGGCCAGCAGCATCAGCACCACCAGCCCCAGCGCGTTTTGTGCGGCGCCAAAGGCCTGCAAACCAAAACGCGCCAGCACACCGGCCAGCAAGGCCGCCGCGATGGCCATGGGGATGTGGTTCATCACCCGCTCGAACCAGCCGGTGGCGCCCACCAGAATGATCAGCGCCGCACACACCATGAAGGCGCCGATGGCCTCGGGCATGGCAAAGCCCCCGGCCAGGCCGGCCGTGGCCAGCACCGCTGCGCCGGGTGTGCTCCAGGCCACCATCACCGGCTGGCGCAGGATCAGCGAAGGCACGGCCGAGCACAGGCCCATGCCCAGACCCAGGGCCCACATCCACGAGGTGATTTGTGCCGGTGTGGCACCAAAGGCCTGTGCGGCCTGGAACACGATGGCAATCGAGCTGGTGAAACCCACCAGCACCGCCACAAAACCCGCTGTCGCCGAGGACAGGCTGATATCTCTGATCAATCGCATGCGCCGATTGTGCCGGCTCACCACTTGGGCACGGGCAGCTTGTGCAAGGCCTGGCGGCGCTCCAGGTAGTCGGGCATCACGCTGGCCACCGTGTCCCAGAACTGCGGGCTGTGGTTCATCACGCGCAGGTGGCTCAGCTCGTGGGCCACCACGTAGTCGATGACGGCCGGTCCGAAGTGGATGAGGCGCCAGTTGAGGCGGATGCTGCCGTCGGCGCTGGCGCTGCCCCCGCGCGTGCCGGCGCTGGACAGGCGCAGCTTGGTCCAGCGCACGCCCAGGGTGGGCGCGAAGTGGTCCAGCCGCTGCTGGAACAGGGCGCGCGCCTGGCGCATCAGCCAGGCCTGGGTCATGTCGCGGATCTGGTCGGCGCTGGCCTGTTGTGGCAGACCCAGGCGCAGCCGTGCGCCCTCGGGCGTGTGATCCAGCATGGCGCCGGCACTGCGCAAACCCTGGGTGGGGTCGAGGCGAAGCACCACGTCTTCGCCCAGGTAGGGGAAACACGCGCCGTCGCGCCACTCGATGCGGGCCTGCTCGGCTTGGGCCTGGCGTTCGCGCACGGCCTGCAGCTTGTCCAGCACCCAGCGGGCTTTGTCACGCAACAAGGTTTCCACCTCGGCCAGCGGCGTCCAGCGCGGCGCGCTCACGCTCAGGCCGTCCGGCCCCACGCTCAGGCCGATGGTGCGGCGCTTGCCGCGCTTGAATTCGTAGGCCACCAGGCAGGCGCCGAGTTGCAGCTGGCGGCTGGCGCGCGGGTGTTGCCAGTGGGCGGCAGGTGCCGCCACGGCGGCCGGCGCCTCATCGAACAGGTCCAGGCTCAGTTGTTCGACCTGAGTCACGGCGCGGTTCCGGTCAGCGGTAAGCCTCTGGGTCGAGGCGGCGCATCTCGGCCTCGATCCAGTCTTCCACTTCGCGCATCAGCTCGTCGGGCTTGCGCCCTGCGCTGGGGATGGGTTTGCCAATCGAAAACTCCACCACGCCGGGGCGCTTGATGAAGGCCTTGCGCGGCCAGCATTTGGCCGAGGTGACGGCGATGGGAATGACCGGTGCACCGGTTTCAATCGCCAGGCGCGTTCCGCCCGATTTGTACTGCCCTTTTTGCCCGCGATCGATGCGCGTGCCCTCGGGGAACATGATGACCCACGTGCCTTGCGCGAGCAGGCGCTTGCCCTGCTCCACCACCCGATTGAAGGCCTGGGCGCGTTTGGAGCGGTCGATGTGGATCATGTCCATCTTGGCCATGGCCCAGCCAAAAAACGGCACGTACAGCAGTTCCTTCTTGAACACGTAGGCCAGCGGGTGCGGCATCAGCGTGGGCATGCAGAAGGTTTCCCAGGTGGACTGGTGCTTGAGCAGCAACACGGCCGGCGCGGTGCTGCCCACGGGCAGGTTCTCGTAACCGATCACGTGGTTGCGTATGCCCAGGATCACGTTGCCACCGCGCACCGCCACCCTGAGCCAGCCGGCACACATCCAGTAGACCTGCGTGCTGCTGAGAAAAGGCGCGGCCACACCACCGCCAGCCCCCACGGCATCACGGTAAGGGCCATCCACAGCATGTGGAGCACGGAACGCAAAAAGGGCATGGGTCAGACCTTGTCGGTGGCCAAAAGAAAATCGGCAAAAGCCGCGAGGTCGGCGTGCACCACCGTGCCTTCGGGCAGCGGTGGCAAGGGCAACGCATCAGGCCCGGTGTGCGCGCTCAGGAGCCCACACAACAGCAGGTGGGGCTGGCAGCCGGCGGCCGCGGCGGCGCGCACGTCGTTGAGCGAATCGCCCACCGCGCGGATCTCGGGCAGGGCCACGCCGTAGCGCTGGCCGATCTGCATGAGCAGCCCGGGCTCGGGCTTGCGGCAGTTGCAGCCGTCTTCCGGCGCATGGGGGCACACAAACACCGCATCGACCCGCGCACCGGCGCCGGCCAGCAGCTTGTGCATGCGCGCGTGCACGGCGTTGAGCGTGGCCATGTCGAACAGGCCGCGCCCCAGGCCCGACTGGTTGGACGCCACCACCACACGCCAGCCGCCCTGGTTGAGCCGCGCCACCGCTTCGAGCGCGCCGGGTTGTGGCAGCCAATCATCGGGCGAGCGCACAAAGTCCTCGCTGATCTGGCCGAGCGAACCGTCGCGGTCCAGGACGATGAGTTTGACGGTGCCGCCCATGGGAAGTCTCCGGTTCAGGAAGCGAGGCGCGACAGATCGGCGACGCGGTTCATGGCCGCGTGCAGCGTGGCCAGCAGACCCAGGCGGTTGGCCTTGAGCGCGGCGTCCTCGGCGTTGACCATGACCCCGTCGAAGAAGGCATCGACCGGACCCTTGAGCGCGGCCAGGGCCTGCAGGCTGGCGGTCAGGTCGCCGGCATCAAACGCGGCGTTGGCCTGAGGCACCACGGTCTTGAGGCTGTCGTTGAGCGCGCGCTCGGCGGGCTCGACCAGCAACGCCTCGTTGACCTGCGCGGTCACCGCGCCCTCGGTCTTTTTGAGGATGTTGCCCACGCGCTTGTTGGCCGCAGCCAGCGCCGGTGCTTCGGGCAGGGCGGCGAAGGCCTTGACGGCCGCCAGGCGCTGGGCCACGTCGGCCAGGCGCTGCGGGCGCAGGGCCAACACGGCGTCCACCTCTTGGGCGCTGGCGCCCTGCTCGCGCAGACCGCCGCTGAGGCGGTCGTAAATGAAGTCGCCCAGCGCGGCGGACGCGTCGGTGATCTTGTCGCCAAAGGCGGGCACGGCGCTGCGCAGCAAGGCGTCCAGCTCCAGCGGCAAGTCCTTCTCAACCAGCATGCGCACCACACCCAGCGCGTGGCGGCGCAAAGCAAACGGGTCTTTGTCGCCGGTGGGCAGGTTGCCGATGCCGAACATGCCCACCAGGGTTTCGAGCTTGTCGGCCAGGGCCACCACCACACCCACGGTGTTGCGCGGCAGTTCGTCGCCGGCAAAACGGGGCTTGTAGTGGTCTTCGATGGCGTGGGCGATGTCCTCGCCCAGGCCGTCGTGGCGGGCGTAGTAGCCGCCCATGATGCCTTGAAGCTCGGGGAACTCGCCCACCATGTCGGTCAGCAGATCGGCCTTGGCCAGCAGCGCGGCCTGGTCGGCCTGGCGGGCCAGCGCGTCACCACCCAGTTGCTGGGCGATGGCACGGGCGATGGCGCTCACGCGCTCGGTGCGTTCGCCCTGCGTGCCCAGCTTGTTGTGATACACCACCTTGGCCAGGCCCAGCACGCGCGACTCCAGCGGGCGCTTGCGGTCCTGGTCGAAGAAGAACTTGGCATCGGCCAGGCGCGGGCGCACCACACGCTCGTTGCCCTGAATGACGGCGCTGGCGTCTGTGGGGCTGATGTTGCTGACGACCAGAAAGCGGTTGGTCAGCTTGCCAGCGGCGTCCAGCAGCGGGAAGTACTTCTGGTTGGCCTTCATCGTGAGGATCAGGCACTCCTGCGGCACGTCCAGGAATTCTTTCTCGAACTGGCAAATGAGCACATTGGGCCGCTCGACCAGCGCTGTCACTTCGTCCAGCAGCGCGTCGTCGTCGATGGGCTGGCAACCCCCGCCCACCTGGGCCGCGGCCGCGGCGAGCTGGCGCACGATGTCGGCGCGGCGCTCGGCAAACGACGCGATCACGGCGCCGTCGCGCTTGAGGGTCTCGGCATACGCATCGGCGTGGGTGACGACCACCGGATCGACCGCCGCTTCAAAGCGGTGACCGTGGGTTGTGTTGCCCGCCGTCAGGCCCAGCGTGGCCACCGGCACCACGGCGGCACCGTGCAAGGCCACCAGTTTGTGCGCGGGGCGCACAAACTTCACGTCGCTCCAACCATCGGCCAGTTGGTAGGTCATGACCTTGGGGATGGGCAGCTTGGCCAGGGCTTCGTCCAGCGCCTTCTGCAGGCCCTCGACCAGGGTCGCGCCCTTGACCAGGCTGTCGTAGAACAAGGCCTCGGCCTTGCCATCGGGCGCGCGCTTGAGGCCGGCCACGGCCGACGCATCAGCCCCCAGCGCGGCCAGCTTCTTCAGCAGGGCCGGCGTGGCGTTGCCGCTCGCGTCCAGGCCCACGGCCACGGGCATGAGTTTTTGCGACACCGCCTTGTCGGCGGCCTGCGCGGCCACCGCCGTCACATGCGCGGCCAGGCGGCGCGGCGAGGCGAACGAGGTCAGCACAGCGGCCGCATCGGCCAGGCCCTGGGCCTTGAGTTGATCGAACAGGACGCCGGCAAAAGCCTCGCCCAGCTTCTTGAGCGCCTTGGGCGGCAGCTCTTCGACAAACAGTTCAACGAGGAGGTTGTGCGTTTCAGACATGCTTTGTCGCTTCTTTATAAGTCTTCAGGATGGCGTCCAACATGGCGACGACATCCGGGTGAATGTGTTGTGCGCTCTGGTATTCAACCAACTTGTGGAATTCACCTTTGCCCACCGGAATGCGGACATCCAGGCACTTTTGCCGGTAGCGCTGAAAAATCTGGGGCAGCACCTGTTCGCTGGCTTTGCGGCCGTCCGACCACAAGTTTTCACCCAGGGTCTGTGTCGCGGTTTCCACTTCCGCTATCGCCTCGCGCATCGCGTCCACACGTTGTTCCCATTCAGCTTGCTCGATCAAATCGTCTGAGCTGTGGTTACCACGCGCGAAGGCCATCAAGACGGCAGGGTCTGCGACATAGTTCTCGATTTCCCGCCTGGACCATTGAAGATCAACAAAACCATCTTGTGGCCCCTGCGGCTCCTTGTCGAGCTTGTCGAAAACCGCAACACCCAACAAACGGGGATTGGCTTCCTTCACGGCGTTGAAATGGTTGCGGGCCACGGAGGGCAAGTTGGTGTTCAGGTAGTGAACATAGGGTTTGGACAAGGCCTCGCGCGCAGGATGTTCCAGTTTGTTGGCCCAGGCCCGCAGGATGGCCAGGTCAGTGCTGCCTTCCAGGTACAACACCCACCCACTTTGTTCTGCCTGCATGTAGTGCTCAAAACCAATGTCTTTGAGCGCCTTGAGAATCTGCGAGCCCTGGCGCCCCGACACAACGTGGGGCTTGCCCACAAAAGCAACCACCGTGTCACGCTCAACTGCCTCGTTGAGCACCACTTCAGAGTGACTGGCGCAGATCACCTGGCTCCCCTGAAGCGCTGACAACTCCACCAGCAGTTGGTAGATTTGTCGCTGCCGCAAAATCTCCAGATGGGCATCTGGTTCATCAAGCAACAGGACTTGACTGGGCTTGAGGTGCAAGTAGGCCAACAACAGCAAGGTTTGCTGCATGCCCAGTCCCGCCGATGTGAGGGGCAGCCTGACGCCCGATCGCTGTTCCTCGTACTCGATTTCTATGGTGCCTGTCTGTCCCACAAAAACGGGCTCGCGCAGGCGAACGCCAAACAACTCCGCAACCGAGGAAACGACCTTGTCCCAACCACCATCTTGTCGCTCGAAAACTGAATAACAGATGTTGCGCAGGGTTTCACCGCTGCGCCCGCTGCCCAGCAGGACGTTGATTCGTCCCGGTTGCAACAAGGGCTCCTCCATCAACAATCCGGTCATGGGTGGCAGGAAAGCCAGCTCAACAGACTGCACGGACTTGACCGGCACCGGCATGCGCGCAGGCTTTTTGCCGTCGTCCACCCGCAGAGGGCGGCAGTAAAAAAACTCCTCACTGGCGTACTCGAACTCAAAGCCGCACGACCATTCGCCATCACCGTCCAAACCATCCACGATGATTTCGATCAGCACATTCCTGGGTTTGGTTTTACCGTCCTCTCGGTAGGCCTCGCGCACACGCAGGTCACGCCACAACGCGTTGGATGCTGGCAGTGGGAGGTAGACCAAATCTTTGCGACCAATCGTCACACCCTTGGCGGCGTCACCTGACGATTGCCGCTTGGCAAGCCACTGTTTGCATCCGGCATCCCACAGCGCCAGCGCCTGCAATGCCGTGGTCTTGCCGGAATTGTTTGGGCCGATGAAAACCACCGACGACGAGAGACCGATCTCGACGTCGTCAAATCGCTTGAAGTTGCGAACAGTGAGCTTGGTCAGCATCTGGCGTTCCTACCGCAGCCTCACGCGGCCTTCTTGGCCATCTGTTCCACCCACTCGCGCGGCGCCATGGGGAAACCCAGGCGTTCGCGGCTCTCGTAGTAGCTTTGCGCCACACCACGCGCCAGGTTGCGGATGCGGCCGATGTAGGCGGCGCGTTCGGTCACGCTGATGGCGCCACGCGCGTCCAGCAGGTTGAAGCTGTGCGCGGCCTTGAGCACCTGCTCGTAGGCGGGCAGCGCAAGCTGCTGCTCCATCAGGTGCTTGGCCTGCTTCTCGTGGGCGCCAAAGGCGGTGAACAGGAAATCGGCGTCCGAGTGTTCAAAGTTGTAGGTGGATTGCTCCACCTCGTTCTGCTTGTAGACATCGCCGTAGCTCAAGCCCTCGGTCCACTGCAGGTTGTAGACGTTGTCCACCCCCTGCAAATACATGGCCAGGCGCTCCAGGCCGTAGGTGATTTCGCCGGTGATGGGCTTGCAGTCGATGCCGCCCACCTGCTGGAAATAGGTGAACTGCGTGACTTCCATGCCATTGAGCCACACCTCCCAGCCCAAGCCCCAGGCGCCCAGCGTGGGGTTTTCCCAGTCGTCC